>CAYYHM010000107.1:2275-7412 GCA_964471795.1 uncultured Chitinophagales bacterium | reverse complement strand
ATAGAAGTAACCAATTGTTGAACCAAAACGGTCAACGCTATTTAGGGATGGTCACCCCCACCCATACCCCAAAAAAAAGGACAGCCTGTTCGACTGTCCTCCGGTTTCCATACTCATGTTCTGCGTTCTCAAATGATGAGCATGGCATCGCCATAGGCGAAAAACCTGTATTTCTCTTTGATCGCTTCTTCATAGGCCTTCATCACCAGGTCATACCCACCAAAGGCGGCTATCATGATGATGAGACTGCTTTTCGGCAGGTGAAAATTAGTGATCATAGCGTCAGCAATGCTGAACTCGTGTGGTGGATGAATGAACAGATTCGTCCAACCTTCCATGGTTTTCAGTTGCCGGTTGGCTGATACAGCACTTTCAATGGCACGCATCGTGGTGGTACCCACCGCACAGACCTTCTTCTCGGCATCTTTTGCCTTGTTTACGATGTCCACACACTTGCTGTCGATGCGGAAGTATTCAGCATCCATCTTATGCTTGGACAGGTCTTCAACCTCTATGGGGCGGAAGGTGCCAATACCTACATGCACGGTAAGTTGAGCCAGATTAACGCCCTTGATTTCCAGACGCTTCAACAGTTCTTTGTTGAAATGCAGACCGGCACTGGGAGCAGCAACCGCTCCTTCCTCACCTGCATACACGGTCTGGTATCTGTCATCATCTACCTCTTCGGCAGGTCTTCCGATTTCTTCCGGAAGCGGTGTTTCGCCCAGACTGCGCAGGATCTTCTGGAACTCCTCTTCGGGACCATCATATAAGAACCGGATGGTGCGACCACGGGAAGTAGTGTTGTCCACTACCTCTGCTACCAGTAAATCATTTTCACCGAAGTACAGTTTGTTGCCGACACGAATCTTGCGGGCAGGGTCTACCAACACATCCCACAAGCGCATTTCATTGTTCAGCTCTCGCAGCAGGAATACCTCTATACGAGCACCGGTCTTCTCCTTGCGGCCATACATGCGGGCAGGGAATACACGGGTGTTATTCAATATCATCACATCGCCGTCGCCGAAGTAATCCATTACATCGCGGAAGGTTTTGTGTTCAATGGTGCCGGCTTTTCGGTTAAGTACCATCAATCGGGAGTCGCCTCTTTCCGGCGATGGGTACTTGGCAATAAGTTCTTCCGGAAGGGCAAAGTTGAATTGAGATAGTTTCATAGACGATCAGCTACCTTTTTACAAGCGTGCAAAGATACAAAAAGTAAGCGTCTTATCCCATTGATTGTTAGTCCATAATCCAGTGTCACGGTGGCGATTTTGGGGGCTGTGTAGGTTATTTTTCGTTAAACAGATGCAGGCCTCCTGTACCCTATGTGCTTATTGCTATTTTTGATACAAATGATCTACCTGACCATCATCCGAGAAAGTTTTGTGCTGGCACTGCAGGAGCTCGCCAACAACAAACTACGTGCTTTGCTTTCCCTGACTGGCATTACCATCGGCATACTCTGTATCATCTCCGTGTTTGCTGCCGTCGATTCGCTGGAAGATAATATACAGTCCTCTATCAACGAGCTGGGAGATAACGTATTATTCGTAGAAAAATGGCCATGGGCCTTCGGCAGCGACTACCCCTGGTGGAAGTACATGAACCGCCCGGAGGCCAACACCGACGATTTCAGGTACCTGCAGCGGGAACTCACCAAGGCAGATGCAGTAGCGATTCAGATCATTCAGCAGAACAAAACGGTTACCTACCGGTCAAGGAAGGTGGAGTCAGCTACCGTGGCAGGGGTTTCCTATGATTTCAACCGCATCTTCAAGTTGAAGATATTTGCCGGCAGGTATTATACCCTGCAAGAATCCGAGTCGGGTGTGGCGCAGTGCGTGTTGGGCTACAGTGTAGCCGAGGCCCTCTTTGCCGATCCGGAAAGAGCTATCGGGAAGGAGATCTCGGTCCTGAACAGGAAAGTGCGGGTGTTGGGTGTATTGGAAAAAGAAGGGGAGAGCATCGTTGGCGGAGGAATGGACAACATGGTGATGGTTCCCTACGATTTTCTGGCACGCTTTGTCAATGAGCGAAGCCGGTCTGTGGGTCAGCGCATCAATGTGCGCGCCAAAGATGGCATACCGTTGGCCGAATTGCGGGACGAGGTCATTAAGGTGATGCGGAAATCACGGAAACTGAGTCCACGGGAAGAAGACAACTTCGCCCTCAATCAAATGAGCATCTTGTCGCAAGGTGTCAGCCAGACCTTCGGGCTGATCAACATTGCAGGGATGTTTATCGGTGGATTCTCCATCCTGGTGGGAGGGTTCGGAATTGCCAACATCATGTTCGTGTCGGTAAAGGAACGTACCCGACTGATCGGTATCAAGATGTCTCTGGGTGCCAAGAAGATATTCATCCTGGCAGAGTTCCTCATCGAGTCCATACTCTTATGCCTCATTGGCGGCGTGCTGGGACTGCTGATGGTGTATGGCATATTCACGCTGGCGAATCAGATGATCGACTTCACCCTGGTGCTGTCATTCAACAACATCCTGTTGGGACTCATCATCTCCTTTGCTATTGGCATCTTTTCGGGCATCTTCCCTGCTACTACTGCTGCACGGATGGATCCTGTGGAGGCCATGCGCAAGTAATCAAGGCAACAGACGCTCGCATTCCTGCTGCAGCCTGTCCCGATTCACGGGCACTACACCCACCTCTTCACACACTAATCCGCCTGCCAGGTTGCTGAGTGCAGCTATCAAGGAAACAGGTGCCCCTTGGGCCAACAGCAACGCAGCAACGCTAATAACAGTATCGCCTGCACCGCTCACATCAGCCACCTGTCGGCGGTGTGCATCATGGTGAAAGGCATCCTGCCCATCGGTAATGTATACACCCTTTTCACTCAGCGTGATAAAGGTGATGGCATGGGGCATTTCATGCCGCAGCTTACTGATAGCAGCCTCTATCTCCTGCGACGTAGCGGGTTGCTGTGCCAGAGCCAGTCCGTCGCGCAGTTCCTTCAGGTTGGGCTTGAACAACGTACACCCGGCGTAGTCCAGAAAGTGATTGCGCTTGGGATCTGTAGCCACAGGTATACCCGCCTTGTTGGCGCTGTCGATGATGGCGTGGATGACCTCAGGCGATAGGGTGCCCTTGTCATAGTCTTGCAGGATGATGACGTCCGGCCGCTTGTCTATCAGTGTCTGTATGCGTGCCAACAGCTGTTGTTTGTCAGCAGGGGCCAGCATTCGTCTGTCTTCTCGGTCAATCCGCAGCATTTGCTGTGAACGTCCGATCACGCGTGTCTTTTGGGTGGTAGGGCGTCCTGCTACCACCATCATGCCGGATCCATCAATACCATGTGCCTGCAGTTGATGTGATAGCTCGTCAGCAGCCATATCATCACCCATAAGGCCACATATGGTAACCGACGCTCCCAGTGACCGCAGATTCAGGGCTACGTTGGCAGCACCTCCCGGTCTGTGTTCTTCGCGTATCACGTCAAGCACCGGCACAGGCGATTCCGGTGAGATGCGATCTACTGTCCCCCACACATAGGTGTCCAACATCACATCACCGATCACCAACACTTGTGTCCGGGAAAATGCGTTGAACCGTTCTTGGATGGTCATCATCAGGAAAGCAAGGATAACCAATGACGCATGCGTCTGGCAGCCTCCAGCAGGTTGTCCAGTGAATTGGCATAGCTGAATCGGATATAATCGGGTGCGCCGAAGGCATTGCCCGTTACCAGAGCGACATGTGCTTTTTCCAGCAGGTACAGGCTCAGGTCGTCGGCATTTTGTACCGTGAATCCATCATACGACTTGCCAAAGAAGGCACTCACCCGCGGAAAGAAATAGAAAGCTCCGGCCGGCTTGTTCAGCTCAAGTCCGTCAATACCTTGCAGGGCATCAAACAACTTGTCCCGACGTTCCCGGAAGGCTTCCTTCATCTGCAGTGTAGGGGCAATATCTGCGGTAAGGGCAGCAAGGGCTGCACGCTGTGCAATGGTGTTGGCACCCGAGGTGAACTGCCCTTGCATCTTGTTGCAGGCCTTGGCAATCCACAGCGGAGCGCCCATGTAGCCCAGTCGCCAGCCGGTCATGGCAAATGCCTTGGACATACCATTCACGGTTACTGTTCGGTTGGCAACACTGGGGAAACTACCGATGCTCACATGGTCAGCTTCGAAGTTGATGTATTCGTAGATCTCGTCAGAAACGATGATGATGTCCTCATGGCGTTCGAATACTGCCACCAGCGCAGCCAGTTCATCTCTTGTATAGGCACTGCCGGTGGGGTTGCTGGGTGTAGAAAACAGGAACATCCTGCTCTTCGGCGTGATGGCCGCAGCAAGCTGGTCCGGCGTTACCTTGAAGTCCTGATCAATGCCCGTCGACACCTCCACCAGCGTCGCTTCTGCCAGCTGTATCTGTGCGGCATAGCTAACCCAGTAGGGAGTAGGTACTATCACCTCGTCACCCGGATTCAACACACTAAGCATGATGTTGGCCAGCGTTTGCTTGGCACCGGTAGACACCACAATTTGTTCGGGAGCGTACTGCAACTGATTGTCACGGGCAAACTTCTCGCTGATGGCTTTCCGCAGATCCGGATAGCCGGGCACGGGCGGATAGTGGTGGTAACCCTCATCAATGGCTTTCTTGGCCGCTTCACAGATATGCGCCGGCGTGTGGAAGTCAGGCTCCCCCAGACTCAGGTCAATCACTTGTACTCCTTGTGCCTGTAGCTCACGGCTTTTCTGTGCCATCAGGATGGTAGCCGATTCTTCCAATGCGGCAATACGATGTGCAGGTTGCTGATTCATGTATTGAATTCAATAAGCCCCGAAATTACAAAATGAACGCGTTTGTAGGTGGAAGCAATTGGTAATGGGGTAGCAATTAGAAAATACTTGCCTGCTTTAGGAATAAGGGTAGGAGGCCTGCCTGCCGGTAGGTAGGTGAGAAGGCTAAAAGGGAAGAAGGGTAGGAGGCCTGTCTGCCGGTAGGCAGGGGAGAAGGGAGAACACTCTCTTGCACATCGCATATCGCCCATCGCACATCGAAAATCCCATATCCCATATCGCCCATCGCCAACATAGTACTCTGTACTCAGGACTCAATACCAAAAAAAAGGCGCTGCCACTGCTGACAACGCCTCTCTGTTTTGGGTG
>CAYYHM010000107.1:0-2175 GCA_964471795.1 uncultured Chitinophagales bacterium | reverse complement strand
TCAATACCAAAAAAAAGGCGCTGCCACTGCTGACAACGCCTCTCTGTTTTGGGTGGAAAACAATTACTTCACCACGCTCAGCTGACGGGTAGTTACCTCACCGTTGGCTGTGATTTTTACGATATACATGCCTGCAGCCAATCCAGCTACCTGCGCATCGATGGTATGCTGACCAGCCATGTACTGACCGTTGGCCAACACATCCACACGCTGTCCTACGCTGTTGAACAACTCGATAGTTACGTCTTGTGCGGTCTCCAGCGAGAAGATTACCTGCGCCTGCTCATTGGCAGGGTTAGGCACTACCTGCGCAGCTACAACCGGCTGTGGCGCAATACCTGTGTTGATCTTCAAAGTAGCTTCTGCACTCTGATATACTTCCTTGGTAGCAGCATTCTGCAGCCATACGATTACATACAGGTTCTCGAAGTCTTCCACACTGTGCTCAGTAGCATGGTTGGTGCGGTTGGCAGCCTGACCATTCAGCGGCAAACGGAAATCACCGTTGAATACATAATCTTCACACAGGCTGTATGGTGTGTTCTTGGACAAGTTGATAACACGGCCCAAGTCGCTAGGTACCATCTTCTTCATCACGTTCTCGAACTCGGTCTCGCCGTTGGTCTTCACGTTCTGATAGGTTACCCGCTCCAGGATGGCAACATGCATGGTTACATTGCTCAAGTCTTCCAGTGGATTGATGTCGATGCAGTACTTGATCTTCTGAGAATCTTTTACGATCTCGTATTCTGCTTCAATCTCGTAGAAAGAAGGAATAGCTCTGTACTGCTCATGCAGCTGAGAAGTAAACACGTTTGCGTTGCCATCCCAGCCACCATCGATTTCCATCCGTGGAATTGAATTCACCGCATAGTAGTTACGACGACTAACAGCCTCAGTAGTACAATATGGGTCACCTGTACCGGGGAAGTCCTGCTGGTACTTGATGGCCACATATTCGCCCGGATAGTTGGCTACAATGCTGTGGAAGTTCTGGTTACCTGGTGTACAGGGAGGACAGGTAGAAGAGGTGAATACCTCATACAGCGGACGGCGTGGAATGAAGTTGTCCAACACCTTTACCAGTGTTTCTACCGTATCGTTGTTGTTGTTGGCATCGCTGCCACCATTTGGAGCACTTGTCCAAACCTTCACGGTGTATTGACCAACACCGGCAGGTGTCCACCCTGTAGGATGTGAGAACGAACCGGATGCGCCGGAAGCAACGTTCTGACCGGAGATATTGGCAGATACGGCAGCGCCACCGTTGATGCTGTAGTTGAGCGAGTAGCTGGTGAGTGCATTGGCTCCCAGGTTGGTAAGCTTGCCCGAAATGGTGAATGGCGCCTGATTCAGAATCAGGAATTCCGTAAGGTCTATTGAGTTAACGAATACATCTTCTCCGGGCTGCTGACCGGGTGTGAACTCATAGAACACGTTGTCAACGGCTGTAGGATCGTTACCGGCTTCAGGCGTGATGGCAGGTGATCCTGCCACGTTAAGTGCGTTGCCGGCGTCATACTGCAATCCCAATGTGAGCGGACCGCTGGTCTGGAAAGAACGCATGTCTACGATATACACCTTGTTGGTGGTTTCTTCCATCACAATTGCCCAGTAAGACCAGTTTGATCCTGTTCCCAATGTGTAAGAAGTAAAGAACACCCAATGTTGCTGATTGGGAGCTGTACCAAAGGTCTTGCTCACCACGTTGTCAGAACCGGCAGTGATTCCTTGTATACCCCAGATACAAATGGAGTTGTCAGGAACCGATGCGTTCGGTAACGCAGTAGGCACAAATCCCGGTGCAGTACCCGGTGCAGGACTAAAAGTGACTACACCTGAGTTGGAAACATAATAATCGGAATGTGTAATTCCGTTGAAGGTGAAAGGGAAAGGCAATGGCTGCATAGCACTCCAGGTAGGAGATGCGTTGGCAGGCAAAATGGTTGTCCAGCCGGCAGGCAGACCACCACCTGCAGGATACTCGGCATCTTCCGTGTTCAATCCACCCGGATTCTGACCGGTAGCGAACTTGAGGTAGAAATACTGAGAATAGCCGGATACAGCTATGGACAGCACAAGAATCAAGGCGTAAATTTTCCTCATAGGATCAAGAAATTTGGTTTGGAATAGTTAGCAATTCATAAAAAGTGGCGGTAAGTTAGGTAAATATTA
>CAYYHM010000106.1:5307-7488 GCA_964471795.1 uncultured Chitinophagales bacterium | reverse complement strand
CCGTTGAATGGAAAACGCACGTTGAACGTGGTAGCAGCATCCCAGCTGCCCGACAATTGCCAGTATCGGTTGGGGCTGAGGATAAGCCCGCTTCGGGGTTGCAGCATCCGGTCAGGTGCCACCCAGTGGTGTGCTACATGTACCGACAATGAATCGAACGAACCATCCGCATATCGGATGTCCATCCTGGCCGCTGTAGCTCGATTCCTGACGCCCGGCTGCAGCACGATGGTTTCATCAGTGATGGCATCGGCTATCTTCTCCGCCTCATCTAATACTACATAATTGGGACGGAATGGCAGCCGGATGGTTGTAGACACACAGCCTCCGGTCATGGTAATTGGATGGATATGGCTGCTGCCGTCCTCACCATGGAAGTACAGTTCCAACGGCACTTCCCGCGATAGCGTGGAACGACCATAGCCCCGCTGCCGCACAAAGGTGGTCACCTGCCAGTCGTTGCCATCAGCACGCACCAACATCGAGTCTACCGAAAAGTGGGGCTGCCCTGCCGTGAACACCCACGCGTCGAAGAAAGGCTCCATGTCCTTACCGCTACATACCGTCAGGTAGTCCATGAAGTCCTGGCTATTTCCCGTCTTCCACTTGAACGCTTGCAGATAGCTCTGTATGCAACGGAAGAAATCCACATCACCCATGTAGCTGCGCAGCGTATGTATCACATCGGCACCCTTCTGATAGCTGTGGGTGCCATAGGTATAGGCATGTGGTACGCCGGAGATGGCACGGAAACCATCATCGTTGACATGCGCCTTGTGCAGCACCAGATCGTGGTTGGCACGTACCTCGTTAGCGTAGGCTTCCCGGCCGTACACGTGCTCCAGGAACAGATGCTCCGAGTAGCTGGCCCAGCCTTCGTTCAGCCACATGTCCTCTGCCGTCGTGCAGGTCACCAGGTCGCCCCACCAATGGTGTGCCAGCTCATGGGCCATCAAGGTCTCAAAATTGGTGGTGCCGTCTACGGTACTGCGGGGGTAGGCAATGTTGGTCGGGTGCTCCATGGCGCCGCCATTGAAGGGCACCAGCACATACCCTACCAAACCGAAGGGCTCAGGGCCATAGGCATTTCCGAAGGCTTCGATGGCATCCGGCAGGTGCATAAACGACTGCCTGAGACGTGTGGTGTCGCCCGCCTGTGCGGTGAGCCGATAGGGTACGTTGCCCCATGGCATGGCATAGGTTCCCTCCAGAGCGGTGTACGACCCGGCAGCTACACTCACCAGATAGCTGGGAATGGGCTGGCTCAGGCGAAAATGCCACGTGGTAGTGCCATCCCCGTTGTCGGTAGTGCCCGCAGACCTGCCCACAGCCACCGCACGCTCACCGTTCACCACTTTCACGTGGATGTGGTAGGTAGATTTCTCCGTAAAGTTGTCGAAGCAGGGATACCAGATGCGACCATAGTTATGTGGGTCGGCTGCAAAGCCTACACCCAGGTTGAAGGCCACGTCATTGGAGAAATAGAACCCACCCCAGCCGGAGGCATCCTGCTTGGGGGTTCCACTGTACACCACTGCGATGGTCTGCGTATCGGTTGTCCCTGATAATGCCACCGTTAGGTAGCGGTTATCATATTGAACGGTCTGCGACAGGCCATCCACTGCCACCGACTGTACTGATAGTCCTTCCAGGTCCAGTTGCATCTGAGCCACACCTTGTAATAATGGCAATACTTGTAGGATGGCTATGCCACTTATCTGCCGCTGCGTGCGCTGTGATAGGTCCAACTGCAAGTCGATGTGCAGGATATCTACAGAATCGCTCCGTGGATCCGTGGGATAGTTCCCAGTCATGGCAGCAGCCTGCCGGGACGCCTGACAACCGGGTACAGGCTCCGGAAGTAGCAGTGGCTTCTGCGCGGTTACGACCTGCCATCCCAACAGCAAGAAAAGAAGGATCCGGATTCTCATGTGCGTAGTTTACCTGCTAAAATACAGTTTAGATAGAAGCTACCCTCCGGAAAAAGCTTGTAGATGGCCTGAGTAGTGATTTGCAGTTGAAATCCTACCCACCACTAGACACTATTCGTAATACACACATCGCACATCGCTGTACGCATATCGCCTATCGCAAATCGCTATACGCACATCGCTATACGCACATCAACAATCAAAACCCTTACTCCTTGATCTCCGGATCGTATTGTTCCCGGTCGTTGGG
>CAYYHM010000106.1:0-5207 GCA_964471795.1 uncultured Chitinophagales bacterium | reverse complement strand
ACAATCAAAACCCTTACTCCTTGATCTCCGGATCGTATTGTTCCCGGTCGTTGGGGAAATCCCGCAGCTTCACATCTTCGATGTAGTGCTCTACTGCGCTCTTGATGTCTTCGTATAGGTTGGCATACCGCCGCAGGAACCGGGGTGAAAAGTCGTTGGTAATGCCCAGCATGTCATGCATCACCAGCACCTGCCCATCTACGTGCGGACCGGCACCGATGCCGATGATGGGCACGGTAACCGCTTCAGCCACCTCTTTAGCCAATGTGGCAGGGATTTTTTCCAATACGATCGAGAAACATCCCAATGCTTCCAGCAGCTGTGCATCTTCTATCAACCGCTCTGCCTCAGGCCTGCGGGTGGCACGCACCGTATACGTGCCGAACTTGTAGATACTCTGTGGTGTGAGCCCCAGGTGCCCCATCACCGGCACACCCGCCGACAGGATTCGCTCGATGGATTCGCGCACTTCGCGACCGCCTTCCAGCTTAATGGCATGTGCTCCGGCCTCTTTCATGATACGGATGGTGCTGCTGAGGGCCTCCTTTGAGTTGCCCTGATAAGAACCAAAGGGGAGGTCTACCACCACCAGTGCCTTCTGCACACCACGCACCACCGAAGCGGCGTGATAGATCATCTGATCCAGGGTGATGGGGAGTGTAGTTTCGTGACCTGCCATCACATTGGAAGCAGAGTCACCTACCAGAATGATATCGATACCTGCCGCATCAATGATGCGCGCCATGGAGTAATCATAGGCAGTGAGCATGGAGATCTTCTCTCCCTTCTCCTTCATCTCCTGCAACACGTGAGTAGTGATGCGTTTTACCTGCTTGGAAATGGACATAGGCTATTTGTTCAAGGAAATCAAAGGTAGGAAAGAAATGACGGTTCACTGTCAAACAATAGGGCATCCTGCGTATTACCCTACCTGTTCGCTATCTTGCCGACATGAGCAGACTTGCCCTGATATGTATGATGCTGTTGATTGGCAGTACTGGCTGCCGGCAGGACTTCCGTATCACGGCTGCATACCGCGAGATACCGGTGGTGTATGGTCTGATCGACATACAGGACACCGTACACTATATGCGTATCCAACGTGCCTTCATCGACTCGGCTACCTCTGCGCTGGTGCAGGCTACGCTGGCCGACTCACTCTACTATCCCGACATATTGGACGCAACTGTCACCAATGACTGTACCGGTCAGGTGTACCTGCTGGAACGGGTGGTAGGCGAAACGATTGGATTACCCAAGGAGGCAGGCTTGTTTGCCCGGCAGCCCAACATACTGTATCGTTTTCAGGCACCACTCACTGCCGGCACTCCACTGCGGCTGCGCATGCTCAACCGCGCTACCGGCCTGGAAACTACTGCCGAGGCGGTCACCATCGGCGCCTTTACCAGCCTGTTTCCGGCACAGAATGGCACCATCAACTGGCTCGGCGAAAGCAATGAGGTGGTGACTTTCAGCTGGCGTCAGTCGGCAATGGCCATGGTGTACGACATGCAGCTGGAATTCCAGTACTATGATATACCGCGTGGCACACAAGACTCCATCCCCAGATCTATTTCCTTTTCCATTCTGGCTGCGTCCGTTACCAACATAGGAGCTTCGCTCAATGTGGTGACACCCTTTGCGCCTGTCATATTCTACCAGTTCTGCGGCTCCCGGATTCCCGAAGATACTACCGTAATGCGCGAGCCGGCATCGATCGTTTTCCGTATCACAGCGGGAGGAGAGGCACTCGGTATGCTCATCGCCAACCAACAGGTACAGCAGGGCATTACGGCAGGGAACGCCCTAACCGGATATACCAACATAACCGAAGGACACGGCATTTTCTCCAGCCGATATACTTTGGAACTGCACAACCGTGTGGGCGACATTACCCGCGAGATGCTCACCCTACACCCTGCCACGCGACACCTGGGATTCCGGAAATAATGTCATTAATCCGTCAACAACCAGCATGGCATCACCAAAGGTGCGTCCGACTTTTCTCAACACCTGATAAATAGCTACTTTTGCACGCTATGAATTGGATGAGAGTCTTCGTTTTCATGCTGCTGGCATACACTGCCGTATCCTGTACCACTGATTTTGATGTGACAGCACCCTATGAGGAAGTCATGCTGGCCTATTGCATACTGGATCAGCAGGAAACCACCCACTATGTGCGCATCCAAAAGGGGTTTCTGGATGAAAAAACCAGTGCCCTCGCTCTGGTGAGCAATCCTGACAGTATCTACTATGCGGATATCCTGACGGTAACGATGACAGAAATCCAGACCAACCGCAGCTGGACGCTGGAACGGATACGCACTGACACATTGTCGCAGCCCATCGCCAAAGACTCCGGCACCTTTGCGCAAATGCCCCACTATCTGTACCGGTTCAATGCCAACCTCAATCAGAACAACACCTACCGACTTACCATCGAAAACCGTCAGACCGGCAAGGTAGCTACTGCCGAGACCCCATTGGTGAAAGATTTTCAGATTGTACGTCCTTTCCGGGAACAGAAGATCAACTGGTTGGCGCCATCGCCCTTCTTCGCCTTCTGGAACCTGCCGGCCAACGGTCGCATCCATGATCTAACCATGCGCATTCACTGGTCCATTGCCGACCCGGCCAACCCATCGGTACGTATTGGCAGGGATTTCGCAGACTGGCGGGTATTCTTCAACATAGACTACACAGAGGCTGCGCCTCGCTTCGAGATCCTGGGCGATAACTTCTACATCGCCTGCAGCAAGGTGATACCCGAGGATCCGACAGTGATCCGCTATTTCGACTCATTGAGCTTTACCTTCAATGTGGGCTCTATCGGCTTCAGTGATTACATCAACTTCAACCTGGCACAGACCGGCATTACGCAAGACTTTGCCACCTCGCAATACACCAACTTTACCGGTGCCTACGGATTGTTTGCCTCGCGATTCAGCAAAACCATCACCGGAGTGGATATCAATGGCGACAGCCTCGACTCGCTGGCTTGTGGCTCTCGTACCAACGGCCTGAGCTTTGCCCCTTCCAATGTACCCTCAAGGTATCCGAACTATCCCTACTGTAACTGACATTCCGTCTGCCATTTTGTCGACACGCTGACAAGATGCTCATTGCAGCCTGTCAGATTGTGCCATAATTGCGTCAAATACGGGCCTCCACCTGGTTGGCACATACCTTGCTCGTGGAAGAACATAATTGTTTGACTAACACAAAGTGACACATATTATGGGCAAGATCATTGGAATCGACCTGGGAACCACTAACAGCTGCGTAGCCGTAATGGAAGGCAGCGAACCGGTAGTGATCCAGAATGACGAAGGCCGCAGAACCACCCCCTCCGTGGTTGCCTTCCTCGACAACGGAGAAAGAAAAATCGGTGACCCGGCCAAGCGCCAGGCCATCACCAACCCACGCCATACCATCGCTTCCATCAAGCGTTTCATGGGCCGCAGGTACAGCGAGATCAACAATGAACTCACCTACGTAGCCTACGAAGTAGTGCGTGGCGACAACGACACCATCCGCGTAAAAATCAACGACCGCCAGTATACCCCTCAGGAAATCTCAGCCATGGTGCTGCAGAAGATGAAGAAGACGGCCGAGGACTACCTCGGACAAGAGGTGAAGGAAGCGGTGATCACTGTACCGGCTTACTTCAACGACTCACAGCGCCAGGCCACCAAAGAGGCCGGTCAGATTGCCGGACTGGAGGTGAAGCGCATCATCAACGAACCTACTGCCGCCTCGTTGGCCTATGGCCTCGACAAGAAGACACAGGACATGAAGATTGCCGTGTACGACCTGGGTGGTGGTACCTTCGATATCTCCATCCTGGAGCTGGGCGATGGTGTGTTTGAAGTAAAATCTACCAACGGTGATACCCACCTGGGTGGTGACGACTTCGACCGCGTGATCATCGATTGGTTGGCACAGGAGTTCAAGAAGGATGAGAACATGGACCTGCTGAAGGATCCTATGGCGATGCAGCGCCTGAAAGAAGCTGCCGAGAAGGCCAAGATCGAGCTGAGCTCTTCTTCTGAAGCCGACATCAACCTGCCTTACATCACCGCTATTGATGGTGTACCCAAGCACCTGGTGCGCAAGCTGACCCGTGCTAAATTCGAGCAGTTGGCTGACGACCTGGTAGAACGCACCCTGGAGCCATGCCGCAAAGCCTTGAAGGATGCCGGCATGAACGCCTCTGAGATTGATGAGGTAATCCTGGTAGGTGGTTCTACCCGTATCCCCAAGATCCAGGAGGTAGTGGAGAAGTTCTTCGGCCGCAAGCCGCACAAAGGCGTGAACCCTGACGAGGTAGTGGCCATCGGTGCTGCTATCCAGGGTGGTGTACTCACCGGTGATGTGAAGGATGTGTTGCTGCTGGACGTAACCCCGCTATCCTTGGGTATTGAAACCATGGGTGGGGTGTTCACCAAGCTGATTG
The DNA here is from genome assembly GCA_964471795.1 of uncultured Chitinophagales bacterium. Classification (GTDB taxonomy): domain Bacteria; phylum Bacteroidota; class Bacteroidia; order Chitinophagales; family S012-47; genus CAJXXO01. The sequence continues at coordinate 748 of CAYYHM010000106.1, read as the reverse complement.
AATCCAACACCACCATTCCATCACGCAAGAGCGAAACCTTTACCACCGCTGCCGACAACCAACCGGAAGTGGAGATCCATGTACTACAGGGCGAGCGACCTATGGCCCGCGACAACCGCAGCATCGGCCGCTTCAAACTGGATGGCATACCACCGGCACCACGCGGTGTACCACAAATCGAGGTAACCTTCGATATTGATGCCAACGGTATCCTACAGGTAAATGCCAAGGACAAAGGCACCGGCAAACAGCAAAGCATCCGCATAGAAGCATCTACCGGACTGAGCGATGACGAGATCAAGCGCATGAAGGAAGAAGCTGAAAAGAATGCCGATGCCGACAAGAAGGCTCGCGAAAAGGTAGACAAGCTCAACCAGGCCGATGGACTGATCTTCAACACCAACAAGCAGTTGAAGGAGTATGGCGATAAGATTCCGGCCGACAAGAAGGAAGCCATTGAGGCAGCCCTGAAAGAGCTGGAAGAAGTACACCGTGCGCAGAACATCGACCAGCTGGATGCGGCTACCGACAAGCTGAACAAAGCCTGGGAAGCTGCTTCACAAGACCTGTACAATGCGGCCCAGCAAGCCGGTGGCGCACCAGGTGCCCAGGCCGATACCGGACCTGCCGGAGGCGAGGCGCCCAAAGGCGATGATGTGCAGGACGTAGAATTTGAAGAAGTGGACGACAACAAAAAGTAATCGCCCACAGACCATACAGCAAAGCCGCTCAGTAATGGGCGGCTTTT
>CAYYHM010000105.1:3864-7557 GCA_964471795.1 uncultured Chitinophagales bacterium | reverse complement strand
CTGGTCATGAATGATACCAGATCATTGTAGAAAGGACGCTCCTTATGAACAGCGTAGAACGCCTGCGCCTGTGCTTCAGAAAGATGTACATACTTCATTGCCTGAATGCCAAATCCGGCATCAGTGATCATTTGGATGATGTTGCCGGTGTTGCCTGCTGCAACTGCGTCGGGCTTGATCATGGTGAGCGTGATGTTACCTGCCATGGTGGTCTTTTTTGCTAGTTTTTTGAAATCCGCTGCAAAATTAGGGATTACAGGCACCACCCCCAATGAAAAGCAGTTTATTTTTGCACACACTGATGATTGAACTACCTGTCATACCTTCCACAGAACAACAATCGGCCATCACGCCATTATTGGAGCTATGGAAGTCTCCTCGCCAAGTGGTAATCACCACCCACTACAACCCGGATGGTGATGCCATCGGCTCATCGCTGGCACTGGCGCATTACTTGCGGAAAAAGGGTCACCTGGTTACAGTGATCGTACCCAACGACTATCCCAAGTTCCTGCACTGGCTCCCCGGGCACCATCAGGTGGTAAATTACGAGCTGCAAACCGATATTGCCCAGCAGGCGATGCAGTCTGCGCATGTGCTGTGTTGCCTGGACTTTAACGACCCCTCACGGGTGCACGCTATGGAGGCCGACATACAGCAATGTAAGGCGGTTAAAGTACTCATAGATCACCACCTGCAGCCGGCAGCGTTTGCCGATTATATGTGGCATACTACACTTGCCAGCAGCACGGCTGAGCTGGTCTACGACCTGATAGCACATGCCGGTGATCTGCACCTGCTTGATACTGACATCGCCTCTTGTCTGTACACCGGCATACTTACCGACACGGGTTCTTTTCAGCATTCGTCAACCACGCCAAGGGTGCACTACATCGCCGGAAAGCTTATGGAAGCAGGCGTGGATACCTTTGCCATCTATGACGCCATTTTCAACTCATCCAGTATCAACAGGATGCGCTTCTTCGGCTTTTGCTGGAGTCAGCGGATGCATGTAGATGCCAAGAAGGGCTATGCCATCATCGATGTATCCATCAATGATCAGCTTCGTTTCTATCTGCAGAAAGGGGATACGGAAGGGCTGGTGAACACACCGCTGCAGATCGATGGCATCCGGGTAAGTGTATTGGCTACAGAACAGGATGGCTACATCAAGCTCAGCTTCCGGTCCAAAGGTGATATAGATGTGAATGAGATGTCACGAACCTATTTCAACGGTGGTGGACACAAGAATGCCGCAGGCGGTATCGTTCGTACATCCCTGGAAGACACAGTCATACAACTCAAACGAATTGTTCCTTCTTACTCAAAAAAGCAATCATGAATAAGTTCTTCCTGTACCTGATGGCTGGTACTATTGCTGCTGCCTGCACGGGTGGTGCCGGCCTGCCTTCTCAAAAAACGGAGTCCGGCATACCCTATGAACTGAACGTAGATATGCCTGGTGAGCCTGCCACTGAAGGTAAATATGCCTCCGTAGAGCTGAAGTACACCTCTGCCAGCGATAGTGTTTTCTTCAACACGTTCGGACTCGATCCCAACTATTACTTCGTAGGCACACCCTCAGGGTATGGCGATCCCAACGAGTGGTATCTGATGCTGAGCGAAGGGGACAGTGCCACCTTCTACCTGTCTGCAGACTCATTATTCAAGATGATGTTGCCTCCGGCCTTCATACAGCGGGGAGAGGTAGTTACAGTAGTGGTGAAAATGAATGATATAGTTACCCCTGACGAATACCAGGCCATACAAGTGGCTCAGCTGCAGGCTCGTCTGCAGCCGGAGCTGGAGGTAATCAGACAGCACCTGCGGTCGCAGGGAATCGAGTTCGAGGAGACCTCAGACGGGGTGATTTACACCGTCGAGAAGGCGGGAGTCGGTGACAAACCTAAGACCGGCGAAAAAGTGCTGGTGCACTACACCGGGAAACTGCTGGATGGCACTAAGTTCGATTCCAGCCTCGACAGGGGGCAGCCATTCCCTATCATCGTCAATGAGTCGCAGGTAATCCGTGGCTGGCACATCGGTATTCCTTTGTTTGCCAAAGGTGGCAAGGGAACGATCTACATTCCGCCTACACTTGGCTATGGAGCGCAGGGAGCAGGGGATGTCATCCCGGGTAACGCAGCCCTGCAGTTCGACATCGACATTGTAGACATCCTTGATCCCAAAGCTGCCATCAAGAAGGACCTGGCAACCATCAGAGAATACCTGAATCAGAAGGGCATCACCGACTTCATGGAGAGTCCGGACGGTATCATCTACACGGTTGCGCAACAGGGCAACGGACCTAAGCCGGCTGCCGGTCAGCAGGTTTCTGTGCACTACACCGGTATGTTGCTCAACGGCACCAAGTTCGATTCCAGCAAAGACCGCAATCAGCCCTTCCAGTTTCAGTTGGGGCGTGGTCAGGTAATCCGTGGCTGGGATCTGGGTATTCCGTTGTTCAATGTAGGTGGCAGCGGCAGACTTTACCTGCCCAGCTCACTGGCCTATGGTGAGCAGGGCGCTGGCGCCAGTATTCCACCAAACAGCATCCTGATATTCGATGTGGAGGTACTGGGTGTTCAGTAAGCCTGTCTGGGTAAATGCCTTTTGCCTCTTTCTGGTAACCGTTACCGCTCAAGGTCAGTCGCGTTGGCGCAACACAGACGGTGGCATCGCCTATCGCATTGTTGAGCGGAAGGCATTGTCGCGTCCGGTAGATGGCGGCGACATCGTGCTGTTGCACCTCATCTTCCGTGCCGGCAACGGAGAGGTGGTTTTCAACACGCGGGAGTTCGGCAATTACCCGGAAGAGTTTCTGGCCGATACACCTGAGTTCAATGGCGACATCAGCGAGGGCATTTTGCTCCTTCGGGAAGGCGACAGTGCCGTGTTCCGGGTGCCGGTAGACAGCATGTATCGTAGTTTTCGGCCGGAATTCGCAGAAGGACAATCCTTCATGCAATATGAGGTGAAAGTGCTGGAGGTGTTGACGCCTCAGGAGCTGTCGCAACGAAAGCAAATCGAGCGGCAGCGCACTATTCTTCGCGACTGGACAGCCATTCGCGAGTTATTAGGAAATCCCACAGATCTGGATAACCGCGATTCCGTGTTGGTCCGCCAGCATCGTGCCGGCACAGGTGACAGTGTGGTATTGGGGAAGTTGCTTACCGTGCACTATGCCGGCAGTTTGGCCAATGGCGAGCCGGTAGACAATAGCTGGGAGAGGGGAGAGCCATTCTCATTTGTGCCGGGAAAGAATCAGGTGATCACCGGCTGGGAGCGCGCCCTACAGGGTGCTCATGTGGGTGACAGCCTTACGGCCTATATCCCCGCTGCGCTGGCCTATGGTAAACGAGGAGCGGGTGCTGCCATTCCTCCGGATGCTATCCTGGTATTTGCGATTAGTGTGTTGGATGTGTACGACGAGGACCGCCAGTGGCAGGAAGACATCCGACTAATTGACAGCCTTTTCCCGGCAACCATCACCGAGGGTGACACCATCATGCGTCTGCCGAACTTTGCCATTTCGTTCATAAAAGTGCGAGACACAGTGCCCCTTCCAAAGCCAGGCCAACAAGTAGTACTGCATTATACCTTGAAAGAGTTGAGCGGGAACGTGCTTTTTACCTCACGTACTGCAGGAGAAACCTTACGGTTGCGCATGGATGCTGATAGGGAGGCGCCACT
>CAYYHM010000105.1:0-3764 GCA_964471795.1 uncultured Chitinophagales bacterium | reverse complement strand
AGGTCCCGATTGCCTTGCCATACGACTGAATCGCCACGGGAAATCACCACATCCATCTCATTGGTGGCCATAGGGGTACACCAGTCCGGTATCAACTTTTGGCGTTGTGTGCTGCCTCTGCGGGCAAAATTGGCCTGTATCTTTCCGATCTGGCATGGGGTGAGCGCATTGCGGTACGTATTGTAATCCATGATGTTGTTGCTGACCGCCTCACTACAAGGGCCCGTTTCTGCATAATTCCAGCAGTTGGTATGACGCGGCGTATCATCACACCCGTCTTGCTGATTCCAGCTGTGGGGTAATCCCAACACATGCCCCACCTCATGATTGAACAACATGGCGGCAAACCAGGCACCAAAGGTGTAAGGGCGGCCATCTTCCAAATAACCGGCCGGCTGTTGCGACTGATGATAGACACCCGTCAACTTGGCCCAGTGGTTCGTGCCCACGCCACCGGTGACTTTGGGATAGGTGGATGACCGCAAACTGTCAGGATGATGGGGTATCAGGAATACATTGACCACCTCTTCCTTTTGAATGCCATACCGGTCGTAAGCATAGCTATCGAATACATACCGCATGTTGGTGTGGTCGTTGAAATACAGGCTGTCCTCATAATGGAAGTAGACGCCGTCATCGCCGGGTATTGCAGGGTCGGGCCATAAGACATATTGGAATTGTGCGGGCACTACCGGTGTTTCATTGCCTATGGGTAGGTTCATGGGTTGCAATTCCCGTAGTGTACGGTTTGCCGCATCCACCATGTCGCGTGCAAACTGCCGCCCCTCCTGCTCCGGAAAGTTGGCAGTGCCATCAATATTGTTGAGGTAATGGATGTTGACACGCACATACCGCATGGGTATGTCGTGGGGGCGCATCGTGTCGGGTATGTAGGCCATGGGGTCGTTGCAGGAGGGAGCGGGCCGCTTTGGCGCATCAGGCTGCAACCATTGTACGTGGTCTGCGGTGGCATACTGCCAGCTGAGGGATGATCTGCAACCGACAACAATTACAAGCAGTAGGAGAGGAAACAGTGCTTTTGCCATAACTTTAGGAGGTCTAAACTATGCAATATGCGGGTAATCATCGGACTGTTGTTGATAGGTGTCACCCTGATCACCGGCTGCCAGGGCAAGCCGGATCCGGAAGAATACACAGAGCGCCTCACTGCCTTGAAGCAGGAGATACAGATAGCACGTGCTGATGATGGCACAGTAGATCCACAATTCCTCAGGCAGGGTATAGTGCTTGCAGACGAATTTCTGACGGACTGGCCGACAGATACCCCGCGGCTGGGTATGTTCACCTATGAGAAGGTGAAATTCCATACAGAGTTGGAGCAATATGCTGAAGCGATTACTGCGATCGACAGTTTTTTGGTGCGATTCCCGGAAGATCCATTGTCGCCGCAACTACTGCACTTCAAGGGATTCTACATCTATGAGAATGGCTTGCGTCACCTGGAGCTGGCCCGAAAGACATACAATCAGTTTCTGGAAACATATCCAACACATCCCGAATTGACCGAGGCGGTACTGTTTAGTCTGGAACACCTGGGTCAGTCGGAGGAGGAGATCCTGCAATCTATACTGGAGAAGGCGGCAGCGCGCGACACGGCCTCATCCAACCTGCAACCATGATTCAGACCTTCTCCATGTGTCAGCGGATAGGGCGGCTCAGGAAGTTGTCGGACTGGGTGGAAGCAACCGGTCATCCGTTGCTGATATTGCTGTATCACCATGTGGGTGAAGAGCGGGAATGGCAAAAACACCTGTATCGTGCCATTGCACCCGACCAATTTGCGCAAGACCTGGATCTGTTGACGACGCATTTCCGGCCGGTGAGTCAGCAAGAGGTTCATCAGCAAGTACTTTCCGGAACACCCTTCCCTGAGCCGGTGGTGTGGATCACCTTTGACGATGGTCTTCGTAGTGTAGCTGAGCAGGCGTTGCCATTGCTGGCGGCACGAAACATACCGTGTACCCTGTTTGTCAACCCGGATTTTGTACAACATACGGACATCATGTACCGCATGAAGGTGTCGGTATTGCTGGAACGGCTGGAAGAGGATACAAACGCTAAAGTCCGTGATTGGGCAGCCTCTAACCTGCCGGGGAAAGGATCGTGGCAACAGCGACTGCTGGACATTAGCTATGCCGGCAGGCATTGGCTGGATGAAGTAGCGGCACGGATGGAGCTCGATTGGCAAGACTATGGCCGGCAGGAACGGATCTACCTGTCTATGGAAGAGCTCACCGACCTGGCAGGCCCACTGGTAGAAATCGGTGCGCATTCACTGGATCACCCCATGCTGGCAACGTTGCCAGAAGAGGAAGCCATTCACCAGATAACCGGTAGCATGGCATGGGTACAGCGACATTTTCGACCTGCCTCCCAGGCATTTGCCTTTCCCTTTACCGACCATGGACTGTCAGGCCAATTACTCAGCCAAGTGACGAAGCACGCACATGCACCTGATTTGTTGCTGGGAACGGCAGGCCTCAAGCGAGAAAAGAATCCCAGCCACCTGCAACGGCTGGCGGTAGATGTAGTGCAGGCTCGTTTGATGGATCAGGTTCTGGCAGCCTATGCGGCCACCCGTGTGAAGCAATTGACGGGTAGATATCAGATACACCGCTAACGCCTGTACCACCACCGCAATACTGGATGGTTGACATGTTCCAGTAACATATAGCCGGTTTCTGTAGCCCCGAATCCCTTGAAAAAGCGGGCTATGCCCGGGATCCTGCTGCCCTCGAAGTTGAATTGTTGCATGCCCTGACTGCGTGCCCTGCGAAGCCCTTCCCACAGCAAGTAGGCCAGTGCGCCACTTCCTTTTTCCGGATGTGCAGCCCCATACAGGTAATGCGCCATGTGGCCATCATGAACCAATAGGATGGCTCCCACCACCTCGCCTGACTGATCGACCGACTCCAGCAGCTGGCCTTGGCCGCTTGCTGTCAGGAAATTGGCTGCCCGGCCCAGATATATTGCGTGAGGGGGTGGCTTCTGCCCTTTGTTTCGATAACTGAGGGTTTTCAGATGCCACAGTGCGTGTGTACTTGTCGTTTCCCGAATCGACAAGCGCTGTTGTCCCTTTTTAATGTTGCGCTTCGTGTTGTCGTTGCAGTTTTTCCAGAGTTGTTCCTCTGTTGCTTGCAGATCGAGGATGTGAGTGGCCAACGGCTGCTGCCGCCATGCCGGCGGTGCTGCCGGCAACAGCATACCGGGGAATGACTGCTGCGATAACATATGATGATTCGGTAGATCTGCCGACATTCTGATGAGTACATCACCATACCTCTCAGGAGGCATGGCATCGCTGAACCATGGCCCCATGTAGGGTGTGAGTGGCGGCATCACCAACAGGCGGAACCCAAAAGTGCGGCTGAGGCGATACGACCACAGTGCAAGTAGCTGCTCCTCTTCCATAGCCACCAGTAAACCCCACTCACCGGGGTACAAGGCTTCCAGCCATGCCGGGGTATAGAACAACGGTGTGTTTTCCGGCAGCGGAACATGCTGATGGCTATGGTAATGCGTGATGGTCATAGGGTAATACCGAAAGTTTCCTTCAGCCAGCGCAGATCTTCTGCGAACAGGATTTGCATGTCCTCATATGTGGTAGGGTCAAGAGGTGGAATGCCAGTCTCTTTTTTATTCCATCGTTTCAGCAGGTCTACACCGCCCGAGCGGATAATCACATGGGTAAACGGTCGCAGGAACAACCGCAGTATGCGCCGTGCTGGATGGTTGCGGTTCAC
>CAYYHM010000104.1:5840-7645 GCA_964471795.1 uncultured Chitinophagales bacterium | reverse complement strand
GCCTGGTGATACAAGGAACGATGTGACAGGTACTTCCTGTAATCGAACACGGCAGGATTTTGCGGTGGCGGAATTGGTTGCAATCGATTGGGTATCAGCAGTGAAGTGCCGTAGGAAAGGGTGTCTGCCAATCGATGGCCTCGCACATACAGCAGGCATTGGCCACTAACGGGGATGGAACGTCCCTGGGCATACATCGTGTCCACAGCAACTTGCAGCCGGTAGGATGTCGGAGTTTCCGAAGGTGGCCTTTGCACTGTTACCGACAGGCTGTCTGCCGTTTGTAGATAATGACTGTAATGGCTGGAGTGATGGGTTGCTGTCTGATAGTGTACGGTGGCTACACCCCCGAACAGTAGGGTGGTGCCGGCAGCTACGGCAATCACCCATTGCCATTGGCGCGATTTGTTGGTGGAACGCCACATCGACAAAAGCAGGAACACAGTAGCTGATAGCCATGTGGCAGCGATACTCCAAGGTTGCCAGGGAGCGATATAGATAGCAATGCAAATGCCGGCAATAAATGGAATGACCAGACGTGCAGCAGGCCACTCTCGCCAAGGGGTATCCATGACGGTAAGTTAGAATTCTTGCCAGATGTTTTACGGTTGCCGTAAGATTTTGATAGAAAAAGAGCTGCTATACAGCAGATTATGCACCTACGGTGACAATAGGTGTCAGGCGACGTACTATTCAACGCTCATCAATCGATACGGGCAACCAACAAAGCATGTCGGTCACCACCGCTGGGTCTATTACTTTTTACCCCTGCGCTGTTGTTCCTGCAGTTTCTGCATCTCCTCCAACCGCTGCTGCCACTTGCTCTTCTTCACCGGCTTCTTCTTGCGCTCTTCCATCTGTTTGCGCAGTTTATCTTCATTGATGAAGAACTTTTGGAAGAGAGACTGCTGCCCAAAGCTGAGGATGTTGTACAGCAAGTAGTAATACGTTAAGCCTGCCGGTAATCCGTTGAAGATGAAGATCAGGAAGAACGGCATGATGTACATCAGCATCTTCATTTGCATTCCACCTGCTGAAGGGGTCATGTTGGCATTCATCCTCGAATACAGGATAGAGGTAGCAGCCATCAGGATGGTGAATAAGCTCACATGGTCGCCATAGAAGGGAATGTTTGTACCCAGATCAAGGATGCTATCGTATGTTGATAAATCCTTGGCCCACAGGAACTCTGCCTGCCTCAGGTAGATGGAGGCCGGGAAGAACCGATACATGGCAAACAGGATGGGCATCTGCAGAATCATGGGCAGACAACCACCCGTCATACTGACGCCCGTCTTTTGATACAGCTTCATGGTCTCCATCTGCTGCTTCTGCATGTCATCCTTGTACTTGGCCTTAATCTCCTCCATCTCCGGCTTCAGCAGGCGCATCTTGGCAGTGCTTTGGAAGCTCTTCCAGGTGAGTGGGCTCAGGATGATTTTGATGAAGATGGCCAGCAACAGGATGATGATGCCATAGTTGGAGGTAAAGCGTCCTAAGAAGTCGAATACCGGCAGGATCATGAATTTATTGATCCAACCCAGCATGAATCCACCCAGTGGAACCATGTCCTCCATATCGTGGCCCAACTTCTTCAGGTTGTAATATCCGTTCGGGCCAAAGTAGAACTGCATGTCATAGTTCACGTTGGCAGACCCATCGAAGGGCAGGTATAGCTTGGTGCGCAACTCACGAAGGAACTCATCATCGGTGGGTGTAGCCGTCCACATGCTTCCGGAGAGGAAAGGCTGATTGCCGGCAATGATGGTGGAGTTGAAGAACTGCTGCTTGAAGGAGACCCACTT
>CAYYHM010000104.1:3486-5740 GCA_964471795.1 uncultured Chitinophagales bacterium | reverse complement strand
GTGCCACTCAGTGTATATTGCTGTGAAATGGTGGCGCCGTTAGAGGCCTTCACTGTAAATCTGATAGAAGCGGATTCCTCTCCTGATACTACCGCTGACACACCTGTAGCAGTGAAATACAGGTCGCGCGTACTTATATAGTTTTTGCCGACAGCAAAACCATAGGAAAACAAGCTGTTGCCACCATCGAACAATACCAGCGGATTACCGGTGAATGTCTTGTACCCTTTGAGTTCTACACTGTATAGCTGACCGCCCTTATTGCTCAGGACAACCTTGATCCGGTCGTTTTCCAGTGTATAGAGTGTGTCTGTGCCTGCAGTAGCTTCGGCAAAGGGGCCAAACTCTTGTGACAACTGCACTAGCCGCAAGGAATCTGCTACTTCAGGGGTAAGGGCTACAGCAGGTTCGTCGGGTAGGGATGCCAGCGAGTCAGCAACGGCAATGGCATACAGGGAATCTTCGATGGCCTGCAGTGAGTCCTGACGTGCTTGTTCCTGTTGGGCGATAGCCTGCTGCTTTTCAACTTGATCCTGGTTGTAGATAAAGTATACGATGAGCAGGATAGAGATTAGGACGAAGCCTATGATTGAATTACGATCCATGTGTATGGCTACTGATGGGCAAATAAAAAGTCCTGAAGTGGACGTGCAAATCTAACCAATATGCCTCATTATTTGCGGGCAGCTTGATGGTTCAAGGCTGCCTGCACAAAATTGACAAAGAGGGGGTGTGGATTCATCACGGTGCTTTTCAACTCGGGATGGAATTGTACACCTACAAACCAAGGGTGTTTCTTCAGCTCCACAATTTCTACCAATTCATTGTCGGGATTGATGCCACTGGCTATCATGCCGGCTTTTTCGAAGGCGGCTTTGAACTCGTTGTTGAACTCATATCGATGGCGGTGACGTTCCTTGATTTCTTCTTCACCATATACCTCGAATGCTTTGGTGCCCTGCTTGATATGGCATTTGTAGGCACCCAGTCGCATGGTTCCACCTTTGATGGTGATGGTTTTCTGTTCCTCCATGAGGTCGATGACAGGGTAGGAGGTAGAGGCAGACATCTCTGTGGAGTGGGCACCCTCCAACTGTAAAACATTGCGGGCAAACTCAATGACGGCACATTGCATGCCCAGACATATCCCGAAGAACGGCACATTATGTTCCCGCACATATTTCACAGCCACAAACTTGCCTTCTATGCCGCGCTCTCCAAAGCCGGGAGCTACCAACACACCGTCCATTTCTGCCAGCAGCTGTGCTACATTGTCTTTGTTGATGTGTTCGGAATGGATGTAGTGCACCTTTACCTTGGCCTCATTTACGGCTCCGGCATGGATAAACGCTTCACTGATGGATTTGTAGGCATCCTGTAATTCTACATACTTGCCTACCAGAGCGATGTGTACTGTTTTCTTGGGATTTTTCAGTTTGTTGGTGAAACTGATCCATTGTTCCAGATCAGGATCCGACTTGGCAGCCAACTTCAGTTTGGCCAGTACGATCTTATCCAGTTTTTCCTTCCGCATTACCAAAGGCACATCGTAGATGTTGGGCACGTCGATGGCTTCGATAACGGCATTTTGATTGACGTTGCAGAACAGGGCTATCTTGCGTCTCAGGTCTTTGTTCAGCGGGTATTCGGTGCGGCATACCAGGATATCAGGTTGTATCCCGTTTTCCAGCAATTCCTTTACAGAGTGTTGTGTAGGCTTGGTTTTCAGTTCCCCGGCAGCTTTCAAAAAAGGAACAAGGGTAAGGTGGATGGTGATACACTGTGTAGGGCCTAATTTCCAGCGCAGCTGCCGGATGGCTTCCAGATAAGGCTGCGACTCTATGTCACCGACAGTGCCACCGATCTCGGTAATCACGATATCATAATCGTGCTTCTTGCCCAGATACAGCATCCGACGCTGAATTTCATCGGTAATGTGGGGAATCACCTGCACTGTTTTGCCCAGATACGCACCTTCCCGCTCTTTGTTGATCACGGTTTGATAGACCCTTCCGGTAGTTACGTTGTTGGCCTGTGACGTAGGTATGTTCAGGAAACGCTCGTAATGTCCAAGGTCCAGGTCTGTTTCAGCGCCGTCATCGGTTACGTAGCACTCGCCGTGCTCGTAGGGGTTCAGCGTTCCCGGGTCTACGTTGATGTAGGGATCGAACTTCTGAATGGTGACGTTGTATCCCCTGGCTTGCAGGAGCTTTCCGAGTGATGCTGAGATGATTCCCTTTCCCAGGGATGATGT
>CAYYHM010000104.1:0-3386 GCA_964471795.1 uncultured Chitinophagales bacterium | reverse complement strand
ACCGTGTATCGCGACTGCTTTGGTGGGCAAGCACCATTTGATAATCCGGCACCAATTGCCATTTATCGAACCGGCGTAGCCGGTGGGCAGCCGTTCAGGACCTTTCAGATCAACAGGGGCCCTATTGTCCGGATTCAGCCAACCATCGACAACCCTTGTCTGGTAATACCGCCACAGGTTTGTACAGAGGAAGCCAGTTACACTTTTATTACCACCTTGCCAGCCTCTACTACAGGGTACACGGTAGTGTATCAGCGTTGTTGCCGGAACGGCACGATCCAGAACATACAGAACCCAGGATCTACAGGAGCCAGCTTCTTTGTACAGATACCGCCAACAGGGCTTGTGCCCTTCAATTCCAGTCCGGATTTCGACTCCTTTCCACCCATCGCCATCTGCGTGAACGAACCGCTCATCGTGGATCAATCCGTTACCGACCCTGATGGTGATTCGTTGGTGTATCGCTTCTGTGCTTCGTTTGCCGGTGGTAGCCAGGGGAATCCGGCACCTAATCCACCTACCAGGCCGCCTTACAATCCCATTGTGTTCAGCCCGCCATATTCTGCAACGAATCCTTTGCCTGCTAATCCGGCGTTACGGATTGACTCAGTAACCGGCATAGTTACCGGCACACCGAATGTGCAAGGACAGTACGTGGTGGGTATTTGTATCGATGAATACAGGAACGGGGTACTCATCGGCAGTTATGTGCGCGATTTCCAGTTCAACGTGTTGTTTTGTCCTGATGTAGCGCTTATTGAACCACTACCCGATACCACCTTGCTCTGTGCACCCTTTACCATCACCTTTGGCAACAACAGCTCCAACGCCAACAACTATTTCTGGAACTTCGGTGATCCTACCACTACCAACGATACCAGCACCCTATTTGAGCCTACCTGGACCTATCCTGCCATTGGCACGTATACGGTAACCTTGATTGCTACCAACAATGATGGTTGCACCGACACCTCCACACAGGTGTTGAACATCAAGCAGGCGGTAACGGCCGATTTCGACTATGTCCGTGCCTGTCCGGGTAGCCCTGTACAGTTCTGGGATAGCTCTGAAACCTTCATCGGGCCTATTGTGCGCTGGGAATGGACGTTTGGCGATGGATCTACGTCACAGCTACAGAATCCGCTGAAGACGTATGCCGGTACAGGACCATATAACGTTCGGTTGCGAATCGTTACCTCCGATAGCTGTGTGGTAACCAGACAACGTACGGTTACATTCTACACCGTGCCTACAGCGTCTTTTACCACCTCTACCCAGTGCAGCAATCAACCGATTACGTTTACCAGCACCAGTACGGTGCCGAGTGGCAGCATCACCGGCTGGTCGTGGGAGTTTGGCGATGGCACAGCGGATACCGGTAGAGTGGCAACAAAGTTGTATAGCACTCCGGGAACCTACACCGCCCAATTGGTGGTAACGTCCAACAATGGGTGTAAGGATACCATTACTAAAACCATCAACATACCCACTCCGCTTATCGCTGTGGCTGATGGCGATACCTCGGTATGCGCCGGCAGGCCTGCCCAATTATCCGCCTCGGGAGGCACTACTTACCGCTGGTCGCCAGCAACCGGACTCAACAACCGCAACATTGCCAACCCGGTGGCACGTCCACAAGCCAACACGGTGTACACAGTAGTGGTAAGCGATAGCTGCTACACCGACACGGCTTTTGTAACCGTGCTGTTATTGCCCGCTCCGACACCGGACTTTACGGTAGACCTGGCCTGCGTGGGTGATACGCTGCGGTTTACAGATACTTCAACGGATTCGTTTGGGCTGAATATGGTAGGGTGGAACTGGACGTTTGGCGATGGCTCAACATCCTCTCAGCAAAATCCGCTAAAGATTTACAATAGTGACGGTCCCTTTACGGTGACCTTGCAGGTAACCAACGACACCGGTTGTGTGAATACCATCACCAAACAGGTAAAGCCATTTCCATTGCCGGACGTAAACTTCCGCATAGACACCACACCGTGCCTGAACCTTCCGACCGTCTTTACGGATATCAGCACTACAGATTCCGGATCCATCGTGTTCAGGAACTGGAGTTTCGGAGACGGCACCGGGGCAGGCAATGTACCTGTGGCACAAAAGATCTATTCCATCCCGGGCACGTACACAGTAACGCTAAGGGTTACCAACAGTCTAGGCTGTACGGATTCTGTCAGCAAGATCGTAACCATTACGCCGGAGCCATTGGCATCGGTAGGGCCGGATCAGATCATCTGTCCGGATGACTCAGCGCAGCTATCTGCTGCCGGTGGTTTGTTTTATCGTTGGTTTCCTCCGGTAGGCCTCAACGATCCCACCAGTGCTACGCCGCTGGCATCGCCACCGGCTACTGTAACCTACACGGTGGTGGTGAGCGACTCCTGTTTTGCTGATTCAGCCACAGTAACCGTTACCGTAAAGCCCAAGCCTACGGCTGCATTTTCCACGTCTGACGACTGCGTGAACGATACGACGTTTTTTACCGACCTGAGCACCTCACTGGGGTCGATTAATTCGTGGAACTGGGACTTCGGTGATGGCAGTGTATCAGTGGATAGCGATCCTATTAAAGTGTACCTGGCCAACGGAACATATGACGTTACACTCATCGTAGGCAATGATTCCGGCTGTACCGATACCATAACGCAGGCCATCACACCCAGACCGATTGCAGATTCAGATTTCAGTTTCGATACGTTGGGTTGTCTAGGCGAGCCGGTTCAGTTCATTGATCTGAGCACGCTGGTTACTGGTACTATTGTTGACTGGACGTGGCAGTTTGGTGATGGTGGCACATCCGGTCAGCAAAACCCGCAACATATATACAATCTGCCCGGTACATACACGGTTCTGCTGATTACCACCACCGATGCCGGCTGTATAGATACCATGGAGCGGGTTCTGGATATCGTACCTGCAGTAACAGCGCTTGTCACACCAGACACCAGCATCTGCAGTCTGGACGTAGCACTGTTGACAGCATCCGGTGGCTTGTATTACAGCTGGGAGCCGACATCACTCATCATCGGCCGTTCAGATTCTGCGGTGGTGCAGGTACAGCCACAGTCACCCGCAGTATTCACCGTAACGGTAAGTGACGACTGCTCGGCAGATCAGGCTACTGTTTCCATTGATTTTCTGCCTTGGCCCGCCGTGCAGGCTGTTCAGGATACAGCCATATACAAGGGTGAGTTGGCTACCATTTCAGCTTTGGTAGGACCTGACGTAAACCAGTTCCTGTGGCAACCAACAGCAACCATCGAGGGAACATCCGACTCTACTGATCAGACCATCGATGTACGTCCTGATACAGTTACGTGGTACACAGTGTTGGTAACCGATGACAATGGATGCCGGAATGTGGACTC
>CAYYHM010000103.1:0-7905 GCA_964471795.1 uncultured Chitinophagales bacterium | reverse complement strand
ATTATTACGGCCTGTCCTGCGACTATGCTGGTAGTTTCCGGTTCGGATAATGAGGCAGGTATTAGTCAGGCAGCAGTCACACGCCAGGCTGCATGAGGCGGTAGGGATGCTTTGGGCCCGCTGGCTAACCCGTTGATGGGTGTTCCTGCGTTCCCTTTTTCTTAGTAGTGAAAATTATGCTACGTACAACCTCCAAGGTCTTTCCGCACCTTGGAGGTTTTTTATTTTGCGTCACAGTGAGGATGAGGAAACGGTGTCCTAAACCTGCCTTGTTTTTATGCAGGTATGTGCTGAGGGAGGTGGGTATTGCAATGTGCTTCGAAGCGATTGTATAAGGTTGTAATTGGTGAAGACCTGACAGGTTTTCGAAACCTGTCAGGTCTGGGTTTGTGGTATGCTGAGTGGGTACCCCACTATTTTGGAGGTACAACCCTATGGATGGTCATTTAGTAACGGGATTGGTGGTGTTGCTGATGCTGAAGATGATTGCGGTTGTGATTGTAGAGACGCAAGATTTTGCGTCTCTACGGTTTCCACCGTAATTCCTCATGTTCCGGTCATCCACGGTTATCTTGGAGTTAGGTAGGTCATGTGATAAATGAAAATCCTCCCCCTAGCCCCCTCCAGTGTGCTGCCGATGCTACGCATATCAGCATTTTCAAGGGGAATGTCCCCAGGAAGCATTAATCTATTGCAGTAAGATTCGGCTACCAAGTAGGGTTCTTGGGTGCGTGATCAACTTCCCCTCTAGAGAGGGGTGGCCGCCAATTGCAGGATTTTGACTTTAAGTAGGTTATTGTATTGGCGGAGGGGGTGTGTTCATGAATGATGGTGCAAAAAATCAAAAACACACCCCTAACCCCTCTCAAGAGGGGAAACGTCCCCTAGAGAGATTGCCATACAGTAGTAGGATGCTACTTCCTACCGCCAGTCCATCCTACCGCATCCAAAGCGGTTTATCTACAGAAAAATGTAAAAAAATGCAGCAAAAACCGATAAAAAATCGTTTATTGTGTCAAAATTGTGCAAATGATGCTGCCGACTGCATTGTTGCGTTCCTTTTGTCCGGTGCCTGTCACGCATCAAAATCTGATATCGCTGCTGCAGGCATATCGCCGGCCCAACGATACCATTCAGGCCTGGATGAAGAAAGGATATCTGGTTCCGCTGGGGAAAGGAATTTACGCCATCAGTGATGCCATTTGTGGCAGCAGGCCATCTCCCGTGCTGGTGTCCAATGTGTTGTATGGACCTTCTTATGTCTCACTGGAATATGCGCTATCCTGGTATGAGGCCATTCCGGAGCATGTGGCTGAAGTAAGTGCCGTTACTACCCGCAGGAGCAAATCGTTGACCAATGCCCTCGGGCGATTCAGCTACACCCACCTGTCTGTGCCCTATTATTCACTGGGCATACAGATGGTGCAGCTGGGACCAAAGGAGGGCGGCCTGATGGCTACACCGGAAAAGGCCCTGTTGGACATGGTGGTGTGTACCCGTGGGTTGCTATTCCGTAGCAAAAAGGATGCCTCGCACTGGCTGCAGGATATGCGGCTGGATGAGCATTGGTTGGCCACATTGCGACTGGATGACATGGCGTCATGGGCTATATCGGCACCCAAAGCATCCACTGTACATCACTTGATACAAACCATAAGAGCCTATGTTGCGTGAGTGGATACAAGACGACTTTGCACCGGTTAACCGCGATGAAGTGAAGGCAGCCATGCGACAGGTGATGCAGCAGGTGGCTCTAGCCGGTCTGTACCGGGCAGGATTCTTCGACCATGCTGCCTTTTATGGAGGTACAGCCCTCCGTATTTTTTATGGGTTGCCAAGGTATTCTGAGGATCTGGACTTTTCCTTGTTGCGACCCGACACTGACTTTTCCCTGAGTCGATATGTGCAGGCACTGGAGGACGAATGCCGGTCATTGGGGATTACTGTAGAAGCACGGGCGAAGCAAAAAACGGTGGTCAATCATATAGATGCAGCCTTCATCCATACCACCTCGCGGGTACAGGAGTTATTGTTGCATGCGGATGGTAGGCCCGGCAGCAAGGAGACCATTTCTGTCAAGATCAAGCTGGAGGTAGATGTCAATCCTCCGCTGGATTTCGATACCGAAGAGCGACTGCTGTTGAAACCATTCAGTTGCTACATCAAGTGCATGCGGCCGGAAGACCTGATGGCGGGTAAGCTACATGCAGTATTGTTTCGTCGGTGGAAGAACAGGGTGAAGGGGCGCGATTGGTTTGATCTGGAATGGTATATCCGGCGTGGCATTTCGGTTAATCTGACACATTTCACCAGCAGGGCTGTGCACAGTGGTGACTGGTCCGGGAAGGAGCCTATAACTAGGAGTATACTGATGGATATGTTGACACAAAGGGTGGCAGAGGTAGATATTGAGCAGGCCAAGGCCGATGTACGCCGATTCCTGACAGATACGTCTGTGCTGGATATCTGGTCGGTGCGGTACTTTACGGATTTGGTACAGCAGGTGAAGGGGGTGTCTGTTACTTAGGATGACGGAAAGAAGGGGGTATCCGTTCCTTAGGATGATGGAAGAAATAAGGAAATACTGAACCTCCCCCTAGCCCCCCTCTCCGAAGGATGCAGACATGCGTAGCATCGTCAGTAGAGAGGGGGAATGTCCCAAAGTGAGATTCCCAAACTGTGGAAGGATTGTGCTTCTTAGCGACATTCTTCGGTGCGAGATCAAATTCCCCTGATGCTGATAATGGGCATTTGTGTGGCCAGTTGTCGGATTACTGGCGTGATATCGCGGTAGATCATAGCATACATGTACAAATTAGGAGTGGCATTACTAAATTGTATGTAATTCGTACAATGTGCAGCGGATTGTAAGGGGTTTCCAGGGAAGCATTTACCTGTAGGGGTAGGATGGTAGTTGTTAGCGGTAGTCTATGAAACGAGATAAAATTCCCCTTTCCGAAGGATGCAGACCTGTGCAGACCTGCGAAAGCGTTAGCGTAGCAGCGTCAGTACAAGCGAAGCTTCGTCAGTATCGAGAGGGGAGGCCGCCAATTGTAAAGTTCTTCTGCTTTCAAAGGTCTTTCTATTGGTGGTACTGACGCTGCGGTACTGACGCTGCGGTCTGCACAGGTCAGCACAGGCAGGGGGTGTGTTCATGAAACATTGCAGTAACAAGCATAAACACACCCCTAGCCCCTTCTCCGAAGGATGGTGACATGCGCAGCATCGTCAGCATCAAGAGGGGAAACGTCCCCAAGGCGCATATGGCAAAAGCAGCAGGATCACATACAGTCTTGGTAATCTTTTTTTCGGGTAAATCCTAGTTCAGACGATTGGTGCGGTCACTCTCGGGTCGTCATTCTGAGTGAGGCAATGGAATTGTTCTGCTGACTACAAGGCTTCTATTGAAAATGGAATTTTTGTTTAGATATCTGCTATTATTGATAGCGATGTAGGGTATTGAGACACTGTGGTCCTAGCATTGACCATTTGCCTGCCAGTAGCCGGTTAACGGCAGTTCTCTGATCTGATTTGCTTACCCGTTGATGGGCGCCTCCGCGCTCTCGCTTTCATAGTACAGAATATGCTACGTACAACCTCCAAGGTCTTTTTGCACCTTGGAGGTTTATAAGCCGCATGGGGATGAGGAGGCAATGCCATAAACCTGTCTTGTTTTTATGCAGGTATGTGCTGAGGGTGTGGGTATTGCAGTGAGCTTCAAAGCAATTGTATGAGGGTGTTTCTGGTGAAGACCTGACAGGTTTTCGAAACCTGTCAGGTCTGGGGTTGCGGTATGCTGAGTGGGTTCTCCTTTCTTTTGGAGGTACAACCCTATGGATGGTCACTTCGTATCGGGATTGGTGGTGTTGTTGATGATGATTGCGAATACGGTTGTAGAGACGCAAGATTTTGCGTCTCTACGGTTTCCACCGTAAATCCCCGTGTTGTGGTTGCGCACGGTTCATGTGTTGGTGGGTGTGAAGGTTGGTCGAGGAATATAAAAAAACCTCCCCCTAGCCCCCTCTTCGAAGGATGCAGACCTGTGCAGACCTGCGAAAGCGTTAGCGTAGCAGCGTCAGTACATGCGTAGCATCGTCAGCATCAAGAGGGGAAAAGTTCCCAGGAAGCATTTGCCAATAGAAGCGGAATTACAGAAAATCATGGTAATCCTTTAATCAGGTAAATCCTTGTTCTGACGATTGGCGGTGTGTTCATGAATGATAGCAATACCAGAAAAACCTCCCCCTGCACCCCCTCGGGGAGGGGGAATGTCCCCAAGATAGCTCGTCATACAGTAGTAAGATTCTGCTTCCTGGCGCAGCACCCACGGTCAGCCGGTGGTGGTCAATGGTCAGCCCCGTTCCACTTTCTCCTGCATTCATTCCTCAAAACCAATTCAATACCCTATTTTTGGCTCTCGTCTGTACACCGGACAAGCCAGGGGAAAAAGTGTAGTCGTATCAACAGTAAACACCATACCGATAATTCATCTATCGTGAAACATTTGTATTTCCCTGCGTTCATCATTACTGCCCTCATTTTACTGGGTTTGCCCGGTTGTATCTCCAACAAGAAGGCCGTGTACCTGCAGGGTGCTGAAGACACCCGCATCACCAACACACACTTCGAAGAGCGCTACCTCATCAAGCCACAGGACATGCTGTTCATCCGGGCCTCCTCACTGTATCCCGAGAGCCAGGCACTTCTCATGAACCTCTTTCAGGGTGGTTTCGGTCCGGGTGGCAACATCGGCGTGATGCAGGGTGGGGGACTGTTCTACCTCACCGGCTTCAGCGTGACCGATTCCGGTATGGTGAAGCTGCCACTGATGGGAGAGATCAAGGCCGTCGGCAAGAGCACGGTGGAGCTGGAGGCCGAAATCGAGGAAGCGCTGAGTAGCTACTTCGAGGACATCACCATACAGGTAAAACTCGGCGGCATACAGTTTACCATCCTCGGCGACGTGCGTGCCCCCGGCGACTATGTGGAGTTGGACAACAAGATCAACCTCTTTGAAGCCCTCGGTCGTGCCGGTGACCTCAACCTCACCGCCAACCGGCAGCAGGTGCGCATCCTGCGTACCGACGGACCTACCACGGATATCGTAACGGTAGACCTTACCGACCGCAGCATCCTGGAGTCGCCCTACTATTACGTGCAAAATAAGGACATCATCTATGTAGAGCCGCTGAAAGAGACACAGTACGGCATCACACGCAGTGGCACCAGCACGTACCTCACCGTGGTGTCTACCCTGAGCTCTACCCTCGTACTCATCGTATTCATGATTGACCTACTCTCCCGCAACAACTGATGAACCCACAGCAGACACCCCCACAGGCAGCCCCATACGTGATGCCGCCCTACCTGGAACAGGAGGAGGATCAGACGGACATCCGGGCGATCTTGTTCCGCATCCTCGGCATCTGGCCGATTGTGGTGCTGGCCATCACTGCCGCCATCACTGCCGCCTACTTCATCAACTACCGCACTGCTCCCACCTTCGAGCTGTCCAACACCCTGCTGCTGAAAGACACACGCAGTACCGGCGATATGTTGTTCGAGCTGGCAGGACCGATGATGCGCAAGGACGAGTCGGGCCGCGAGATCGCCATCCTGAAGAGCTGGACACTGGTGGAGCAGACCATCCGCTCACTGGACCTCGAGGTGAGTTATTTCGCCCACGGGCGGGTAAGAACCATGGAGTTGTATACAGGCAGCCCCTTTGTGATAGAATGGGATACGGCGCACCCTCAGCTGGTGGGGCAGCGCTTCTTCGTTACCTTTAGTGAAGATGGCCGTGCAGAAGTGACGGCAGAGACCACCGCAGGCAGCGCCTACCACTATGGTACAGATAGCCGTACTACCGTGCCTGGTGAGCCGTTGTCGGTAACCCTGGAGATGGGCGAGTGGCTGGTGGGTGATGGATTTCGGTTCCGCATCGTACCCCGGGAGCTGGGCAAGATGCCATCTGCGGGCAGCGACTTCTCCTTCGTGTTCCGCGACTACCGCTCGCTGGTGCTGGAGTACCTGAATGCGCTGGAGGTGGAGACACAGAGCAAAGACAACACCAACATCCTGGTGATGACACTGAAGGGGCCCCACAAGGGCAAGATCGCCGACTTCCTGAATCGCCATGCGGAGCAGTACATCGCCAACGGACTGGCCAATAAGAACGAGGAGCTGGTGAACACCATCGCCTTCATCGACAATGAGATGATATCCTTCCGCGACAGTCTGCGGGTTACCGAGGCCAACTTCCAAAACTTCCGATCCTCCAACCTGGCCATCGACCTGGGGGCCGAAGGGGGGGCATTGCTGGCGCGCTACAAGATGCTGGATGAGGAGCGGGCTGCCCTGAACCTGCAGCAGCGCTACCTGGAGTACCTGAAGGAGCAGCTGGACAAGGCGACAGACTTCTCGTCGCTGGTGAGTCCGGCCATTGCCGGCATAGACGACGGCATCCTGGCCGATCTGGTAGGGGAACTGCGTGATCTGGCTCGGGAGAAGCTCACCATCGGTGCGGGCATGACCACCGACAACCCGGCAGTGCAGCAGCTGGCGCGGCAGGAGCAGATCCTCATCAACTCGCTGAAGCAGAACCTGTCCTCCGCCTTCGACGCCAACACCATCACGCGGCAGCAGCTGGAGAAGCGGCAGGGTGAGCTGGAGAAGGAGCTGTCGGGCATCCCTTACAGCGAGCAGCAGCTCATCAACCTGAAGCGCGAGTACGACCTGAACGACCGCCTTGTAAACCTCATGTTGGAACGCCGTGCCGAGGCGCGCATTCAGCTGGCGGCCAACACGCCGGACAACCGCCTCCTCGACATTGCCCGTGACTATGGTCAGGGGCCGGTGGCGCCCAACACGAGCCGCAACTACCTGGTGGCGCTGCTGCTGGGGCTGGCCTTGCCGGTAGGCGGCCTGTTCCTGCACGACTTCTTCGACAACAAGGTACGCACGCTGGATCAGGTGAAGAAGCGGGATAACTTGCCCTTCCTCGGGCCGGTGCCTATCTGGCGGCAGGCTGACAAGTTCATCAACTTCGAGAAGCCCACGTCGGGGCTGGCAGAGGCCTTCCGGAAGATCCGCACGGAGCTGCAATACATCCTGGCTACCCGCACCACCGAAGGCGGCGCCGTGGTGCTGATGACCTCCTACCACCCGAGCGAGGGTAAGACCTTCACCACAGAGAACCTGGGTATCATACATGCCGTTGCGGGCAAGAAGACGCTCCTCATTGGGGCTGACTTGCGGAAGCCCAAGCTGGGGAAGGACTTCAAGGTAAAGCCCCGCAAGTGGCTGGGCAACTACCTCATCGGCAGCGCCACACTGGACGACATCCTGGTGAAGGACGTCTACCCCAACATGGACATGATGGCTGCCGGTGAAAAGGTACCCAACCCGGCCGAGTTGCTGGAGAGCAATCGCTTCGTGCAGTTGGTGGAAGACATGCGCAAGGAGTACGATGTGATCCTGATAGATACCGCCCCGGTAGGACTGGTGGCAGATGCGGCCCTGATAGCGAAGCATGTAGATGCGGTGGTGTATGTGATCCGCCAGCACTATACGCTGAAAGACAGTATCAACCTCATCAATGAATACCAGCAGAGCGGCATCTTGCCGCGGATCGGCCTCGTGTTCAACGGTACTGACCGCAAGGGGATGGGTTACAGCCGCTATGGCTATGGATATGGGTATGGCTATGGTTACGGCTATGGCTATGGCGCCAAGTATGGCTACTACGGCGACGAAGCCAAGCCGAAGCGGTGGTGGAGAAGGATGGTGAGGTAGGGGTTTTCGTATTGCGTATTGCGATGTGCGATGTGCGTATTGCGATGTGCGTACAGCGATGTGCGTATTGCGATGGGTTTTTGTCGTATAGCGTACAGCGATATGCGTATA
>CAYYHM010000102.1:0-7924 GCA_964471795.1 uncultured Chitinophagales bacterium | reverse complement strand
TGGCTGTGTATCTGGTATATGCACTTACTACGCAGAAAGCTTCTCCCGACACTGCCCTGGAGGTAGAAGTCCCTGAATCACAGACACCACGGTATCGCTATATGCCATGGCTCATACTGATTGTGAGTGGTGTGTTCATCTACTTCTCCGCTGACTATACAGTGCATTCCATCATACAACTATCGGCATTGCTGCAGATTGGAGAGGAAGTGATTGCCCTTACGGCGGTATCGCTGGGCACATCGCTGCCGGAACTGGTAGTGAGCGTGATGGCGGCACGCAAGGGTAACCCGGACATGGCGGTCGGCAACATCCTGGGATCCAACATCTTCAACAGTTTTGCCGTGATGGGTGTGCCGCGCTTGTTTGGACAGCTGGTAGTACCTGATAGTGTTTTGGCCTTCTCGCTACCACTCATGGTGGGCATTTCACTCTTGTATTTCTTTGTGGCGCAAAACAAACTGATCTCTCGTTGGGAGGGCTTTATGCTGCTGATCTTCTACGTGTATTTCATCGGTCAGACGGTCATTGATGTGCTGCCACGTTGATCACGGACTGTTCCCGAAGCACCTCTGCCTCCTCATTACTGTATCCCAGCTGTTGCAGTACCTGTAGGGTATGGGCACCACAGGTGGGTGGTGATGCAATATCGTTCCGTGCATTCCAGGCGATTGAAGCCAAACCGGTCTTAGTTGAACCGATAAGCATATCAGGAAATGCTTGTAGTGCTTCGCGAACCGTATGGATGGCACCGGCAGGCACATACTGTTGCTGAAGTTCGTGCAATAATGCCGCCCTGTCCATGTCGCCGATGGCAGCTTGCAGTATCGGCATCAGTTCTTCCCGGTGGGTTACACGAGATGCGTTGGTCGCAAATCGCTCATCATCAACCAGATGAGGCAGTTTCAGTACGGCACATAACGCAGCAAACTGTCTGTCGGTGCCGATTGCCAACACCAGTGGTTGCTGATGGCAGTCGTACAGTACCGTACCGTACGGTACGATGTTAGGATGATCGGAGCCGATCCGCTCCGGGTCGTGGTGCGCTACCAGCCAATTGGTGGCCTGATTCACCAGGCCTGCTAGGGCGCTATCGATGAGTGACACCTCCACATACGACCCCTTCCAGTAGCGTTCCCGTTTCCACAGGGCTGCCAGCAGCCCTTCACGCGCCTGATGAGAAGCCAGCACATCCATCAGGGCCACGGGCAGCTTGGTAGGAGGTCCGTCAGCAGCGCCATTCATGTGCATGAAGCCGCTTTCTGCCTGTATGACGGCATCGTATCCCGCCCGGTCTGTACCGCTTCCATACCCGGTGATGGCTATGTAAATGAGACGATTGTTGAGGACTTGCAGCGTGGGATAGTCTACCCCCAACGCTTCCGCATCGCCCGGCTTGTAGCTGGTGATGACCACATCGGCACGCACCAGCAACTTACGCAGGATGGCCCTGCCTTCCGGTGTCTTCAGATTCAGGCAAACAGACTCTTTCCCTTGATTGACTGCTGAGAAATAAGCACTTACACCGGCACTGTCGGGATGCTCACCACTCACCATCCAGGTGCGGGTAACATCACCGCCGGGAGGCTCCACCTTGATGACCCGCGCACCGAGCTCTGCCATCATCTGGCCTACCCGTGGTCCTGCCAACACGTTGGCCAATTCTACCACCAGCAACTCACTGAACGGATTCATCGCCTACCTTTGTCATAAAGTTACGCAACCTCATGGCCGATCTGCATCAAATCATCACCAAATTGTCGGTGTTGGAGCCCATAAGCCGGCAATTGGAGCCCGACGCACCGCAGCGGGGGCAATGGATGGAGTCGCTGCATGCCTACAGCGAGGCATTTCTCGACCATATCCACGAGTTGCCTGCCTTTGTGGATGGCGCCTTTGACAGGGCACAGTTCAGCGATTGGCCGATACCTTCACAGGGACGGCCATTGACGGATCTGTTGCAGGTGTTGGGTGAGCGGGTGGACAGACCGGGGCTGAACCCCGCTTCGGGCGGGCATTTGGGCTACATTCCCGGGGGCGGCTTGTTCCCCAGTGCCATGGGCGATTACCTGTCGGCCATCTTCAATAGGTATGCAGGTCTCTACTTCGGCAGTCCGGGGGCCGTACAGCTAGAAAACCACCTCATCGACTGGATGCGGCAGCTGTTCGGCATGCCGGCGGGCACGCTGGGAAACCTGGCCAGTGGTGGTTCCATTGCCAACCTGACCGCCATCGTAGCTGCACGGGAGAGCAGGCAAATCACGCCGGAAAATGTGCGTCAGCAGGTGATCTACACCACGCGGCAGGTGCATCACTGCATCGACAAAGCCTTGCGGATTGCAGGTTTGCACCATGCTGAGCGCCGCATCGTACCTATGGACAACCGATCGAGGATGGACATGGAGGCGTTGCGCTCCCTCATAGCTGCCGACAAGCACCAAGGCCTTACCCCTATGCTACTGGTCGCCTCTGCCGGCACTACCGACACGGGCGCTATCGATCCGCTGGCAGAAGCTGCCTCTGTGGCGCGTGCTGAAGGCATGTGGTATCACATCGATGCTGCGTATGGCGGGTTCTTCATCCTCACCGACTTCGGCCGGGAGGCGTTGCAGGGCATCGAACAGGCCGACAGCCTGGTGGTTGACCCGCACAAGGGGTTGTTTCTGCCCTATGGCACCGGTGCGGTGCTGGTACGTGACGGTGCTGCATTGTACAACAGCCATTACTATCAGGCGAGTTACCTGCAGGATACATTGCTGGAGGGCGCGCCCTTCTCCCCTGCCGACCTATCGCCGGAACTTACCAAGCACTTCCGCGGGCTGCGCATGTGGCTGCCCTTGCAGCTGTTCGGCACAGACAAGATTGCCGTCGCCCTGGAGGAAAAGCGCTTGCTGGCGCTGTATTTTACCGATCGGATACAGCAACTGCCTGGCTTCGAGATCGCCCATGAGCCGGATCTGTCGGTGGTGTTATTCCGATATACCGACACTGCCGAAGATGCCAATGCCTACAATGCTCGTCTGGTGAAATCCATCCACCGCGATGGGCGGGTATTCGTGTCATCTACCACCGTGGCAGGCGTTTTCTGGCTGCATCTGGCAGTGCTGTCTTTCCGCACACACCGCGATACCATCGACACACTCCTTACCGTGCTGGAAGAGCTTACCGCTCCTTAACCATCACTCGCTCTTGCGGCCTCTCACCTGTCGCTCCACGACGTCCCACATCTCACGTGGCATCTTGCGCATATTGCTGAACTGCCCTGCATCCTGTAGCCATTCGCCGCCGTCGATGGTAATGACTTCGCCGTTGATGTATGCCGAGAAGTCGGAGATGAGGTAGGCTGCCAGGTTGGCCAGCTCCTGATGGTCGCCGAAGCGGCGCAGTGGAATCTCTCCAACCGGATCGAGGAGCTGCTCCAGCGCCTCCGGAAATAAGCGCGACCAAGCGCCTTTGGTAGGAAACGGCCCGGGAGCAATGGCATTGAACCGCATGCCGTAGGGCGCCCACTCTACGGCCAGCGAGCGGGTAAGTGCCAGCACACCGGCCTTGCCGCAGGCCGACGGCACCACGTAGGGAGAGCCTGTCCAGGCATAGGTAGTAACGATATTGAGCACCGTACCGGCTACCTGTTGATCGATCCAGTGCTTGCCGGCAGCCAGCGTGCAGTTGTAGGTGCCCTTCAGCACAATGTCTACCACCGCATCGAAGGCGCGATGCGACAGCCGCTCGGTGGGGCTGATGAAATTACCGGCGGCATTATTGACCAGCACATTGAGCCCTCCCAATGCTTCGCGTGCTTCCTGCAAAGCCGCTTCTACCGCGCCATAGTCACGCACATCGCCGGCTGTGGCCACCACCTTGTTGCCGGTAGCCGCCATGATCTCCTCTACTGCTTCCTGCAGCTTGTCCTCGCGTCTGCCCATGATGGCTACACCCGCACCCAGTGAGCTGCAATAGGCCGCCATGGACTTACCCAGACCGGTACCTCCGCCGGTGATGAAGATTTGCTTGTGTGAGAGTGAGCCCGCAGGCAGCATAGGTTGCCGATACTGTTCCATGGTGTATATTTTTCCTACAAGTTAGTCAATCATGGCTGTTTCCACTGAAAACATGGAAATTTGCGCTGCAATCATCTGATATGTCCAACAAGAAGTACGACATCCACCTGTTCATCTGCAACAATGAGCGCACCGACGGTCGCGCCAGCTGCGGATTCGACCATGGCAATCAATTGGCTGCTGCCTTCAAGGAAGCCATCGACAAGCATGACCTGAAGGGGAAGGTGCGCGCCAATAAAGCCGGGTGTCTGGACGTTTGTGCCTACGGGCCTGCAATGGTAGTCTATCCGGAAGGAGTATGGTACGGCGCTGTACAGCCCGCTGATGTAGCGGAGATTGTGGAACAACATTTGCTGAAAGGCAAGCCGGTGGAGCGGCTGATGATCAATTTCCGGCAACCGGCATCACGGTGGAAAGAGACCCTCCGCAATGACCTGGCTGCAGAAAACCCAACAAACTGACCATACCATGAAATTAGTTGTACCCGTTTTGCTGATGATTGTTCTCCCGATGTTGCTATCGGCACAGGTAGTTTTTGAAACTGAGTGGCGTAATGAGGCCGACTATGTGGTGTATGTGACCGACTGGGAAAGCGAGGCGGATCTGGTGGTTTTCAAGACCGAGTGGCGCAGCGAAAGCAGTCAGGAAGGGGTATGGTTTCTGTCGGAATGGCGCAATGAGGCCGACTATTCCGTTTATTTCACCGAATGGCGCAGCGAGGCTGACATCGTGGTGTTTTACACGGAATGGCGCAATGAAGCCGGTTGGCGCAACACAGGCAAGAAGCGGCACTAAGGGTGGCACACCTCATCACGGATATCGGCAACTCCAAGGTGAAGGTCGCCCTGATGCAGGATGGCACCATCCTGCGACAGGCAAGTTTCCCGTCACTGGGGCCCGATAAGCTGCAGCAATGGATCGGCGACATCCCTGTGCACCATGCTATTTTTTCGGACGTCCGCAGTCAGGGAAGCCCACTCACCGACTTCCTGAAGCAGCGCTATCACGCTTACGAACTTACCCACACGTTGCCGGTGCCTGTGGCAGTGCGGTATGCAACCCCTCAGACCCTGGGCAAAGACCGGCTGGCAGGGGTGACTGGCGCATTTCACCTGTACCCCGACGCCCATTGCCTGGTGATTGATCTGGGCACGTCCATCACCTACGACTTGATCACTGCTGCCGGTGACTATCTTGGCGGACAGATCCTGCCGGGGCTGCACATGCGATTCAAGGCATTACACCAGTTTACCGGCAAGTTGCCCTTGGCGCAACCGGTTGCGGCACCGCCCCTACTGGGCACAACAACCGAAACATCCTTGCAAAGTGGCGTGCAGTGGGGTATCGTTCATGAAATAGAAGGATTTGTGGCACAATATGAGGATACTTATGGTCGTATTCATGTAATCTTAACAGGTGGAGATGCGCCTGTTTTTGAATCTCTTGTGAAATGTCGGATATTTGCGCATCCTAATCTGATACTGATCGGACTCAACAAAATCCTGGAATATAATGTCGATTTGGCTTCGTAGCCTGTTTTTGATCTGTACGAGTATCACCATTGGCTACTCCGATCTTGCAGCACAGGTAAATTCACCGTACTCACGTCTTGGCTTGGGCGAGCAGGCAATACTGCCGTTCAGCGCACAGCGTGGCATGGGCATGATCTCTTCCGGCGTTCGCTCCTACAACTTCATCAATCCGGTGAATCCTGCCTCATATGGCGGCTTTTATGTAGAAGAATTCACGCCATACCTGAACATCATCAGGAAAGACAGCATGTACACCAACCCGACCACCGGCAGAAGGGAAAAGCGCTTCTACCGCGACTCGGTATGGACAGATACGCTAACCTACATCTACAAGTCCACCATTTTTGCCACGGCGGTGGACGGATACAGCACCACTACTGCCGATATCAACGGCAGCACACCGGCAGGTGACGGTGGGCTATCCTATCTGGCCATGGCCTTTCCGGTGCCCAAGTTCGGCGGCATTAGCGTGGGACTCATGCCATTTACCACTTTGTCTTACGACATCGCACAAAGCAGTGCCTTCGATACCCTGTCGCTCACACAACGATATGAAGGTGATGGCGGTATTAGACAGTTTTATGTAGGTGCTGCCGGCACCTGGAAACAGTTGTCGGTGGGCTTGAATGCCCGCTTCCTGTTCGGCACCCTTACCACTTCGAGCCTGGCCTATTTTTCGGACCTGCCCAGCAGTTTTGGTAGCCGAAAAGTCATCCGCAATACGGTAGGCGGCATGGTGCTCGATGCCGGTCTGCAATATCAGGCTAACCTCAATGACAAGCTGCAACTCATTCTGGGAGGATCCGTTTCACTACCCGCCAATGTATCGGCCAACACCGACAGCATCATTGAGCGTGTGGTATTCAACAGTCAGAACCAGTATGGGCTGATAGAAGCAGACACGCTGGTAGAAAATGCTGTCAACACACTGGAGATGCCCTTGATGTGGCAGGCAGGATTCACGCTGTCGCAAGGCAACCTGTGGATGCTTGGCGCCGACTTCCGGTATGAAGGATGGGAAGGCATTCCCGGCTTCCTGTCGGGCCAGCCACAGCAGAACAGCTGGATGGTATCGGCAGGTGGACAGGTGACCCCTTCGGCAGAAGGATCGTTCCTGGAGCGAACACATTACCGGGTGGGTGGTTACTACGGTCAATCGCCTGTTTTTATGGGCGGACAGCCGGTCAACGACTTTGGCATAACTTTTGGAATTGGTATGCCAATCATCCGTCCCAGGCAGAAGTTGCACAGCAGTGTAGACCTTTCTTGTCAGGTAGGAAGACTGGGGTCGATAGCCGATAATGGCATTGCCGAAAACTATTTTCGGTTTACCATGGGCTTCAACCTGAATGATAATAACTGGATTTTCAAGTCGAAATTCTATTAATACGCGCACTATGAAGACGAGACTCCTAACCCTGATGATGTTGCTGATGACCATGGCAGCATCCCTGCGCGCCCAGGAAGCGGTAGCTACTGACGGCGCAGAATCTACTCCCGCACTGCAGCAGGATCCCTGCTCCAAATATGGCCCAGACAGCAGCAAGACGCTGGACGAAGCCTCCATCTACACGGAGTTCTACAAGCAGAAGAACTATGAGGCAGCGTTGCCACACTGGAGATATGTGTACCACAACGCACCGGGCTACCATGAGGCAGTGATTGCCAACGGTATGGTGATGTACAAGTACCTGATCGACAATGAGACCGACTCCCTGAAGAAGGAGGCGCTGGTTGATACCCTGCTGGCCATGTACGACAAGCGCATCGAGTGCTACGGTAAGGCGTGCTTCAACCTGGGCCGCAAGGGGTATGACCTCATGAAATACCGCCCGCGCGACTATGACAACATCCGCGCCACCTATCAGGCCGCTATGGATGAGTGTGAGCTGAGTCCTGAGTACTTCATCCTGTATCCATACGTGAAGTTAATGGCTTTCGAATACCGTAAAGGCACTGTTAGCAAGGAGGAGATGTTTGCGGTGTACGAGAAAGTGGCCGCCATTGTGAACCACAACAAGTCCGGCCAATATGGCGACAAGTACGAAGCTACCTTTGAATCGGTAGTGGAGGAGCTGAAAGGCATCGGCATACTGAACTGCGACAATCTGCGCGAGTACTATGGCAACGTGTACCGCAATGATCCGGACAATCCCGAGGTATGGAATCAGGTAAGTGCTGCGCTTGCCAGCTGTAACACTTGCGACACGCTGTTCCTACAGATGGAAAAGAAGTTGTTCGAGGTGTCACCCAGTGCCGACCTGGCTACCAACATTGCCAATTGTGAAAAAGAAATCGGCACCCGCGCCAATGCGTTGCTGTATCTGGATC
>CAYYHM010000101.1:6428-7968 GCA_964471795.1 uncultured Chitinophagales bacterium | reverse complement strand
TTCAGCCTCAGCTTGACCAATACCGGCAAGTGATCACTTACTGTGCCCATTTCAGTAACCAGGCGGCTGCTGAGTAGCTGTATCTGTTGTGTATCAACGAATACATGGTCAATGGACACTCGTGGCTGTTCACTGGAATAGGTGAGTGGCCATCCGCCTGCTTGCTGAGCTTGCCACCCTGCCGGCACAAACCCCTTATCGAGGAAATACTGTAGACTGCTGTCCGGAGAAAACAAACTGCTCATGCCAGGTGGCATGGCATTGAAGTCGCCGGCAACCACTACCACATGATGTAGACGCAGACTATCCGCCAAATCAGCCACATAGGCCGCCTGTCGTTGTCGTACAGGCATATCCCACGACTCCAGGTGCACATTGATAAGCGCCAGCGTATCCAGCGATGCCAGTGGCATCATCACCACCTGTGCCAGCCTGTCAATGTAGAAAGCATCCCGCAGGTAGCTGTTATCCGGTCGCTCCAGCACGTGGCGAACCTGATGGAGGATTTGTCCTTTGGTGAGTACTGCCTGACCACTCAGCAAACTTCCGAACTGTACACCCAAAGGCCAATAGGGAAAGGGAACAAACCGCTTGTTCCAGTTCACTGCTGACGCCGATGTGGCTACCCACGGCAATACCGCCAGCGAATCTACCTGCTGCCAGTGCTTACTGCGCGCCGACCGCAGGTCTACCTCCTGCAGTACCAGCATATCCGGTGTTAGTTCCGACAATACGTTCCTTGCCTGTTGCAGATGGTTGGCATACATCTCCACCGACCGGGGCACCGGCAGATTGTTGGTCATGCCACTGAGCCAGCCGATATTCCACGTCACCAAAGTGACTGTATCAGCTATTGCGGTAGGCGCCCGGTAACTAACAATAGTTGTATTCTCCATGTCGGCATCCAATGGTTCCCGCCCCCAAAAAAACACGAATGTCAGTAGCGACACTACGACTATCAGGACGACAGATAATCCCCTCAACCATACCATTCGACGACCCATCTCATGAAGTTATCGTTAAGAAATTATTTTTCCACCTAATAATGTTGATTTCTTCGAGATTGTTATTTACCTTTCACATCCCGCTGATCATCAACTGATTTCATATAATGGTCCGCCTAAAATGGCTGGCCATGCTGCATGCCATTCCTCATATACACCCATTCATTCACCTAAAGTTATTGCACATATTCAGATATAGTATTGATTTACCCAACAACCCGCACAAAATGTTTGTAGAACTTACCCGCAGCAATGGTGATCCGGTTATGATCAACCTCAATCAGGTAATGTATTTCTATCCCATGGCCAATGGGCAATCCTACCTCATCTTCAACGGTGAACGATTCAACCTGACGGTAGATGAACGGTACGATTATATTGTCTCCCAACTGAAACGTACGGGTATGATTGGTGAACCGGAGAGAATGACCAACATCAAGGCATCAACGGCCTGATAGTTCGACAGGAATTGGGTATTGGGATTGGACTTGTGCGTTGTGTATTGAGATATGGGACGTTAGATATTAGATGTTAGA
>CAYYHM010000101.1:0-6328 GCA_964471795.1 uncultured Chitinophagales bacterium | reverse complement strand
CTACCATCAATCTATAACAGTAGCTTGCTTACTTTTGTGGTCATGAAAGCCACATTCACCATACTTGCTCTATTCTTTTGCCTGATGGCATCTGCCCAAACGGCATCCGACAGCACTGAGATAGTCGTAAAAATCAAAGGCATCACTTGTGCCAACGACCTGAACATCATTCATGGTCAGTTGAAAGACCTAGATGGACTTTGGTTGTCGGAGAATCACGGTCCCGTAGGCCCATCATCAGAAATCCGGGTTATATACAATCCTTCGGTTGTTGACCCCGAGACCATCTATCAAGCCATAGAAGACAGTCCGGCGTGCGATTTTCCTGATCAGCGCCCCTATAAAGTGAAGAAATGAAAAGCTGGCTGTTAGCCATTTGTCTTTTCTGCTCCTCGTTGCTCTGGTCACAGCGCATAACAGGTCGTATTACCAATGAGAATGGTGATGCCTTATCTTTCGTGGGTGTGTATTGGCAGCACACACAGCAGGGTGTGCTCACAGCGGAAGACGGCACCTTTTCCCTCGACCCCTACTCCACCGAGCGTCAACCTTTGATTATCCAAATTGTAGGATATCTGATGGACACCCTGCAAGTGGCACCCGGTGACGTGTTGGAGGTTACCCTGCAACAAGCAGACATGCAACTGCCCACCATAGAGATCACCTCACGATCCAACGACACCTACCTAAACAGAGCGGAAGCTGCCAAGGTAGAGGTGATTACCTCCGGTGAACTGCGTAAGGCCGCCTGTTGCGACCTGGCAGGCTGCTTCAATACCACCGCTACCGTGCAACCATCAACAACCAATGTACTCACCAATGCTCAGGAACTACGCATCCTTGGCCTGGGTGGCGTATACAATCAGGTGTTGATGGATGGATTGCCCGTGATACAGGGGCTTTCGTTTACCTATGGCGTCAGCAACATTCCCGGACCGCTGGTAGGAAGCATTTATGTGGCTAAGGGCACCACCTCAGTGCTGCAAGGCTTTGAGAGCATTACCGGCCAGGTGAATGTAGTGCCAAAGAGCACAGACAGTAAGGAAAGAGCTTTAATCAACCTGTACATGAACTCCTTCGGGGAGCGCCAGGCCAACGTGCTGTTGAACCAGCCTGTCGGGCGGCGCAAGCAATGGAACCTTGTCTCCCTGCTGCATGGCGTACTTCCTGCTGGATTCATCGACAGGGACGACGACAATTTGCTGGACGTAACACGCATCCGAAGAGGATATGCGTACCAACAGTGGAAGTATAGAGATGCCAACGAGTGGGGCTGGCATAGCACCATCTCCTACAGTCTGTTGCATGAAAGCCGCCAAGGCGGACACCCTGATGCTACGGCAAATACTGCCGACAGCCTGTGGCGACAGTTTACATCACAACAGCAAGCCACCTTTATGGGTAAAGTAGGTTACCGGTTCAGCGATGATCTGGCGTGGCAGCTGATGGGTTCGGTGTACCATATAACACAGGACAACCGTGTAGGCTACACCCAATACAACGGTGCACAGTGGCATGGTTACCTGAACACGCAGGTGGAGCGATATTGGGGCGGCAACCATCAATTGGTAGGAGGCGTGAGCCTCAGGGCCTTCGAGCTGACCGAAGACATTCATTTCATCCAAAACCCACTGAACAAGACCTATGCCGGCAACTACCGTCGCACAGAAGTAATCCCGGGCGCTTTTCTGGAACAAACCTTCCGGTGGTGGAACGACCGCCTTACATGGATCACGGGGGTGCGGCTGGACTACCACGATACATTCGGCGAGCGATTTACACCCCGCACGATGGTAAAAGCTGACCTGTCAGAAAAAACAACGATTCGTGCCTCAGTGGGCAGCGGATGGCGCACTGTCAACCTGTTTCCTGAGCACAACTACCTGCTCACCGGCAACCGGGACATCGTATTCGAAGAAACCCTCCTGCCGGAGTCGGCCTGGAATGTGGGTATCAACATCCTGCATCAGCTGGAGACCGATCACCTAACCGGGTACATCAGTGCTGATGTATATCAGGTGTTGTTTACCAACCAGTTTTTTCCGGATCTGAACACCGACCCTACTGTTGCCATCATCCGCAACTTTGACGGTAATGCCCGCAGTATCGGTGCTCAAGCTGACTTATCATTGACCTTGTTTCAGCAACTGCAATGGCGGATCAGCTACAACTGGCTGGACGTATTTCAGCGGCAGCAGGATGTAAAAGTAAACCTGCCCTTCATCCACCGGCACAAGGTGTTGACTGCCCTATCCTGGCAGCCGAAATCCACCTCCTGGCAGTTCGATATGAATGCCCACTGGTATGGCCGACAGTTTCTGCCTGATGGAAGTGCCTTGCCGGCTGAATGGCAACGGGATCGCATTACGCCTTCCTACCTGATAGTAGGTGGGCAGGTTCAATATGCCACCAATAAGTGGGAATTGTATGTAGGCGTTGAGAACCTGTTGGATTTCCGACAGCTGCGTCCTGTACAGGGCTGGACGGATCCATTCGGCATGTGGTTCGACCCCACCTCTGTCTGGGGCCCCACCCGGGGAAGAGAGATCTACGCAGGGGTACGGTTCAAGGTACCCGCACAAAGGTGATGTTGAACAGCGTCCGTGTAATGTTGGCTTCTACCAACAGCCCATTCTCATAGCGGTATTCATTGTGTTTCCCATCCGGCAAAACCAACCGGTAGGTATTGTTTTCTGTTGGCTGCAAAGCACAAAACGTCAGATCCGTCTCAGACCACGCTCTGCCATGGCCACGTGGCTCCCAATAGTAAAGGCAAATGGTGCTGAGTGGTATTTCCTCGGCGATTTCGAAGGAAGACTCACCCAGCTTGAAGCATTGATAAGCCACACCTGCCCGCTTGGTAGTGGACCGTGCCTCCAGATCCCCGGATTCTGTGATCACCGCCAAAGACTCATACAGCTGATTTCCTGTAAACCTGGCCGTAACATCAGTAGTCCGCTGATAATCATACAGGGCAGTCTGGTAGTTGACATCACTGATTACCCGCAACCGCACCATATCGCCAATGCGGGTTTCTACTGCCTTGATATGCCCGATTTCATTGCCTCTGTGCAATACTTTGAACCGGTGTTCAATGGTTACAGGCTCGTCAGATAAGGAAAGTAAGTAGGCAAAGAGTAGGGTCAACCAGGTCATTGAATGAAAAGTATGAATAAGAAACAGGACTCGAAGCTACATTATTGTAAGCCCACCCGAAACTCACAAATTTCTCTCAACTGCGCAACCAGACATATATATAATCCCTGTTGATGTCCGACTTTGTATGCAGCGTGTATTGCCTAACTTTGCGCACTTGTAAGAACAGCCATGGACATCAGCAAACAATATGACCCCGCACAGGTAGAGGAAAAATGGTATCAGCACTGGGAATCCAGTGGGTATTTCCATGCCGATACGGATGATAGAGAACCCTATACGATTGTCATTCCGCCACCCAACGTGACCGGTGTTTTGCACATGGGCCATATGCTCAACAACACCATTCAGGATGTACTGATCCGGCGAGCCAGACTGATGGGCTACAATGCCTGTTGGGTGCCAGGCACAGACCATGCATCTATTGCCACCGAGGCCAAGGTAGTAGCCAAGCTGAAGGCTGAGGGCATCCAAAAGGCAGACCTGTCGAGAGATGAGTTTCTGGCACATGCCTGGGAGTGGACAGAGAAGCATGGAGGCATCATCCTGCAGCAACTCCGCAAGCTGGGCGCCTCCTGCGATTGGGATCGTACCGCTTTTACCATGGATCCGGAGCGATATGAGTCGGTGATCCGTGTGTTTGTAGACCTGTTTGAGAAGGGCAAGGTATACCGGGGCTATCGCATGGTTAACTGGGATCCGGAGGCAAAGACCACCGTATCGGATGAAGAGGTGATCTACAAGGAATTGCAGGGCAAGTTGTATTTCCTGCAATACCCCATCGTGGGTGAAGAAGGACATGTAACCATTGCCACTACACGCCCAGAAACCATATTGGGCGACACTGCAGTGTGCGTCAATCCGGAGGACGAGCGCTATCGCCATCTGGTGGGCAAGAAAGTACGGGTGCCCATCGCCAACCGGGAGATTCCGGTGATCGCCGACAGCTATGTGGATATGGAATTCGGTACAGGCTGCCTGAAGATCACACCCGCTCATGATGTAAACGACAAGGAGATTGGTGAGCGCCATCGCCTCGAGGTCATTGACATATTGCACGAAGATGGTACGCTGAATGCCCATGGACTGCACTATGCCGGTATGGACCGTTTTGCGGTGCGCAAGGCCATAGCGCTTGAACTGGAGGAGAAAGGCTATCTGGTAAAAGCTGAGAACTACGTAAACAAGGTGGGCACCAGCGAACGGACAGGTGCTGTGATAGAACCACGCATCAGCAAACAGTGGTTTTTGGCTATGAAGGACATCAGCCAGCCAGCGCTGGAGAATGTGCTCAACAACAACATACAATTCTTCCCGGCCAAGTTCGTGAACACCTACAAATACTGGATGGAGAACGTCCGTGATTGGTGTATCAGCCGACAGCTGTACTGGGGTCACCGGATTCCGGCCTGGTACTTCGGGGAAGGCATCAACGACTTTGTGGTGGCGCATCACGAAGCTGAGGCGCTGGAAAAAGCCCGCGCTGCCAGCGGCAATCCACAACTATCCCTGAGCGACCTGCAGCAGGATCCTGATGTGCTGGATACATGGTTCAGCTCGTGGCTGTGGCCGATTGCCGTGTTTGATGGCATCAACAAACCCGACAACAACAGAGATCTGGACTACTTCTACCCAACGCAGGTGCTGGTGACTGCTCCGGAGATCCTGTTCTTCTGGGTAGCCCGGATGATCATCGCCGGCTATGAGTACAAGCAGGAGAAGCCCTTTGAACATGTGTACCTCACAGGCATCGTGCGTGACAAACAAGGCCGCAAGATGAGCAAGTCGCTGGGCAACTCACCCGATCCGCTGGATCTGATCGCTCAATACAGTGCTGACGGCGTGCGTGTAGGGATGCTCCTGAGCTCTCCGGCAGGCAACGACCTGTTGTTCGACGACAAGCTGTGCGAGCAAGGTCGCAACTTCGCCAACAAGGTATGGAACGCCATGCGTCTGGTGAAAGGATGGCAGGTAGCCGAGGGACACAACCACGACAACGACGCTGCCCTGGCATGGTTCGAGGCCAAGCTAAACACGACCATTGCCGACATTGACAAGGGCTTCACCACCTACTCACTGTCGGAGGTGCTGAAGACCACCTACAGCTTTGTGTGGGACGACTTCTGCAGCTGGCTGCTGGAAATGGTAAAACCCGAGTTCGGGCAGCCTATCGACAAGGCTACATACGACAGGGTGGTAGGCTTCTTCGAGCAGATTTTGACGTTGCTACACCCCTTTATGCCTTTCATCACCGAAGAAATATGGCATCTGCTGAAAGACAGGCCCAACGGTGGGGACCTGATTGTTGCCACATGGCCAAAGGCAGGAGCAATCGATCAGCAGTTGCTGCAGCAGGGTGAGATCGCCAAGGAGATCATCTCTAAAGTCCGCGATTACCGTGCCCGCCAGCAGATGAGCCCCAAAGAGCCGGTAACGCTGTATATCCACTCCCAAAATCAGGGAACCTACAGCGCCTTCCAGCCACTCGTTGCCAAGCTGGCGAATCTGGATGGCTGGCACTACAACGAGCAGCAGCCGGATAACGCCTTCCATCTGGTAGTGAACAAGGACAACCTGTATCTGAGCAGTCTGGTGGAGATGGATGTGGAATCGGAGAGGGAGAAGATCGTGAAGGAGATCGACTACATCAGGGGATTCATCGGTTCTGTGCAAAAGAAGCTTTCGAATGAGCGATTCGTTGCCGGTGCACCGGCCGAGGTGGTGGACAAGGAAAGGCAGAAGCTGGCCGACGGGGAAGCTAAGCTGCAGAGTCTGGAGGAAGCCCTATCGCGTTTGTCCTGATCCGCTATGGATACATCACAGTTGATAGATGTGTTGGGGTTCGTCGCTGCGGCGCTGACTACCCTATCGTTTGTGCCACAGGCATTACGCACCGTACAAACCCGCGATACCAAGGCCATATCATTCCTCATGTACCTGCTATTCACTATGGGCATCAGCACCTGGCTGATATATGGCATCCTCTTGGTCAATTGGCCCATCATAGCGGCCAACAGTGTTACCTTACTGCTGGCACTCATCATCCTTACCATGAAAATCAAGCATGGATAGGTCCGCAACCATACGGTTGGCCACGCAGGATGATATTCCGGCCATCGTAGCCATCTACAATCAGGCCATCTTGCGGGGCGGATGCACCGCTGACACGGAG
>CAYYHM010000100.1:4294-8102 GCA_964471795.1 uncultured Chitinophagales bacterium | reverse complement strand
GAACCCATTCTGTATGGCGACGCCATGCATGAGCATATTTTACATCAATTGCATCTGGAGCAGGCTCGTGTGGTGGTGATTGCCATATCCGACCCGGTGGCTACTGCCGCCATCGTGCAATCAATACGACAACACAACCCTACTATTCACATGATCATCAGAACCCGGTTTGTAAAGGAAATCGATAGATTGCTCAGGCTGGGTGCCGATGAGGTCATTCCGGAAGAATTCGAGACATCGATAGAGATCTTTACAAGGGTGTTGCAACAATACATGATACCCGTGGATGAGATTGAGCGCCTCACCAATGAGATTCGGGCAGGCAACTATAACATGTTGCGGCCAGCCACTTTCCTGCATACACCGGAGGCACTGTCATTCCCGCAACTTACGGTAGAAAGTGTGCGCATTCAGTGCGATAGTGGCCCGGTGGTGAATCGTTCCCTCGCAGAATCGCAGCTGCGCAACCAGTATGGTGTAACCGTGATCGGCATCTACCGACAGGGCGAACTGCTGACGCAGATCGATCCTGGAATGATGGTACTTCCAGATGATCTGCTATATGTGACAGGGCCCAGGGATGGCATCCGCCAACTGGCCCGCGATAATCGTGTAACTTGACTACTTTCATTCGTTTGATATGGATACAAGAAATAGAAACCTGATTGTACTGCTTATTGCCGTCCTTGCTGTTATTTCCGGTTGTTCCGATGGGAATACACCACAATACAGTGAACCTACCACCACTTCGCACCCTGAGTGGAGCCACAATGCCGTGATCTATCAGATAAACCCTCGCCAGCACACTGCAGAGGGAACCATTACTGCACTACTGTCTGACCTGCCGCGGTTACAGCAATTGGGTGCAGACATACTATGGCTGATGCCCATCCATCCGATTGGAACTATCAACAGGAAAGGAAAAATGGGTAGCCCCTATTCAGTGCAGGACTATAAAGCCGTGAATCCCGACTTAGGCACATTCGATGATCTCAAAATGTTTGTCGACAGTGCGCATGCACTGGGAATGTATGTAATCCTCGACTGGGTGGCTAATCATACTGCCTGGGACAATGCCTGGGTACAGGAACATCCGGATTGGTATCAGAAAGACCCGACGGGGAACATGATGCCCCCGCATGGAACCGATTGGTCCGATGTGGTGGCACTGGATTATAACCAGCCCGAGCTTTGGATAGCCATGGAGGATGCTATGCGCTTTTGGGTGGAAGAAGCCGGCATCGATGGGTATCGATGCGATGTAGCCGGATATGTACCGCTTGCGTTCTGGCAACAGGTGCGGACTTCACTGGACAGCATCAAACCGGTGTGGATGCTGGCAGAATGGGCCTCCCGCGACATGCACCAGCATGGCTTTGATGCCACCTATGGCTGGCCAATTCAGGAGAAAATGCATCAGGTAGCAGTAGGAAAGGCTTCTGCAGCCGCCTTGAAATACGTCTTCTCTGAATATCTGAATTCATTTCCGCAAGATGACTATCATTTATTGTACGTAGAAAATCACGATAAGAACTCATGGGAAGGCACTCAGTTCGAGCTGTACGGTGATATGCTGCCCGTGGCGATGGTAATTACCGTTACAGCCAAAGGTATTCCCATGATCTATAGCGGTCAGGAGGCAGGCAACACCAAGCGGCTTCGCTTCTTTGACAAGGACACCATCCAATGGCAACCACACCCGGTTGGAGAACTATACAAGCAGTTATTTGATCTACGGAAGGCCACGCCAGCCCTATGGAATGGCGAAGCGGGCGGTAAGATGTGGCTGCTGTTTACCGATCATGAGGAAGAAATACTAGCCTACCTCCGGGTGAAAGACAATCAACGAGTGTTGGTTCTCACCAACGTCAGCGATCGGGACATCACCTTCTCACTCACACAGTCATGGGCAACCGGTAGCTATCGGGAACACTTCACAGAGATGTCGCTGGAAATCGACACGTCTACACAACTAGCCCTACCACCATTTGGCTACCAGATATGGATATCGGAATAAGGAAATAGCATCTAGGAACCGAAATGGGATACGCCTTCCATTGTCAACCAAATGATGATAGCGTATCTCAGTCCTTTCCCCAGCAACATCCACAGTGCCGTTCCCACAACGGGTGTACGGGCAAAACCTAATGCCACAGCCAACGGATCGCCAATACCGGGCAGCCAGGTGATCAAGGCAAATACAGCACCATATTTATCGATCCACTTTCGCAATCGCTCTACTGTAGCCGGCTTTACCCGCAAATACCGCTCAATCCATGACCATTTGCCAAGCCTTCCCAGGTAATAACTCGTCATACCACCCAACCAGTTGCCGGCCAGGGCGGCAGCAAACAGCCCAGTAGGATCCATTCCGGCTACCACCAATGCCGCTAACACGATATCACTACTCAGCGGCAGCAGGGTTGCTGCCAAAAAGGCTGACACAAACATGCCGGCAAGGCCCCACGAAATCCAGATTTCTTCCACAAGGGTAAAATTCGGGGTATTTCCCAATCTCCCTGATGAAATATCCGCTACAGAATGCAGCAGATGAAAGATTCTCCCCTTCTCTTGTTTTTGTATTACGAAAGGTTTTTCTTTATTTGTATTATGAAAATGACGCTGATTTGGCTATTTGCCTTGATTTCCGTTTCTGCATTTGCGCAAAGAGACGAGTGCTACACAGGACGATACCTCCTTCCATTTTATCAGCAGGTAGATGTACAGGCTGATATCCTGTTCGGTGAAAACCTGCAGCCAACGATCTTCAATCCCACAGCAACACAGCAGTTGTATCTGGACTTCTATCAACCCGCCAATGACACACTTTCCACCGGCAGACCACTGATTTTGTGGGCATTCGGCGGTGCATTTGTGCTGGGTAGCAGGAAGAATGGCGACATCATCGAACTCTGTAACCGCTTCAGCAAACTTGGTTATGCCAATGCGGCCATCGACTATCGGCTAACCAGTGACCTTGTTTTTTTCGGGTCAGACTCACTCTCTTATGTGGCCGTGATGAAGGGCAAGCACGATATGCAGGCAGCCATTCGATTCTTTGTACAGGATGCGAGAGGACCTAATCTCTACAATATTGATACTGCCCGCATTTTTGTAGGAGGAGTATCTGCAGGTGCTATCACTGCCCTACATACTGCCTACCTCAATGAAATTTCCGAAATACCGGCAATCGTTGATACAGCAGCAATTGGCGGACTAGCGGGTCTAAGTGGCAATCCCGGCTTACCGATGCCCGTTGCCGGTGTTATCAACTTGTGTGGCGGACTGGGAGACACCACCTGGCTGAAAGCAGGCGATGTGCCTGTGGTAAGTGTTCATGGCGACAAAGATGATGTAGTTCCTTATGGCACCGATACCATCACCTTGTTCAACCTGGGGCTGTTGCTACATGGCAGCGCCAGCGTGCAGGAGCATGCAGACAGGATTGGTGTAACTGCAGATCTTTATACCTACGTAGATCAATTGCACGTACCCTGGAGCAACAACCCACAAGGACCTTACATGGATACTACCTTTGGCTTTGTGCGCGACTTCCTGTACCCCATCGTATGTGCCATCCCACTCGCCGTGGAAGAAAAAGAAGCGAAGCAACACGTGCAAGTATGGCCAAACCCCGCTCACACAGTGGCTACCGTGCAATGGCCCGGACAAGACCAATCCGCTCAACTGCAACTACTTGATATTCAAGGTCGTGTAGTGTGGGCAGGTACAGCTACCGGCTCCAACCAGGCTACCATTCCA
Source organism: uncultured Chitinophagales bacterium (assembly GCA_964471795.1). Taxonomy (GTDB): domain Bacteria; phylum Bacteroidota; class Bacteroidia; order Chitinophagales; family S012-47; genus CAJXXO01. The sequence continues at coordinate 4,340 of CAYYHM010000100.1, read as the reverse complement.
AGAAATCAAGTTCCTGCTGGTATGTATTGGATATCCATACTCACCC
>CAYYHM010000100.1:0-4194 GCA_964471795.1 uncultured Chitinophagales bacterium | reverse complement strand
ACCATGTACCACTGTGGAGTGGAGCCTTGCTACTTCGGTATCGGCGTTTACAAAGAACGATAGTCTGATAGAAACACAGTAAGGCCTCACCGGTTACATGCAATCGGTGAGGCTTTTTTATTGGATGTTGTCATATCTACCGTGTAGGACACATTGCACACGTTTATCTTGATTGTCCGGAGTGAGCCACCTATGTATTATCCAAATTGACATTGTATCCCCGGCAACTTGATAAACATAGAGTAGGCTTTCCCCTACTTTTACCTGCAACAGGCGCAACTACATTTACCTTGAACCTCCCAGCCCTGTCCACTAGCCGGTTATTACTTAGGCCCTTCCTTCCTGAGGATGCGCTACATCTGTACCAGCTTCATGCAGACCCCGAGGTTAACAGATTTACCGGCGAAAAACCATTTGCAACCTTGTCGGCAGCTCGGTCATTCATTCAGGGGTACACGCAATATCAGCAGTACGGCACCGGCAGGCTTACCGTACTGGATACATGCAGTGGTGATTACCTGGGCTGGTGTGGCCTAAAAACGCATGACGAGCAACGGTTTGTTGAATTGGGCTTCCGCATCAAACGAACACACTGGGGCAAAGGCTATGCCACCGAAGCCGCATTGGCATGCATAGAAGATGGATTTTCTCGCCTACAGCTCCAGAAAATCATTGGCCGAACACTACCCGGGAACAAAGCCTCAGTCAGCGTGCTGGAGAAGTGCGGCTTTACATTTGACGGCATCATCTCCGCTGATCAATGGCCTGCCATGCGATTTCTGTTGCACCGCGAAGATTGGATGCTTTGCCTGCAAAAAGACAAGTAAGCATTGTCTAAATTTGATTGGTGATGATCCACATCCGTTTGTTGCGCTTGGCTGCGGGTATATCCATTATCCTGCTGCTGTTGTCTCCGGTTTGGCTGGGAGGCCTGTACCTGCAGTGGCAACAAAAGCAAATCAAGCGTGCCGTCAAGCAGGAATTACTCGGCGCCCTACCCGACTCAGCCCTCCGCACTTTCGTTTGGCCCACGTCGTCAATGGCAGATAGTGCCTATTGGCACCACGATGAGGAGTTTGAGCGACAGGATACTATGTACGACATTGTATCGAGACAGGAAATTGGCGACGCTACCATTTTGGTATGTTGGCCGGACCAGAAGGAGAGTGCGGTTATGCAGGAAATCAGGTTCTGGAGCAGCCACCTGATGCGACGAAATCCTGCCACACAACACCAAACCTCAAAACTGACAATGATCCTGCAGGCCTATTGCCTGCCGGATGCATCCAATCTTGTGTTTATTCAACAAACTTGTCGCTTCCAAATTCAATCAACCAGCATACACTGTGAAGCACCCTATTTGGCAGTGATAGCACCACCACCGGAATACTTGCAGGCATTTCTTTGAAACAGTCAATTTTTTACTGCAAGTAAACTACACTTATGAAACAAGTATTTATTGCAGGCATGGTGCTGCTTTGCGGCGCCCTGTATATGCCTGCGCAAGTGGTTACCCTGCTTGACCAGGAGAACCTGAGACCCCTGTCGCTTGTCACCATTTCCTGCGACAACCCACCCTTCTCTACCATAACGGACGCAAAAGGGCAGGCTGACATCAGCGGATTACCTGGTGCGGAATTGATTGAAATCCGTCGTGTGGGCTACGAAACCCAATATTTGTCCTATCAGGATCTTGTACACAGTGGGATGACACTGTACCTGATGCCCAGCAACTTGTCGCTGGATGAATTGGTCGTATCAGCCTCCCGGTGGGAACAATCGCGACGTGACGTGCCCGGCAAGGTGACCACCATCACAGCGAAACAGATTGGCCTCAGCAATCCGCAGACAGCCGCCGATCTTCTTGGCCAAACCGGTGAAGTATTCATCCAGAAGAGTCAGCAAGGCGGGGGAAGCCCCATGATTCGCGGTTTTGCTACCAACCGGCTACTGATTGCCGTAGATGGTGTGCGGATGAACAATGCCATATTCAGGAGTGGCAACCTGCAGAATGTCATCTCCATTGACCCGCTTTCCATAGAGACAGCCGAAGTGTCATTCGGCCCGGGTTCTGTGATGTATGGGAGTGATGCCATTGCCGGGGTGATGAGTTTTTATACCTTGTCACCACAGTTGTCCGACAACAGTGAGCCTTACATCACCGGATCCGCCTTGTTACGGTATGCTTCTGCGAGTGAGGAAAACACGGTACATCTGGATGTGAACGTAGGCTGGAAAAAGTGGGGACTCCTCACCTCCATATCACACAACGACTTTGGTGATATGAGGATGGGCCGCCATGGACCGGATGAATACCTGCGGAACTGGTTTGTACAACGGATTGATGGAACAGATCGGGTGATCACCAACAATGATCCATTGGTACAGACACCCGGACACTACCAGCAGACCAACCTGATGCAAAAAGTGCTCTGGCAACCCAGCGACAATTGGCTGCTGGAATATGGGCTGCATTATGCCACTACGACAGATTATGCACGGTATGACCGCCTGCTACGCACACGTAAGGGGCTACCCCGCAGTGCGGAGTGGAATTACGGACCACAAGTGTGGAACATGCACGTGCTGAAGGTGGCGCATGTCGGAAAATCAGCGCTGTATGACGGAGTCATATTACGGCTGTCCGGCCAGCGATTCGAGGAAAGCCGCATCGATCGTGACTTCAACGATGACCAACGGCGCACCCGTGAGGAACAGGTGAATGCTTATGCCCTGAATGTAGACTTCAGCAAATCATATAACAAACATCGTTTGCTGTATGGGATGGAAGGTGTCCTCAACAAAGTGGAGTCTACCGGCATAGATACAGACATCTCCACAGGTGTTAGCACGGCTGGTCCGGCGCGCTATCCACAATCCGACTGGCTATCATATGCCGCCTATGCCACGTGGCAATACCGGATGTATGAGCAGTTGACACTGCAGGCTGGTGCCAGATACAATGGATTCGCCCTGGATGCCATCTTCGACACCAGCTTCTATCCGTTCCCGTTCACTGTAGCCAATCTGCAAGATGATGCAATTACTGGCAGCCTCGGGATGGTATATCAGCCCACTGACGACTGGCATCTGGGGATAAACGCCTCTACAGGATTCCGCTCGCCAAACGTGGATGACATCGGGAAGGTGTTCGATTCAGAGCCGGGGTCTGTGGTTGTTCCGAATCCAAACCTTTCTGCCGAGTATGCCTACAATATAGAAGCCGATATAGCCAAGGTGTTTGGTGACAGATTGAAACTGGATGTAGTTGCTTTCTACACGCTGCTGGATAATGCATTGGTACGGCGCGACTTTACGCTGAATGGTGCCGACAGCATTGTATACGATGGGGAACTCAGCCGGGTGCAGGCCATTCAAAATGCAGCACAGGCAAGGGTATATGGTGTTCAGGCAGGGCTTGAACTGAAAATCCACCGTGGCTGGAGTTTGAGCAGTCAGTTCAACTATCAGCAGGGAGAGGAGGAGTTGGAAGATGGCAGTATATCACCCCTACGACATGCAGCACCTTGGTTTGGGCAGACACGACTAGTGTATTCCGCTAAAAGGCTACGGATGGAAGCCCATGCACAGTACAGCGGTGCAGTTACCTTTGAACAGATGCCGGAAGAGGAGAAGTCCAAGGATTTCATGTATGCCATCGATAATAACGGAAACCCCTGGTCACCGGCATGGCTCGTGTTCCACTGCCGAATACAATACCAATTGGAAGAGCTGTTAGTGATATCTGCGGGTGTAGAAAACATTACCGACAGGCGCTACAGACCCTACAGTAGTGGCATGGTTGCACCGGGCAGAAACATAATGCTGTCGGTTAAAGCTACTTTCTAGTATTTGCCTCCACTGAACACACCATCGACTGCCGACATTCCGGGAATGTCGGCAGTTGTTTTTTCATGCAACCGCCATTGCACAACTTGAAAAAAAGCCGTTTATTTGTTTAAACGAATAAAATATGGATCGGAAACGCTTCATTCGTCAAACTGCGTTAGGAATTGCCGGACTTACCGTAGGCAGTAAGAATCTTGCCCAATCGTCGGCGTTGGAGCAGGTTGGCTTTAATCATCTCCCAAATCATGAGGAACGTACAATGAAAACAGTCTTACACCGTGCCAACAGCAGGGGACATGCAAACCATGGATGGCTTGACACCTACCACACATTCAGCTTTGCCAA
>CAYYHM010000099.1:0-8109 GCA_964471795.1 uncultured Chitinophagales bacterium | reverse complement strand
AAATAGCACTCGGTGATGGCCTCAGTATCGCCGCCGGAGCTGTTTACACGTTGCAGGATGCGCTGCGACAGGTTCCCGTATTCCAGAATCCGCTCCAGGTGACGGGTGCTATGGGGTGATAGTTTGCCGGCCAATCTGACGGCGATTCTTTCCCACACGGTTTGCAAGGTGCTGCCATCCGGTACTCGCCACAGCTCCGCAAGAGTACCGGCCTGTAGGGTAGCCCCCATGCCGCTCTTGGTGGCATCCAGCCATAGCTCGGCAAGGGTGGTGGTATCCAGTGCCATCAGGTGGTCCATGGATAGCCATTCGCCGTCGGTCAGTTGTTTCAGCAGCGTTGTTACGATTTCAGCAATGGCCAAATCAGCAGCAGGGCATTCCTGCAGGTCGATGGTACGGATCTCTATGGCTCCACGGTCGAAGCGGGCGATGGCGCCCCGAGAGTTGAGGAAGAAGTGCGACAATAGGTTGTCCTGATCGTAGGGTTTTATGTCGCGGATGATGGGATCGAAAATCACCCTGTGGTAGTCGGCTTCTGTGTACACCGCTTCGGGGATGATCTGTCCGGCGATGGAAGGAATCTTCTCTTGATTGTGGCGGTATTTTTCAAGACGGGTATCATCAAACCCGGTTATCTGTCCATCCAGGATGGGTGTGCTGGCTGTCAATGCCGGAAGGATTGGCAGCAGTGCACGGATGGCCGCATGTAATCGTCCGAATTCCTCATCATTGGCAAAGGGCAAGTTGAGGTGCATGCTTTGCAGGTTAGCCCAGCCGTGACCGCGGCAGTCGAATATACGGTTGTACAAACTGTACACTTCATTGTATTCATGTGGCCAGATGACAGTTTCCCGGAATGGATTCATCAGGGGGTGGGCGCCGGTAGGCAGCAACATGGCGTTGTGCTTATCCAGCATATCGTTGATCTCCAGCACATTGTTATGGAAAGCCTCGCTTATGCCCTGCAGTGTAGCTGCCGGACCATTTGTCTTCAACTCGATCACATGGCATACCAGCTCATTCGACCAGGCAATGTCGCTGCGCTCTACATCGGACGTATAATCGCCCGTCATCTCCTTGATGAGCTCATCAGCGATGGGCTTCACCTGTAATGTATAGCGATCTACGATCATATACTCCAGTTCAACACCGGTAACGGTGAACAGTGTATGCTTCTTAGCCATGTTGTTGCCGTTTTTGGCTGATGCGTTCCCGCAGATTTCGCATGATGGTGAGGTACAACTCCTTACCAATAATCTGGTCTTCAACGCCCGCATCGATGCTGGGGTTATCGTTTACCTCAATGATGTATGGCTGTCCGTCAATCTCCTTGATGTCCACGCCATATAACCCGTTGCCAATCAGTTTCGTGATGCGCAATGCCGCTTCAATGATAACAGGCGGCACATCTTCCCATCGGTAGCAGTCGAAGTTGCCCACCTGATCATGCTGCCTGGCGTTCCAGTTGTATATCTGCCAGTGCCCTTTGGCCATGTAGTATTTGCAGGCGAAGAGGGGCTTTCCTGCCAGCACACCGATACGCCAGTCGAATTCGGTAGGCATAAACCCCTGTGCTACTACCAGATCGCTTTGTTTCATCATCTCTTCTACCTCAAAATGGTAATCTTCGGGTGTCTTTACCTTTTTTACGCCCCTGCTGAAGGATGCATCCGGTAGTTTCAATACCAGCGGAAGTCCCAGTTTAGGTATGACCGTATCGATGTTGTCGCCATGGACGATAATGGTAGGCGGGGCCTGGAGTTTAGCCGTATGGATGAGCTCGGCAAGGAATACCTTGTTGGCACATCGTAGTATGCTATCCGGATCATCAATCACCACCAGTCCTTCGGACTGTGCCCTGCGGGCAAAGCGGTACGTATGGTGGTTTACGGTTGTGGTTTCGCGGATAAAGAGGGCATCGAATTCTCCGATGCGGTGGTAGTCCTGCCGGGTGATCAGCTCCACACTGAAGCCAACTTCTTCTGCAGCTTCAATGAAGTGCTGAATCGCCTTTTTGTTGGATGGAGGATCTTTTTCTTCCGGATTGATGAGGATTGCCAGATCGAACACGGCGCTGTCTTTCCGGGCAGTATGGTATCGCTTCTTGGAAAAGTAGGCGGTAGCAAACTCTTGCAGGTAGGGTAGGTGCGACTCCGGTACTTCACGGAATGGGATAGCCCTGAGGCTGGTAAGCTGCCATTTGCGGTTGAAGGAAAACCTGGCCCGCATCAAGGGTGCCTGAAACAACAGGTGCAGTTCATGCGCCAACTTCTCGTATTTCTTGGCCACGTTCTGTCCAAAGTAGATGCTTAGGACAAAGTCTTCCGACTTGATGTCGTGCAGTGAATGCTGTATCAGGTCATCCAGTTCGTCGGACACGATGCGCACGATGGCAGGTGCTTTTAGGTCTTGTATGTTCTTCACGCTGGGAACAACCTTGTGGCCCCGTGCCTCAGCCAGCAGACTCACGTAGTACCCTTTGGCCTGGTAGCGGTATTCGTTGGCCAGGTTGAACACACGTACATTGGTGAGTGCGGCATATTTCGGATTGGTGAGGTATTCCCTGCTGCTTACTATGTCAACATCCGGCACTTGTATGGTCAGGTTCTTCGGGTTACCGGTTACAATGATCTTCTTCATGTGGTGGAGGTAGGGTGAATAATCAGGAGGTTGGCATCATAGGTCACAATGCCAAGGAGTATGCTGTGCAGCAATCGGTTGATGTCTACTGAATAGTAATGATCCTGGCGAATGGGATTGTCTTTATAGGGGTCGGCTATCAGCACATGGTCGCCTTCCATGCCGCTGAGCACTACAAAATGGCCCATGGGTTCGCCCCGGAGGTCGTCGAATACCGACTGATTGTGCCTGTTGGTGTACTCGCGCTTGGAATTGTAGAGGTAGGTGGCGCTAAGACCGGTGAGTATGGGTAATTTTTGCGCAAGAATGCTGCTGATCAGCTCCTGCGTGAGGTCCTGGAAACAAAGCTTTCCGCCTTCTTCCAAAAAGTCGATGTAGGCAAAGGTGGCTTCGGTAAATTTCTTACCCGACTTGTATTTGAGCTGTTCCCGCAGTTTGTGCACCAATTCCTCGCTGGATAGTCCGGCCCAGGAGAGGTCGAAGATCCGCAGGTTGTAGGAGTAGATGCAGGCGTCGAACCCTTGTCGAAGGGCGTCCAGCCCCAGATACACGCCCAGCGTACCGCCATCTTCCAGGAAGTTCACATCTGCTATCACTTGTGGTAATGGAATATTGAGGCCGAAGTATTGATACACGGCATGTAGGCAGGTAGGCCCACAGGTGGTGTCATCGGGTTGGGGAAGCATGTGCAGCTCCATCACTGCCGGAATTAGTACCGAAAGGTAAGGCGAAAACAGGCAATAAAAAAGAGTGCTTCTTCATGTCGGTTGGTACAAATGAGAATAAATGCAGTCTTATTTTTGAATAATCAGCCAAAGGCAACTTAAGTCATTCAAATGCCTTTGTCGGGTATAGAATTTTGTGGCAGTCAAACACAAGAAAACTTCCAGAACCATGAAGATCGTAACGGCGCAGGAAGCCCTGCAAGTGCTGAAATCAAATGATAACGTGTTCATCCATAGTGTAGCAGCGGCGCCGCAGGCGTTGATACAAGCCATGGTGGGTCGTGCTGCGGAATTGCGTAACGTTAACATCTATCAGTTGCATACGGAGGGAGCTGCACCCTACACGGAAGAGCAATACGAGGGTATCTTCAATGTAAAGGCGCTCTTTGTGGGTGCCAATGTGCGCAAGGCGGTGCAGGCAGGTCGTGCCAGCTACATTCCCGTATTTCTGAGTGAGATGCCGCTGTTGTTCCGCCGGGGCATCATCAAACTCAATGTGGCACTCATCAGCGTTTCCTTGCCGGATAACCATGGTTTCTGTACGTTGGGTCCTTCTGTGGACGCTACCAAGGCAGCCATCGAGACGGCAGATATCGTTATTGCACAAATCAATGCACACATGCCGCGCACCCACGGTGATGGTTTCCTGCATATCAGTAAGATAGACTATGCTGTACAAAAGGATGTGCCCCTGCACGAAGTACACCCCGGTGAGCTCAGCAAGGAAGAGATGGCCATCGGGCAACACATTGCCGGCATCATCGAAGATGGCAGTACGTTGCAGATGGGCATAGGTGCCATCCCAAATGCTGTGCTCAGCAGCCTTACCCACCACAAGGATTTGGGTATCCACACGGAGATGTTCAGCGATGGCGTAATTCCTCTGGTGAAGTCAGGTGTCATCAATAACAGCAAGAAGAGCAGTCACCCGGGCAAGACTGTAGGCACCTTCGTGATGGGATCCAAGGCAATGTACGATTTCATCGATGACAACCCTGAGGTGGTTTTGCTGGATTGTGAATACGTGAACAGCAGCTATGTCATCAAGAAGAACCCCAGGGTGGTAGCCATCAACTCTGCCATTGAGATCGACTTGAGCGGTCAGGTGTGTGCCGACTCGATAGGTTCCAATATATACAGTGGCGTGGGTGGTCAGATGGACTTTATCCGCGGCGCATCGCTAAGTGTGGGCGGTAAGCCGATCATTGCATTGCCGTCAACCACAGCCAAGGGCATCAGTCGCATTACGCCTGTCATCAAGCAGGGTGGTGGTGTGGTTACTACCCGGGCGCACGTGCACTACATAGCCACGGAGTATGGCATCGTAAACTTGTATGGCAAGGATGTACGTGAACGGGCGCGTCTGCTCATCAGCATTGCTCACCCCGACCACCGGGAGGAGTTGGCCCGACAGGCCTATGAGTGGTGGAAGTGCACCATCTGATGTATTACATCACTTCCGGCACGTTGATGCCGAGTAGTGCCATGGATTTCTTGATGATGCGCGCGGTAACGACGCTCAGTTGTACCCGAAAGAACTGTGTGCCCGTATCCGGGGCGTTCAATATCGGGTGATCGGCATAGAATCGATTGTACGTCTTGGCCAGGTTGAAAGCGTAGTTGGCCACATGGCTGGGATCATAATCGCGGGCTGCTTCCTGTACGATTTCAGGATAGCGGTAGAGTTGCATGGCGAGCTCTCGCTCCAGGTCGGAAAGTGTGCCTGTGAAAACGGCCATGTTGCTGCCGGCAGCCAGCCACTTGCGCTCTACGGAGCGTATGCGCGCATGCGTATATTGGAGGAAGGGGCCGGTATCGCCCTGAAAATCAATGGATTCTTGCGGGTCGAACAAGATGCGTTTCTTAGGGTGTACCCGTAGCAGGAAGTACTTCAGCGCTCCCAGTCCGATCATGCGGTACAGATGGGCAGCTTCTTCCGGTGCAAGTCCATCGCTTTTACCCAGTTCGCGGGTGGTGGTTTCGGCAGTCGCCAGCATTTCGGCATAGAGGTCGTCGGCATCAACGGTGGTGCCTTCGCGACTTTTCATCTTGCCGCTGGGCAGGTCCACCATGCCATAGCTGAGGTGGTAGATGCCGGCAGCAAAGGGTTTGCCCATCTTTTCCAGCGTGGCCTGCAACGCTTTGAAGTGGTATTCCTGCTCGTTGGCTACCACGTAGATGGAGCGATCCATATGGTAATCTTCGTAGCGCTTTTCGGCAGTACCCAGGTCTTGGGTCAGGTACACGCTGGTGCCATCGCTGCGCAGCAGCACTTTCTGATCCAGTCCCTCAGCCTCTAAGTCAATCCACACTGAACCATCTTCCTTGCGGTAGCAAACCCCGGTTGCCAGTCCATCTTCCACCATTTGTTTACCTACAGTCCAGGTTTCACTTTCGTAGTAGTTCTTTTCAAAGTCGATGCCCAACTTGTCATAGGTTTCGTTGAAGCCTTCATACACCCAGCCGTTCATGGTACGCCACAGCTGCATCACCTCGGCATCACCGGCTTCCCACTGCTGCAACATCTGCTGTGCTGCCAGCTGTATAGGTGCTTGTTTCTTGGCGGCCTCTTTATCCATGCCTTGCTCTACTAGTTCATTCACCTGCTTGTCGTGCTCACGGGCAAAGGCTACATAGTACTTACCGATCAGGTGATCGCCCTTGATGCCGCTGCTGTGTGGGGTTTCGCCGTTGCCGAACAGCTGCCAGGCCACCATAGACTTGCAGATGGCTATGCCACGATCGTTGTAGATGTTCACCTTGTGCACGTCATGGCCGGCAGCACTCAGGATTTCAGCCATGCTGTAGCCCAGCACCACATTGCGGATATGGCCGAGATGTAGCGGTTTGTTGGTGTTGGGGCCGCAATATTCCAGTACGATGGTCTGTCTGGTGGTTTCTGCCTTTCCGAAGGCTTCATCACCGTATATGGCAGATATGGTATCTGAAAGAAATGATGCCGTAAATGAGAGGTTGAGGAAGCCCTTGATGACATTGAATGAATCCAGTGCAGGCCACAGCGTCATCAGCTGTGCACCCAATCTTTCGGCCGTAGCTTCGGGGCTCAGTCGCGCAAATCGGACAAATGGAAACACGACGATGGTCAATTCGCCGGTAAATTCACGCCGGGTGAGTTGTACCTGTATGTCACCGGCGGGGATGTTGGCCTGGAAGAGTTGTTGTACTGCGGTGGCAGTGTGTTGCTGCAATTGTGCGATGATGGTCGTCATGGCCTGTTGTTCGTGAACTTTCGACCGGCAAAGTTATTACTTTTGCACCGCACCAATTTTTACCCATATAGTTTTAGAACCCATATGCTACGATGACCAACCGCTACATTGACCTCATCAATCAGACCTTCTACTTTCCGGTCCATGATTTTGATGTACAGCATGGTGAACTTTACTACCATGGAATCCGGATGATGGATCTGGTAGAAGAGTACGGAACGCCATTTCGGGCATCCTACCTGCCGCAGATAGCGACACAGATCAACAAGGCCCGCAATATCTTCCAGCAGGCCATCAAGGAGCATCAGTACGAGGGGAAATATGTGTACTGCTATTGTACCAAGAGCTCTCATTTTGCCTTTGTGATGAAGGAGGTGCTGAAAGCGGGTGCGCAGTTGGAGACTTCCTCCAATTATGATATCGAGTTGATCCGCAGGCTGTACCAGAAAGGGGAGGTGAATACCGATCTCACCATCGTGTGCAACGGATTTAAGACACAGCAATACCAGGATAACATCTCACAACTCCACGACCAGGGATTTCATAACATCATCGCAGTGATGGACGATGTGGAGGAGATCAAGTACTATACACACAAAGGGGAAAAGCCACTGCAGCTGGGCATTCGCATTGCGGCAGAGGAAGAGCCCAACTTCGAGTTTTATACCAGTAGACTGGGTATCCGCTACCAGGATATCATCGAATTGTATGAGGAAAAGGTCAAAACCGACCCGCGCTTCGAGCTGAAGATGCTGCACTTCTTCATCAACACCGGCATTAAGGATACGGCGTATTATTGGAGTGAACTGCACAAGGCACTCCGGATGTATTGCCGCTTGAAGCAGGTTTGTCCGGAGCTGTCTATCCTAAATATCGGTGGTGGACTTCCTATTCCCAATTCGTTGTACTTCGACTATGATTACAACTACATGTTGGGAGAAATTGTCCGTCAGGTGAAGAAGGTATGCCAGCAGGAGCAGGTACCTGTGCCCGATATCTATTCCGAATTCGGCAAATACACCGTAGGTGAAAGCGGTAGCATGGTTTTCTCTGTGCTGCAGCAGAAGAAGCAAAACGACCGTGAGCGCTGGTACATGATTGATGGTTCGCTGATGACTACCCTGCCTGATGTGTGGGGTATCGGGGAGCGTTTCATCCTATTGCCGCTCAACAAGTGGGAAAATGAATACCAGCGGGTGAACATCGGTGGCCTCAGCTGCGACCAGTACGACTACTATAACTCCGAAGTGCACGTGGCCGAGCTGTATCTGCCCAAACTAGATGGTGACGAACCGTTGTATCTCGGTTTCTTCAACACCGGAGCCTACCAGGAAAGCCTGAGTGGTTTCGGCGGCACCAAGCATTGTCTGTTGCCATCTCCGCGCATGTTGCTCCTCAATCGTGATGCAGAAGGCAAGTTGACCAAAGACGTGTTTGCCCAACAGCAGCCTTTCGATGCCATGCTGAATGTGCTGGGGTATTAGAATGACTGTTGTCGGTTGTGGGTTGCCTGC
>CAYYHM010000098.1:0-8165 GCA_964471795.1 uncultured Chitinophagales bacterium | reverse complement strand
GACATCGGCTTCCGCTTACGCGGCAACACCAGCCGGCAGTCCGCCAAGAAATCCTTCAAGGTATCCTTCAACACGTTTATCCGTGGCCGGAAATACCAAGGCTTCGAAAAGCTGAACCTCAACGGAGAACACAACGATCCGTCCATCACCCGCAGCAAACTGTTCTGGGACCTGCAGGGGCAGATGGGATTGCCGGCACCGCGGGCCAACCACGTAGAACTGTACATCAACGGGCAATACAGAGGCTTGTACATTAACGTAGAACACATTGACGAGAACTTCGTGGATGTGCGGTTTGGCAACAATGGCGGCAACTTGTACAAATGCACCTACCCGGCAGATATGAGCTTCCGTGGTCGCCGGGGTGACGACTACAAGTTTCTGCAAGGTGGTAAGCGACCCTACGAACTGAAGATCAACGAAGACCGCGACGACTACAGCAACCTGGCCAACCTGATAGACCTGTTGAACAACACCCCCGACTCCCTCTTCGCCTGCACCATAGAATCGGTGTTCCATGTAGAAACCTACCTGAAGGCGCTGGCCATAGAAGTATTTACCGGCCACTGGGATAGCCCGCACTATCTGGGCAACAACTTCTACCTGTACTTCAATCAGCAGACAGGGCTATGTGAATACCTGAGCTATGATGCCGACAATACCTTCGGTATCGACTGGCTGGGGCAAGACTGGGGCATCCGCGATATTTACCAATGGAGCCCATCCGGCCAAACCAAACCCCTGTACGACAGGTTCATGGGCATCCCCGAATACCGCGATCGGTTCACCTACTATCTGCAGGAACTGATGAATACATATGCAGATACTACGCAGCTGTTCCCACACATCGACAGGCTGTATCAGATGATATTACCCTATGCCGCCAGGGATCAGTACCGCACCTACGACTATGGGTTTACCCTGCAGCAGTTCAGCGACTCCTACGACACTACCATCGGTGTCGGACATGTACAATACGGGTTGAAGCAGTACATCACCACCCGACTCGCTACTGCTGCACAGCAGCTGCAACCCGGCACCCTGGCGCCACTGTTCATAGGCTACGATCTGAGTTTCACCGGATTTCAGGACAGCCTTCGCGTGACAGCTACCGTGGATGACGACAACACTGCCTTGATGGTAATCAACTGGTGGCTGAATGGAGGGACCGTGGTTACAGACACCCTGCGCAACGATGGTTTGTATGGTGACGATGTGGCTGGCGACGACGTTTGGAGCCTGCAACTGCCGCCGATGCAGACCAATGGCATCCTGCAGTTCTGGTTCCGGGCCGCTGACAGCACCGGCCAAAGTGCCGCTTATCCTTGTCCCGAGCCGGCTGTGTTCGACCTGCTGACAGTGCCGCCGCTGACCATCAACGAATTCATGAGCGACAATGAGACCACCGTCACCGATGAAACAGGTGACTACGACGACTGGATCGAGCTTTACAATCCCGGACCCTCGGCTGTGAACACGGCAGGCCTTACCCTCAGCGACAAGCTCAACAATCCCGGCAAGTGGGTGCTCCCTGACACCCTGCTGGAGCCGGGGGCTTTCCTGCTGATTTGGGCTGACGAAGATGCGGGCACATGGCATGCCAACTTCAAACTGAGCAACAATGGAGAAGCCATCGGATTGTATCGTTCCGCTGGTGCCGGTGTGTTTCTGGTAGTTGACACCCTTACCTTCGGCGCCATGGATGCTGACGAAAGCAGGGGTTGCTACCCGGACGGCACCAAGCCCATCATCACGCAACCACAACCTACACCCGGCTATTCCAATCTGGCTACGAGCTTACCAACAGGCGCACCGGGGCTACCACAATTGGCGGTATTTCCCAACCCGGCACAGGAACAGGTGACAGTTGCCATCCAATCTGGCACCCTGGAGCACATCATCCTGTATGACCTGCAGGGCAGAGTGGTAGCTACATATAACGTGCAAACCGCTACTACTGCGCTACCTGTGCCGATGGTGAAAGGATTGTATCTACTTCGAATCGAGTATCGGGATGACGCACAACACCTGCATATGACCACCCGGCAATTGGTGGTGCACTGATCAGCGCTCCACCTGCAGCTTGATGGTGGTCATGTGACCATTCTGCACAATTTGCACGAGGTAGAACCCCGCTTCCAATGCGCTGATGTCCACCGGCTTGTTGGGTGTCACCACAAGGTCAGTCACCACCTGACCCAGCAGATTGCTTATCGTCAGCTGCAGGGGTCCACTTTCTGCAGATGCCTGCACGGTGATTTGTGAGCTAGCCGGGTTGGGCAGCAGTGCTATCGACATACTATCCATCCACTTTTCCGGCGTGTGCAGAGGAGCTACCTGCCTGAACAACCATTGATAAGCTGCTGCAAACTCCTGCCGCCAAAAGCCCTCAGCGTGTGTACCTGCAGGTACGACTCGGGTCACCAGATCCGTATTAGTGAGACCTTTGGCACGCAGCAAGCTGTCCATCGCCTGTACGCCCTTTACCATGGATGCTCCCTCCTGACCGCCGGCAAGCTGATAGATGCGCACATCATGTTGGCTATTGTATTGCTGGGCTTGCTGCAGGGACGCACTGCTGAACCAGTACGAGGGCGAAAAAACACCTGCCAACCCAAACGTTTCCGGGTATTGCAGTACGGCATAGGCAGAGATGAGCCCACCCATGGAACTACCCATGATGCCCGTATGCGCCGCATCTGTCCTTGTCCGGTATTTGCCGTCAATGTATGGCTTCAGGGTGTTGACGATGAATTGCACATACAGGTCACCCTCACCGCCGCCATATTGGGGATTCACCCAGGGGCTGTATTCATCCAGTCGACTGGCTCCCCCATTGTCGATGGCAACCACTATAATGCCGGTGTCGCCTTGCGCATGCAGCCGGTTGAGGGTTTCATCCACCTGCCACTCGCCGGAGAAGCTGGTCGCTGCATCGAACACGTTTTGCCCATCGTGCATGTACAGCACCGGATAATCCAAGCCAGTAGAGGCATAGTCGGGAGGCAGGTACACCCAAATCCGTCTGCTGCGGTTGAGCTGCGGGATGAAGAAATCAGCCGAATCAATCCATACATTGGCAGCCGCAGTGGAGTTGCTGCCCTGCCCTTCCCAGCTCAGGATCTGGTGGTAGATGGTATCGCCCGCCTGCACCGTGGCTGACCTATCCGGTCGGAAGCCTCCATTGGCGTTGCCCTCTACGGTGCTCCAGCTGCCTTGGGTGAACTTGTAGGACAGATTGGTTGATGCAGTAGCAAAGGTGATCGCCAGGTGGCCGTTGCCCTGAGGAGTAAGCGCCCAGCTGGCGTTTCCCGGGTTCCAGCCGTTCATGTTGCCCGCCAGATAGATAGTAGCACCGGGAGGCGTGTTGGCCGGAATGCTATCAACGATAAAGGTAATCTGCGCCCATAAGGGAGCAGCACCTAGCAGGAACAAAACAAGCAGGACGTTTCGCATACATCTAAAGTAGCCACTTCCTGCGAAATGCCTATCAGTATTCCAATATCACACCGATGGTAGGCAGCACCGTACCCAACGTGTTCGTGAGTGTCTTCAACTGATATCTGGAAGGATCATCAGGGTTGATGAGGGGTGTGCCGTTTTCGTCGCGTTCCAGCAACAGTGCAGGTGGCGACTCCGCCTGGAATCCGGTAGCGTTCTGTATATCGAGATACAGGTTAAGGCTCCATTTGTCGAAGAAGTATTTCTTGTCCACCCGCAGGTCCAGGTTGTAGAATGCCTGCAGCCGCTCCTGATTCAGGCGGTTGTAGTCGGGAATGCCCAAGCCCCTGATGTCCCAAAAGGCGATAAGGGAAGAGCGCTGCACATCGAGAGGGGTGTAGGGATTGCCACCGCCATAGCGCAGGCGCAGGCCAGCCTCCCAGCCTCTATTGAACTTCTTGCCGGCGGTGGCGGTGAGGAACGACCTGCTGTCCCAGGCGCTGGGGACGAGGTTGCCGTTCTTGTCCTCGAACTCACTGCGCAGCAGGGTGAGCGACAGCAGGCCATAGAATCCTTTGTACAGCTTTTGCTGGATGAAGAGCTCTACTCCGTAGGTGCGTCCTTCGCTGGTGCTGGTAGCCGGCTCGTTGCCCACCACACCGAAGTCGCCGCCCAGGTTGGCCAGTGTCAGCGAATCGCGGGTCAGGAATGGGTAATCACTGTAAGCCTTGTAGAAGCCTTCCACAGAGATGCGGGTGTTGGTGGGAAAGGTGTAGGAAAGCCCTGCCACCGCATGGTCGGACTGTATGTAAGTGAGGCCATTGTCGCGGTTCACGAGTACGCCCGCATTGTCTCGGAAACCCATCACTGTGTAGGGTGGCAGCTGATAGTATCTGCCTACGGAAGCGATGAAGTTGAGCCGCTCCGTAGCCGCATACGACATGGACAAACGGGGCGACAGCTGATCCAGCAGGTTGCGCGTTTTATCAGAATAGTCCACCGCATCTGTGCGGATGCCCAGCGACATAGTGAGCCGCTCATTGAACCAAGTGCGGCTGATTTGCCCAAAAAGCCCCCATTTGTTGAGCAATAGTTTAGAGTTGAAGTTGATCTCCTGCACACCAAACGGCGTAGCAATCCGGTTGAAGGTCTGATTGGTATAGCGCGCCAACTCGTAGTTACCCCCTATGTTGATCTTGAAGCCATTCCACCGGGAGGTATTCTCGATCCGCAGTTTGTTTTCACTCTCTTGCGAGTTGTAGTCCAGAATAAGATTATTGGGGTCGGATTCATCATTACCGGCATATTTGAAGGCTGCATTATCCAGCATGGACCGGCTGAGAACCACCGTTGTGTAGCTGTTGTCGCGGTAGTTCTTGTACACCACCCCGTTGGTATAGTTCCACTGCGGTGTTACCGGAAGGTTGTCAAGCAGAAATTGCTGCTCTTCTGTTTCGTTGGCATCGAGGTTGAGGGAAAACTCGTCATAGGCACCCAGTCCGATGAAGGTAAACTCGTGTTTAGGTGAAGGACGGTATTTTACACGGAACTGTGCATCAGTGTATGTGGGCAGAAAAGGCAGCCCGATTACGTCGAACAGGAACTGCAGGTAGGAGCGGCGTGCCGACAGGATGAAGTTGGCTTTCTTGCCTATGTTGCCTTCGGCGGTAAGCCCCACGTCGGTGGCGCCAAGGGTGAAGGTGCCACCCAGGCGGTCGGTACGGCCATCGCGTTGCGTGAGCTCTAATACAGAGCTGAGGGCATTGCCGCGGTTGGCCGGCCAGGCGCCGGTGTACAGGGTAGCCTCGTTGATAAAGTTGACATTGATGATGCCTACAGGACCACCTCCGGCACCTTGTGTGGCAAAGTGGTTGATAACGGGGATCTCTACCCCATCGAGATAGAACCTGTTTTCGTTGGGGCCACCGCCACGGATAATGATATCGTTGCGGAATGCCACCGTACTGGCCACACCGGGGAGCGACTGGATAACCCGGGAAATATCGCGATTGGCACCAGGGTTCCGCTCAATCTCGGCTATGCCGAGTGTTTGCACAGAAACCAAGCTCTCATCGGACTTCTTGAACGGGTCGGCCTTTACCACTACCTCCTCCAGCTTACTGCTGGATTCCTGCATACGGAACTCCACCACGGCCGGCTTGGCATTGGTGACCAGCACCTCAAACAGTGTCTGCTCCTGATAGCCCACATATTGCGCCTGCAGGCTATACAGCCCCGGAGTCAGCCCTTCGAAGGCGAAGTTGCCGTCCAGGTCGGACGTGGTGCCGATGTCTGTACCGATGATCAATATGTTGGTGAACGGTAGACCTTCCTGACTGATGTCATCTATCACCCGGCCACGGATGATACCATTCTGTGCAGTGATGACTCCGGAAAACAATAGGGCAAGCAGCCACAGGCCAATACTCCTCATTATGATTGGAATTTATGGATATGGCAGGGTAACAGGGATGTGCTGAAAATGTTCTGAACAACCAGAATTGGCCAGACTGCTACACGGCATAGCATGACTCAGGGTGCACTCAGGTATGGCTTAGGTATGGCTCAGCTATGACTCAGCCACCTATCAGTCGCTGACTACGATGCGGCGAATGGCAATCGACGGTTGCCCCGGCATAGGCTGGAAGGTAAGCAGGAAGCCATAGGTAAGATCTCGGCTTCCCAGATCGAAGGTGTATTCCTGCACCTCGCGGTTGATGGTGATATTGTGGATTTCCACTTCATACTCACCCAGGTCTACCAGGTTAAGGGTTAGGTTGGCGGTGTCGGCCACCGCCTTAGGGTCCTGACCGGCGATGGAAGCGGTGAAGGTAACTTTTCGGTGCCGCAGGTTCATGAGGTGCGGCGGGTTGCTGACCGGTGAAGGAATCAGCAATATGTTATGAAAGTTGCGGGTGCCCGACTGATCGAAGAAGGTGGCGTCAGCCAGTTCGCTGTCGAGCATGGTATAAGCACGGGAGCCTTTGGTGTAGGAAAAGGAAACCAGCTCCAGCAGCTGGCTCAGATGCAACGGACGTATCTGCACATCCTTGACATTCCTGTTTTCGTTGTTCGTCAGATCCAGTCGGAAAACATGGTTCTGCTCCAGGCTGTCCAACTGAAGATTTACCTTATCCTGTACCAGGTCGTCATAGGTTATGATCACCTGGAAAGGGACGATGCCGGTTGCCTTCTTGTCCTCACGGGCAACTTCCAGCGCACAGGACTTTACCTGCTCACCCAATCCGGGCAGCAGCAGCCCATCCTGATTCACGAATAGCAGTCGGCCCTTCTTTGGATCCTCATAGGTAGATACCCAGCAATCTGGATCCACGGTAGAAGCAGACTGCCCGGTCATCTGAGAGGCTGAAAAGAATACAACGAGTAAGGCAAACACTAAGCGATTCATTCCGGCTGTGATTTACCTGCAAAAGTAGGGGAAAATGGCAAGCCTGCCCAACGCTACACATAGCCTGTAAGTGGAAATCCATTCTTAATTTTGGGGCTTCACAGTGCACAACAGCCTATTACCTCCACATGAGCAAGCAAGACGGCAGACAACGGGCCATCATTGAGTTGGTGAAGCCTTCCCTGAACAATGGCCAATATCCCATCAAACGCGTGGAAGGCGAATCGGTAGCCGTAACGGCAACAATCATTGCCGATGGCCACGACCTGATTCGTGCCCGCGTCAGATACCGCCATGACCGGCAACGTACCTGGCGGGAGGTGGATATGGCAGAAGCGTGGCAAGATCACTTTACCGGGACATTTACCGTAGACAAGAAAGGCGCTTACCAGTATACGGTAATTGCCTGGATGGATCATGCCCTCAGTTGGCATCGTGACATACAGAAAAAGATAGCGGCCCTGCAGAAGGTAACCGTAGAGCTGCAAATGGGTGCACTCCTTTGCCAGGCTGCCGCCAAAAAAGCCGGTGGTGCAGACAAACAGCGGTTAGCAGATTTGGCCACATTGCTGAATGACGAAGCTGCGTATGCCGAGGCACTGGAGGCGGTGATGCAACCCGAATTGCATGACCTGTTCTACCGCAATCCGGTGATTGAGCATGCCACTACCTACCACTTGGATTTACAGGTGCAGGTGGAGTTCCAGAAAGCGCTGTTCAGCTCCTGGTATGAGTTTTTTCCCAGGTCTGCCGGCCGTGTACCGGGCAAACATGGCACCTTCCACGACTGCATCAATCAGCTTCCCCGCATTGCCCACCTTGGTTTCGATACCATCTACCTGCCGCCCATCCACCCGATCGGTGAGGTGAACAGAAAAGGCAAGAACAACAGTGTGACTGCCGAGCCGGGCGATGTAGGATCACCCTGGGCCATCGGCTCACACCTCGGTGGCCACAAGGCCATACATCCTGAGCTGGGCACCTTCGACGACTTTCAGGCACTGGTGCAGGCTGCCGGCGAGTACGGGATAGACATCGCCCTGGATATCGCCTTTCAATGTGCACCCGATCACCCCTATGTAAAAGACCATCCGCAGTGGTTCAAGTGGCGTCCCGACGGCACCGTGCAGTACGCTGAAAATCCGCCCAAGAAATACCAGGACGTGCTGCCGCTGAACTTCGAAACCAGCGACTGGCGAAACCTGTGGGAAGAGCTGAAGAGCGTGTTTACCTTCTGGATAGAGCATGGCATTCGCGTGTTCCGCATAGACAACCCGCACACCAAGAGCTTCGGCTTCTGGGAGTGGTGTATCGC
>CAYYHM010000097.1:1710-8222 GCA_964471795.1 uncultured Chitinophagales bacterium | reverse complement strand
TCAATCAGGCCTGCGTACCCGGATCGTTTACGCCGGGCAGATTCAGCCACTCACGTTCTTCGTGACCTACAGCGAAAAAGCCCATCAGACCACCGGACGATTCCGCCACTTGCAGCGCATACTGACGGAAACTTTTGTACAATTCCAGGGCGAAAGTAGCATCCAACTTGGGGAATATCTCATTCAGCTGCTCCAGCTGTTTCATGATGATCGGATTGCGCAACTCCGCCATTTCAGGATAATCCTTGAGCAGGCCATACAGGTTGTTCTCGAAGTTGTCAAACACTTTAGCATAGTAGGACTGTACCAACGGACTGTCATGTCCCAGTTTCTTATACTTGGTAAATTCTACGGCCGCTTTCTTTTCCTTATCGTCAAAGTCATTATCCGCACCGGCAATCAATATGGCCAGCTTTGCAGGCACCATGTACAGCAATTCTTTTTCTTCGGAAGTAAGGTGCTCAATACCACTTTTCATAAACCACTTTTCTTGGTGTGTAAATCAGCCTGCAAGGTACTTAAAAACAAAAAATTACCCTCAATTTTCACACCGCAGATAGGCTGCATCGGATGCTTCTATGTTTGTTTCGTTCATTTATCACACACAGACAAATTGCCGTTATGCCAGCTATGTTAACCATTCCGAAGGGTACTCTCCAAAAAGCAGACAGGATTTTCCAGCAAGCTGTAACCGCTTACAACAACGGGCATGTGTTCCGTGCTATCCAAACCGCCCGGTATGCCCTGCATGTAGACAGAAAGGCTGAGCGATCCATTCGTTCCAACATCTACGGCTTCATTGCCATGGCCAAATGGCAGTTGGGGCAGCAT
The DNA here is from genome assembly GCA_964471795.1 of uncultured Chitinophagales bacterium. Classification (GTDB taxonomy): domain Bacteria; phylum Bacteroidota; class Bacteroidia; order Chitinophagales; family S012-47; genus CAJXXO01. The sequence goes on along the minus strand of CAYYHM010000097.1, from coordinate 7,391 downwards.
GCGCTGGCGTCTTATTACTGCCATCAGGCACTGATATCATTGGATAAGGCAAATCCGGAGTATGGCACTGACCGCCGGTATCTGCAAAGCCTGCTGTCGGCTATCGAACAAGCCAACTAACCACCACCATAGACTCCGGGTAGTCTGTTTCCCCCTCCGTTTGTATAAACGGCAAAGGCCCCGCCAGTTGGCGGGGCCTTTGATTTGTATGATTGTAAGACAATCTTAGTTGAAGATGTAACGGATACCCAACTGAGCGCTCCAGGTTTCAGTAAGGCTGATAACCGGACGATAAGATTCAGCTGGGAAATTAGATGTACCAGGTATGGTATTCAGGGTGAAAGAAGCATTACCATCTGCATCAACACCACTCAAGTTGAGCAATGAACGCTGCACTGATGTTTGACTAACACCCCAATCACTATTGAGCAGGTTGCCGAAGTTCAATACATCAAATGTGATTTGAAGCTTGTTCTTCATATCCGGTGTGAACGTGATATCCTGAATCAGGCGAAGGTCAAATCGGTTCAACCAAGGCAACTTAGCCCCGTTACGCTCAGCAACAGTACCACGATTGGCGCTCAGGTAGTCATCCTGCTCGATGAAGTCGTTCAGGATTGTCCACTGCTCAGCCGCGGTTTTCACCACATTGCCGTCCTTATCCAGAAGATCTACCAGATTTGCCTCAGCCTGAGTAGCAGGGATGTACATCAAACGGTTGGCACCATCATTAAAACGTCCAGAGTAGATGTAGCTGAAACGACCACGCTCGCCACCATCATAGAACAACGATACGGTAGTTGGGAAACGCTTGGTCCACTTTTCAGTGGTAAAGCTCACATAACCTACAACACGGTTTGGCTGATCGAATCGGCTGAATCCAATTTCAGGATCATTTCTATCGCCAACTACAGTGTTTGGCCATAATGAAGCAGCCTGTGAACCGCCTTCTAGGCCAAAGTCGCGGCTTACGCTGCGGGTGTAAGCCAAACTGAAGTCCAGCATGTTGGCAACACTCTTACGGATCTGGAACGTTAAAGCAGCATAGTGTCCTACATTGGTATTTGTAAGCAAGATCACATCACGGAAGCTTCCATTGGTGTAGTAGGCGCTGCTACCTGTCCAGTAAGGGAAAGGATAAGGTGTATTGATTGTCTGAGAAGGCGCGTTGGTGTTTACGTTAACGGCCAGCGGGCTATTGATATCCTTGTTGTAGATGGCCTCTACTGTACCGATAAAGCCTTTTGGCAATTCAGCATCAAGAGCCAGGTTGGTACGCCAAACCATTGGAAGCTTGAAGTTCGCATCTGTCAATGCCAGGTTCTGGGACACTACAGCCTCCAGATTGGATGGATCAGGACGGTAGTAAGTAACGTCAGACTGGAAACCATCCCACTCAGGATTGCCATCTACACCCCACTGATCAGCAGTAAGACCGTAACCACCGCGGGTAACACCATTGTTGTTCACCTGGTTGGAGATCCACACGAAAGGAATCCTTCCGGAGAACACACCTGTACCACCGCGTACCTGCATGGTGCCATCGCCTTTCACATCATAATTGAAGCCCAAACGAGGCTGGATGAGTGGCTGCACACCTGGCAGCTGGCTCACATCCGGAGTCAGGGTTTCGCCGTTCTGTGGATTGGTGAATGTTACACCTAGCGCATTCAGTTTCTCGTTGGTAGGCAGATCAATCGGGTAGAACGGCATGTCCACGCGAAGACCCAAGGTTACATTCAAGTTGTCGTTCACACTGATGTTATCCTGCGCATAAATACCCAGCTGTGCAAAGCGTGTATCGTCAGTTGGGATATCATCCGGGCCTTCGAAAGAGTAGCCCTGCAGGAACAGGTCAGGCTTCACGGTTGGATCGCGGTCGATAACGGCTGCTACGAAGTTGTCGTAGCTATTGAAACGGTATAAGCCGTTCAGCACCGGGTTGAAAGCGTTAGAGAAGCCCATCATTTCGAAATTGACACCAGCGGTGATGTTGTGCTTGCCGGTGAAGTAGCTGAAGTTATTGGTAATGTTGAAGATATTGTTCTCCAATAAGTTACCTACAGAGAACAGTTCATTACCCATCGTCATATAATACTGTGGTGTTGTACCGTCAAATTCCAATACTTCGATGAACGGGAAGGCCTGACCGCCGGGGATACCACGTACCGGATCTTCGATGGCGGTGTAGCCGATACGGAAGTTGTTGGACATCTTGTTGCTCAGTACAGAGTTCAATTCCGCCACCAACGAGGTTATATTATTGTCAATGGTATAGTGGCTGTTGCGGAAGTTCATGGCCTCAATACCAAAACGGTTGGTATTACCATAACGCAAGGCAGATGGGTTGTAACGCAGTGAATTACCGTTTACGGTCTGGTCGTTGAAGGATGAGTATCTGTTGAAACGTACCATCAGCTTGTGATCCTGGCTGATGTTGTAGTCGATACGGGCATTCAAACGCAGACCGCTGTTAGCGAAAGAGTATCCTTCATAGTCGCCGGTCTCATAACCATACAATGACAGCATTTGCTGTTGTACGAAATCCAGCCTGTCAGCAGGCACACGGCTCACCAGCAATCCATCAGGATCTTTGCCGGGGCGTGCTGCTTCTTTTACCAATCCAGGGTTGGAGGCATCTTCCTGCTCTGCAGAGATGAAGAAGAACAGTTTATCCTTGATGATAGGACCGCCTATGCGCAAACCGAAGATGCGGGTAAAAGCCTCAGCAGCATTCAGTTCGATGTCGCCGATTTGCGTACCGATGAAGGATTGGTTGCGGTAGTAACCGTAGGCTGAAGCAGAGAATTCATTTGTACCACGACGGGTAACGGCGTTTACGTTGGCACCGGAGAATCCGCCCTGACGCACATCATAGGGAGCAAGGTTTACCTGTACCTGCTCGATAGCATCGAGAGAGATAGGATTACCACCTGCAAACTGGCTGCTTCCCAAACCGAAGTTGTTGTTGTAGATGTTACCATCCACGGAGTAATTATTGAATCGGTTGTCGCGGCCACCGAAGCTGGTTCCACTGCTCTGTGGAGTCAATCGGGTGAAGTCGTTGATATTACGACTGATGGTCGGCAACTGATTAATCACCTCCTGTGACAAAATCGTAGAAGCTCCTGTTCTGTCGGAACTGATGATCTCGTTCTTCTGACCGGATACGGTTACCTCACCCAGGCTGACTCCTTCTGCCTGCAGTGTGAAATTGAGACGTACGTTCTGACCAAGCGACAGGTAGATGTTCTCCCGCACCTGCTCGGTAAAGCCTACGTAGGTCACTTTAATAGAGTAAGGACCCCCTGTTAACAGGTTGGCATAGTTGAATTTTCCATCTTCACGGGTTACAGTACCATATACTGTACCGGAAGGTGTGTGTGTAGCAACAACAGTAGCTCCCGGCAGGGTAGCTCCTTCATTGTCACGTACTTCGCCACTCATGGATGCGGTTGTTACCTGTGCCATAGCCAAGGTACTTACTGCCAACATCAGCATCAGGGCACTGAGTGATTGTAACAGTCGTCTCATAAAGATCGATTTAGTTTGAAAATAAGGTTCAGAAAGTGGTGCAAAGGTAGAGCGAGTAGGTTATACAATTGTTAAGTCAGGTAAAAGTTGAACTCCACCAAAAAGTAATGTGCAAGTATCCCCATTACCCATCACTATAATCCGACAAAATCTGCACACCGTGTTGACAACTATTCGTTTTATCCTGCTGATGCTCATCACTTTAAGCAACTTTACCGGCCACCATTTACCGTACATGGTTTTTGGGAACCTTATCTTCCGCTTGTACGGTTACGCCATGAGTAATCAATGTATATGGCAACAGGCAGTTTTTCATCTATATTGGAAGGCCCTTCACCGGTACTGGTGGACTTCTCTGCAGAATGGTGCGGCCCATGCAAGATGTTGGCACCGATACTGAAAGACCTGAAACATGCTCTTGGCGACAGGTTGCGCATCGTAAAGATCGACACTGACAAAAATCCCTCACTGGCGGCACAGTTCCAGATCAGAGGTGTGCCTACACTTGTCTTGTTTAAACAAGGACGGCCGGTTTGGCGGCAAAGCGGGGTGATGCCTTTACACGAGCTCACCCGTAAGATGGAAGAATTTCTCGCTTAATTTGTCGATAGCAGCTTTTCGATGGCTGCCACCACTTCTTCGCTCATCGGCGACTGACCGGACTTGAACCACCCGGTGACATTACCTTGCCGGTCAACCACATATTTCTGGAAGTTCCACTGGACATTGCTATCAGTGGCAGCAGTCAAGAAAGCATACAATGGATGAATGTCTCTACCTTTCACCGAAATCTTGCCATACATGGGGAAGGTTACCTGATACTTGGAAGTGCAGAATTCCCTGATGTCCTCATTGCTGCCGGGCTCCTGCCCCATGAAGTTGTTTGCGGGAAATCCCAATACCACCAGCCCCTGCTCAGCATATTCGCTGTACAACGCCTGCAACTCCTCATATTGCGGCGTGTACCCACATCTGCTGGCCACATTTACGATGAGCAACACCTTGCCGGCATGTTCACGCAAGGTAGTTTCACGTCCGTTGATGTCGGTGAGTGGTATGTCGTACAGATTGTCTTGTGCCAGCATGTTGATGGTAATGATGATTGTCAGCAAAAATGAGGCTACCAGTTTCATAGCAGTTGATTTGCGCTGATAACAGGCCCAACAGCCTAATGGTTTACAATCAACTACTTTTATGCGGTGAAGACTTTGCAAGTGGCCTTACTGGAGCCTTATTATGCGGGCTCGCATCGCCTGTGGGCGGATGGATGGCAGCGTCATAGTCGGCACCGGATCACCTTACTCACCATGAGCGGCAGTCACTGGAAATGGCGCATGCAGGGAGGTGCGGTCACCCTTGCCCGTCGCTGGCATGACAGGCAAATCCAACCTGACATCATCGTGGCCAGCGACATGCTGCATCTGCCCCTGTTTATGGCGCTCACCAAACACAGCACGGCTCATCTGCCCTCTGTGATGTACTTCCATGAAAACCAACTTGCCTATCCGGTGTCGGCGAAAGATACCGATAACGCACATGGCCGCGACAGACACTATGCGTTCATCAATTACACATCCGCCCTTGCCGCAGATGCCATATGGTTCAATTCGGCCTACAACAGGACATCTTTATTTCAGGAGCTACCCGGGTTTCTGCGAGCCTTCCCCGACCATCAGGAGTTGGCCGGTTTAGAGATGCTACAGCAGAAGTCCCGCATACTACCGGTAGGGTTGGATCTGCCCCGCCGCACTGCAGAAGGCACCGTCAGGCAAGGCATCCCGGTGATTGGCTGGAACCATCGCTGGGAGCACGATAAAAACCCGGAGGGATTCTACCGATTGCTGAAGCAACTGCAAGATATGGGCATCGACTTCGGGCTCATACTGCTGGGGGAACCGGGCACGTCCACTTCATCCATCTACCGACAGCTGCGTACCGACTTCGGGCAGCAGATAGTCCATGCCGGATTCGCTGAAAACCGGGAGCACTACCTGCACTTGTTGGCACAATGCGACTTTCTGCCGGTGACATCCTACCACGACTTCTTTGGCATCAGTGTCTGCGAGGCGATAGCACTTGATGTGCATCCGCTGTTGCCCAACCGGCTGGCCTATCCCGAACATATCCCGGGTAGCAAACAGGCAGAT
>CAYYHM010000097.1:0-1610 GCA_964471795.1 uncultured Chitinophagales bacterium | reverse complement strand
GTTGCCCAACCGGCTGGCCTATCCCGAACATATCCCGGGTAGCAAACAGGCAGATTACCTATATGATGATGAAGCTGACCTTACCCGCATGCTGGCAGACAGATGCAGAAACGTTGACTACTGGCGAGCAAAATCCATCGCCCACTGGATGGATGCCTACGGTTGGACAAGCATAGCCCCGGCCTATGATGCGGCGCTGGAAGAAGTGGTTGAACGCATCAATAAGCGTTGACACAGCTGCCGGCACAGATCGATGATGTCTTTTTCCAATACTACATTTCCCTGCCCAATCTGCCAGTCGCCCGACTGAATAGTGCTCCCTAAAGTAGGATCCCCCTTGGCCTTGCCCTGCACCTTGCGCACCAGCCGGCCGGTGTTGTCGTACATGCGGATCTGCATGGTAACCATGGGCACCAGCCGTGACCCCCGAATGCCCTTCACCCGGAGCGTCATCTTCTTGGCCTTCAGCCTGCCCGTTACCAGCACCACATAGTCGGCTCCTGCAGCCAGTCCTTCAGCCACCGTATGCGCAGGCCACCCGGGAAATCGTAGTGATAAAGTACCCTGCCGATCCATGTGGGGCATCACCGTTCCCCACGGTGCCAACGCATCCTCAAGTTGCTCATAAATCACCCGCAACGCACGGTTACTCAAGCTGTCCCGGACATTCAACCCACCCTGCTCCGACCAGATATTGATCGCCACCGGCAAAGGACTATACCGGCCTATCCTGTCCTCCATTTCCACCTGTGCTATCACCATGGTCCCCGGATCAAAAGAGCGCTGCACACTGCAGGCAGCAAGCAAAAACACCATTATCAGTGCGGAAAAGTAACCGATGGATTTTCTCATGTTTGCCGGATGTAATTGGCTTATGATGGTCAAGACCAAACCAAGATAAGCTACCTTTAGCAGAACAAAAGTGTTTATCATGGACAAACGACGTTTTTTGCCCTTTGCCATCTTCGGGGGCATTCTGCTCATCATCCTGCTGTTCAGCAACTCCATCTTCTTTACCATCGGCAATGGCGAACGAGGAGTCATCTTCAAACGGTTTGGTGGTGGATTGGACGTAGAGAAGGTATACGGCGAAGGATTCCACGTAAAGGCGCCCTGGAACATCATCTACATCTACGATGTAAAGAAGCAGGAGCAGGAAGAGACCATGGAAGTGCTGTCGTCCAATGGTTTGGAGATCAAAATCGACCTGTCTATCCGATACATGCCGGAAATGGCCAAAATCGGCTACCTGCACAATCAGATCGGCATCGACTACCTGGAAAAGATCATCATCCCGGAAGTCCGCAGCTCTACCCGTAAGGTAATCGGCAAATACACGCCGGAAGAACTGTACAGTTCCAAAAGAGAGACCATTCAGCAAGAGATCTATGAGATGACGGCCCGCACCCTGGAGGGCAACTTCCTGGTATTGGACGCACTGCTCATTCGATCAGTCATCCTGCCGGCCACCATCAAGGAAGCCATCGAAAGCAAGCTAAAACAAGAGCAGATCAGTCAGGAATATGAGTTCCGCATTGAAAAGGAGCGGAAAGAGGCAGAGCGGAAACGCATTGAGGCAGAGGGGATACAAACCTTCCAGGAAATCGTAT
>CAYYHM010000096.1:0-8393 GCA_964471795.1 uncultured Chitinophagales bacterium | reverse complement strand
ACCTTCAGCGGTGGCTGGCAGATGCGCGTGGAGTTGGCCAAGCTGCTGCTGCGACAGCCCGACCTGCTGCTGCTGGATGAACCGACCAACCACCTCGACATAGAGTCCATCATCTGGCTGGAGGGCTTCCTGCAGAACTACCCCGGCTCCATCATGCTGGTAAGCCACGATAAGCGCCTGCTCGACAACCTGACCAACCGTACCATAGAGCTGGAGCTGGGCAATTTGTACGACTACAAGGCCAACTATTCCAAATACCTCGACCTGCGCGCCGAGCGCCGTGAGAAGCTGATAGCCGAAAAGAAGAACCAGGATCGGGTGATCAAGCAGACAGAGATGCTGATTGATAAGTTCCGCGCCAAGAACAGCAAGGCCTCCTTTGCCCAAAGCCTCATCAAGAAGCTGGACAAAATGGATCGTGTGGAGTTGGACATGACCGATACCGAGGGCATGCGCCTGCGCTTCCCGGAGCCGCCCCGGAGTGGCCGCGTGATGGTAACGGTGGAACACCTGCACAAATACTACGACCAGCTGCACGTGCTGAAAGGCATCGACTTCCAGGTGGAGCGAGGCGAAAAGGTAGCCTTTGTAGGCAAGAACGGAGAGGGCAAGACCACGCTGGGCAAGATACTGGCCGGGCAGGAAAACTGGCAGGAGGGTAAGGTTACCATAGGCCATAATGTATCCATCGGCTACTTTGCACAGCACCAGGCCGAGCTGGTAGCCGGCAACCAAACCATCCTGGAAACAGTAGAAAACCGTGCGCCCGCTGATATGCGGTCGAGTGTACGTGGGCTGCTGGGAGCCTTCCTCTTTAGCGGCGATGATGTGTACAAGAAGACCAAGGTGCTGAGTGGGGGCGAAAAAGCACGTCTGGCGCTCGCCTGTCTGCTGCTGGAGCCGGTGAACATGCTGGTGATGGATGAACCTACCAACCACCTGGACATGGTGAGCAAGGACATCCTCAAGAAAGCCATCAGCGAGTTCTCAGGCACCGTGATCATTGTAAGCCACGACCGGGAATTCCTGGCCGGTCTTACCGACAAAACCTACGAGTTCAAGGGCGGCAAGCTCAAGGAATACCTGGGCGATGTGGAGTACTTCCTGGAAAAGGTGCAGGTACAATCGCTGGACGACCTGAAAGGCCAGGGCAAGCAAGCCAAGGCGGAAGAGCAACCGGCAGCTCCGGCAGCACCCGACCAGAAGCTGAGCTATGAAGCCCGCAAGGAAAAGGAAAAAGAAGAGCGCAGGCTGAAGAATCAGGTATCGAAGCTGGAAAAAGAGATTGCCGACCTGGAAGGCAAGATCGCACTGTTGGAGGTGGAGATCCACCGTCCCGACTTCTACGATACGGCCAAAGACCCGGCTAAGGTGTTCAACGAGTACAACACCCTGAAGCAGCAGCTCGATACAGCCATGGAGCAGTGGGCCGAGGCGACGGAACAGCTGGGATAGCAGCAGCCTATTGCCGGGCCGCCTTTTTCTGCTGCTGAGCAAAATACTTGCAGATAGAAGTAAGTCCGCATTGATCGCACAGGGGCGTCCGTGCCTTGCAGGTGTATCTTCCGTGCAGGATCAGCCAGTGGTGTGCCTTGGGGATGATGTCGTCGGGCAGATGACGTACCAGCTGTTTTTCTGCCTGCAGGGGATTTCGGGCGTTGGTGGTGAGGCCGATGCGTGCCGACACGCGAAACACGTGGGTATCCACCGCCATGGAGGGCATATCATAGAGGACAGACGTGAGCACGTTGGCGGTTTTCCGACCTACACCGGGAAGCTTTACCAGTTCTTCCACCGTTACCGGCAGCTCTCCGCGGAAGTCTGTCATCACCATATTGGCCATGTTGATGAGGTGCTTCGTCTTGTTGTTGGGATAGCTGCAGGATCTGATGAGGGGAAACACATCATCAAACGTTGCACGCGACAAAGGCCCAAAGTCCGGAAAGGCATCGAACAGGGCCGGAGTAATCTGGTTCACCCGCTTATCCGTGCACTGTGCCGACAGGATCACCGCTACAATCAGCTCATAGGGGTTGGTGTATGCCAGTTCTGTTTCGGGTGCCGGCTGGTGTACAGAGAAATAGTCGATGATGTACTGAAAACGCTCCTTTTTTGTCATCCGCTAAAAATAGTGAACCCTGCGGGTGCAAAAAAGAAAAGCCACCCTGTTGAGGATGGCTTTCACGGTGTATGAGGGGACGGTGTATCAGATTGTCTGTTCTATGCCTGTATTTGCCTTACGTGCATAGTTCATTATGATGTGGATGGCATCTTCGCTGGGGGTCATATTACAACTGCCCAGCAACTTGTGTACCTGGCGCAGGGATTGCCATCGTTCTGCTAACGACTCATCTGTCATCAGGGCATCTTTCATCTGTGTCGCCTCGTCGGCCGTAACTTCCCGGTATAGCAACCGGATTAAATCTTCATCAGAGTACGTGTGATACATAGGCATGTGTTGATGTGTATGGTGTGATTCACTCAAGTACATCAAAAACGCCATCTGCACACCCGTAGTATGTGATGAGAGAGAAAATTTCACCGCAGTGCAATTTGTTTCTCTTCAATCATTTTGCGCAGATTGATGAGGGCATATCGCATGCGACCGAGCGCCGTGTTGATGCTCACATCTGTCAGCTCAGCAATCTCCTTGAAGCTCATGCCGGCATAGTGGCGCAGGATCACCACCTCACGCTGTTCGTCAGGCAGTTGGTTCACCAGTTGCCGCACCCGGTCGCTGGTCTGGTCCTTGATCATAGCCTGTTCGGCATTGTCTTCATGGAAAGGCAGCACGGCAAAGATGTCGAAGCCATCGCTGGTGGTTACCTTGGGATAGCGCTTGTTCTTCCGGAAGTGGTCGATACACAGGTTGTGGGCAATCCGCAGCACCCAGGGCAGAAACTTGCCTTCGTCGCGGTAGGTACCCTGACTCAGTGTTTTGATGACCTTGATAAAGGTATCCTGAAAGATATCTTCCGCCAGGTAAGCATCTTTTACAAAGAGGTAGATGGTAGAATATACCTTCTCTTTGTGGCGGTTGATCAATAATTCGAGAGCGGCTTCATTGCCATTTTTGTATTGCAGCAACAACTGAGTGTCACTAATAACCTGGCTTTGCATAGTACACAAGATTTAGGGTTAGAAAATTTGCGCCAATTATTAGTGTAGATGTAGCTGCTTATAGGCAATGCGTTTTTTGTGTACGTTGAAAAATGAAACAGAGCAAGCAAATGATTAACGCAACTCGTTACTGATTATTTTGTTAGGTTACCAGTAAATTTGAGCTCGCGTTTTATTCTACCGCTGTGTCAACCGAAGATATACAAATTCCGGACCAAAGTCAACCATCCGTTTCCCAATCTGCAAAAATTGTGATCAAGGGTGCCCGTGAGCACAACTTGCAGAACGTGACGGTACACATTCCCAAGAACCAGCTGGTAGTAGTCACCGGTGTGTCGGGAAGTGGCAAGTCATCGCTCATCATGGATACCCTGTATGCGGAGGGTCAGCGTCGGTATGTGGAGAGCCTGAGCAGTTATGCCCGTCAGTTCCTCACCCGCATGGAGAAGCCCGAGGTAGACTACATAGAAGGGTTGTGCCCGGCCATAGCCATCGAGCAGAAGGTAACCACACGCACGTCACGCAGTACGGTAGGATCGCTGACGGAGATATACGACTACCTGCGGTTGCTGTTTGCCCGCATCGGGCGCACGTACTCGCCCATTTCCGGTGAGCTGGTGCAGAAAGATGAGGTAAGCGATGTGGTGGACGCCATCCTGGCGCTGCCGGAAGGAAGTCGTGTACTGTTGCTTGCTCCCCTTCACTTGCATACAGGCCGTAGCTTGGCAGCTGAGCTGGAGCTTTTGCTCCAGAAAGGCTTTACCCGCATCATGTCCGGCGGAGATACCCTGCGCATCGAAGACCTCACCAAAGACCAGATCAAAGCCCTCAACACCGGCAACCTGAGCATATTGATTGACAGGTATGTGATAAAGCCGGAGATAACAGAGCAGGCAGCCCGAATCGGCGACTCCGTGCAAACAGCCTTCTTCGAGGGGGAAGGTGAATGCCTGGTGCAGGTAGTGGATGGGGAAAGCATACAGTTTACCGGTCGGTTTGAGCGAGATGGTATGGCTTTCGAAGAGCCTACGCCGGAATTCTTTTCCTACAACAATCCCTACGGCGCCTGCAAGCGGTGTGAAGGGTTTGGTTCTGTAATCGGTATCGATGAGGATTTGGTGATACCGGACAAGAACCTCTCCGTATACGAAGAGGCCATCGCCTGCTGGCGTGGGGAAAAGATGCAGGAGTGGAAAGACCAGCTGGTGCGCACCGGCATCCATTTCGACTTCCCCATCCATCGGGCCATCAAGGATCTTACAGCGGAGGAGTATCAGTTGCTGTGGGATGGCAACAGCTATTTCAATGGTCTACATGAGTTCTTCAGGTATCTGGAAGAGAAGAGCTATAAAATACAATACCGGGTGATGCTGGCCCGCTACAGGGGCAGAACAGTTTGTCCGGAGTGCAAGGGCACACGTATCCGTAAGGATGCCAACTATGTAAAGGTGGGCGGCAAATCGATAACCGACCTGGTGTTGATGCCGGTGGAGGAGTTGGTTGCATTTTTTGGTGAGCTGCAACTGGAGGCCCATCAGCAGGCTGTGGCCACCCGTATTTTGCTGGAGATCACCAACCGGCTCTCGGTGATGATGGATGTAGGGCTTGGTTACCTTACCCTCAATCGACTGTCCAACAGCCTGTCCGGCGGAGAAACACAGCGCATCAACCTGACGCGTACCCTCGGTAGCAACCTCACCAGCAGCTTGTACATATTAGATGAACCCAGCATCGGCCTGCATCCCAAAGACACCAACCGGCTGCTGAAGGTGTTGCAGCAGCTGCGTGATCTGGGCAACACGGTGGTTGTGGTAGAGCATGAAGAAGAAATCATGCGGGCCGCAGACCACATCATTGACATGGGTCCTGAGGCCGGCATTCATGGTGGGCAGGTGGTGGCCGTCGGGTCCTTTGCACAGCTGATGCAGGAAGGCAAAAGCCTCACCACCGATTACCTGAGTGGTAAGCGACAGATTGCTGTGCCGGAGACACGCAGGCCGGTAGACTACAAGTTGACCCTTTCCGGTGCTCGCCACCACAACCTCAAAGACATCACGGTAGACTTTCCCCTGCAATCGCTGGTGGTGGTAACCGGTGTGAGTGGATCGGGCAAAACCACCCTGGTGAAGCAAATCCTATATCCTGCACTGCAGCTGCAGTTGTTTGGTCAGGGCGAGAAACCCGGCCAATTCACATCACTGGAAGGTGACTTCAAGAAGATAGAGGCCATAGAGCTGATCGACCAGAACCCGATCGGGAAGTCGTCGAGGTCCAACCCGGTCACCTATGTGAAGGCTTTTGATGCCATCCGCGACTTGTTTGCCCGGCAGCAGCAGGCCAAGATGAAAGGGCTGAAGCCCAAGCACTTCTCCTTCAATGTAGAAGGGGGACGATGCGAAACTTGCAAAGGCGAGGGTGAGGTAACCATAGAGATGCAATTCCTGGCCGACATCCACCTGACCTGTGAAGACTGTGGCGGTCGCCGGTTCAAGGAAGAGGTGCTGGAAGTAACCTACAACGGCAAGAGCATCTTTGAGGTGCTGGATATGAGTGTGGAGGAAGCGCTGGAGTTCTTCAAAAAGCACAAGGATATCCTGTCCAAACTGCAGCCACTGGCAGATGTGGGTCTGGATTACATCAAACTGGGACAGTCATCATCTACCCTGTCGGGGGGTGAAGCACAGCGGGTAAAGCTGGCCTACTTCCTTACCAAAGGCAGCAATGCCACCAAGCAGCTGTTCATCTTTGATGAACCGACTACCGGTCTGCATTTTCACGATATCAGCAAGTTGCTGACCGCCTTTCAGGCCTTGATTGGTCAGGGACATTCCATCATCGTGATTGAACACAACAGCGATGTCATCAAATGTGCGGATTGGGTGATTGACCTGGGCCCTGATGGGGGCAAGCGAGGTGGTCATCTGCTCTTCCAGGGCACGCCGGAGCAGCTGATTGCGGAGCCGGCATCTTATACCGGCCAATACCTGAAGGAGAAATTAGCGTAACAGAGCCATGTTGCCCCCAATAACGGTAAGTCTGCCGTTGCATCGTACGCGTACCAGATAGGCATAGCTGTCTATGGGCTGCGGCTTGCCGCCAAAGGTGCCGTCCCACCCTTGCTGCCAGTCATCTGTCGCATACAGCAGCTGTCCCATCCTGTTGAATACCTGGAAGCTTACCAACTCGGACTGTCCAAAATCCAGGGGAGCAAACACATCGTTTATACCATCACCATTGGGGCTGAATGCATTGGGGAAATACAGTTCATCACAAATCGGATATACCAATACACGCATGGTGTCGATGCCGGGGCAGCCAAAAGCATTCATGATGGTAACGGTATAGGTGGTGGTGACCACAGGTGCCGCCACGGTGTTGCCATTGTCAAAGAGCAGGGAGTCGCCCGGTTGCCAGAAAAAGTTACTGCCATCGGGACTTGTCGCCCACAGGTGAACTGTGTCGCCCACATAGATGAATGTGTCGGGACGGGCGGTTATATCCGGAACGGGGAGCATTGTTACCCGTACATGAGCCGTGTCGAAATAGCAATCGTCAGCCACTGTGGCTATGAATGTGGTGTTTGTAACAGGATAGGCCAGCGTAACCGAGTCGAACGGATTGCTGAAAGGCACACCCAGCGGCCCCCATGCGTAGGCAAGACCGCCTGAGGCCTGCAACAACACAGGCTCACCCGGACAAACCATGGTGTCGCCAAGGGCTGTCGCTACGGGCTTTGGGCGTATGGTAATCTCCTGAAATACCGAATCGCTGCAGCCCTGATCTGAGGTGGCCACCAGCCAGATACGATAGGTTCCGGACTGCTGAAACAGCACGTCTGCATCCTTGTCCCTGCTGAACACGGTGTCGCCCTCCACATACCATCGCCATTGGTCTATGGTGCCTGCGGTTATCGAAGATGTGTTGGGTAACGGCAGTGGTTGGTTGATGCACTTGCCATCAATGGAGAAATCGGGGTCGGGTGCCGGAAATATCGTTACCGTATCGGTATGGAATGCCTGGCAGCCATATTGGTTTTCAGTCTGCAGGGTTACCCGGAAGATGCCGGGAGATGTATATACAGTTGCCGGATTGGCATCGCCGGAGAAGTTGCCGTTGGAGAATGACCAGAAGAATCGCGTCAGCGTGCCATAGGTGGTCTGTGATAGGTTGGTAAACCGGATGGAATCTCCCCGGCAGCCGTCATCCATCGTAAAGTCGGCATTGATGCCCGGAAAGACGACCATCAGCACTTCATCCGTATCCGAGCAGGGCGTGCCGGGATTGGCAATCAGCCGCACCACATATATGCCCGTGTCGGGAAAGGTAAAGGACGGATTGATGGCGGTACTTGAATCTTCTGCCGGTGTTCCAACGGCAAAACGCCATTGATACGTAGATGCATTCCTCGACCGGTTGTTGAAGTTGTAGGTAAAATCATCACATACGCGGATGGTGTCATCTACCGCATTGGCAATAACGGCTTCGGTAGCTCTGTTGCATAACGCTACGTTGAACTGAAAATCCCTGCGCAGGGTCGACACCAACACCCCGTTCCTGAATTCCTTAACACAGATGCCTACCACGTACTGGCCGGTTTGGGTAGGTGTACCACTCAGCAAACCTGTCGTCGGATTGATAGAGAGAGTAGGGGCGGCAGTGAGCGGGTTGGAGGCATTGAATCCGAACCTATAATTTACGGGATTGTAAGGAGGCCGTATTGGAGGATTGGGTGCAGGATCCACCTGACTACCGCCCAGGAAGGGCGCACACAGTTCATAAACCAGTGAGTCGCCATCAAGCTCAATGGCACTGTGATCGAAGTTGAGGGGCTCGCCGGTACAGATCACGATGGGAGGGAAGTCTTTGAAGGCCGGACTGCTGTTGCAGCCACCGGCAGTTGGATCAGGTACAAAGATGGCATAGGTAGCTCCTTGATCACCCGGGTTTTGCAGGTTGACGATGGTGTTGTTCCTGCAGCAACGCTGGTAGGTAAGGGTATAGCCGCCGCCACCGGAAGGCAGGGTGAGGGTGTCGCGGTATTCGGCTTCTTCTACGCACACATTCGGGGGTACCACCAGGCAGGGGTTACTGATAACGGCAGGAATGCGGGTAATGCGGGGAGACGTAAAGTTGTATGCCCGAAACAAACTACCGTTCTGGTAGGCGCCGATTACGGCTGGATTATCAAATGGTGCCTGGCCCGTAAAACAATCGCGGTACACACGCAGCGTAACTTCATACCGGTCGTTACCCAGACAGCGGTAGAAGATCTC
>CAYYHM010000095.1:0-8604 GCA_964471795.1 uncultured Chitinophagales bacterium | reverse complement strand
GGCTGCTCCAAGTCCATCACCAAACAGCTCTTTATCCACCCACTTCCAACTATTGCCATGGACTATGGCACGCTGTGCCACCAAAATGAGGAGCTGTTCGAGGATAAGTCTACCGCCTATGCCGGGCAGCTGACCGGTTGGCAGTGGCAGTGGAGCGATGGCACCTCCAGCCTGGACCGCAACCCTACCAAGGTGTTTGCCCTGCCGGGCAACTTCTCCGTTACCCTCATCGGCACGTCCAACTTCGGGTGTATAGACTCCCTCAGCGAAAACATCACCGTGGTGGGCTCGCCCATCGCCAACTTCGGCTATGACCCGGCCTGCTCAGGCAGCCTCACGCAGTTCCGCGACTCGTCGGACATCTCTGTGAGTAGCCCCATCATCACGTGGAAGTGGGACTTCGACGACAACACAGGCTCACAGGTGACCAACCCGGCGCACCTGTTCGTAGATGCCGGCGTGTATAACGTGGAGCTGCAGGTGACCTCCACCAGCGGCTGCCGTACCGACACCACCATAGCTGTCACGGTCTATGAAACGCCGGAGGCCGACTTCGGCCCGGACTCGGTGTGCCTCAATGAGACATTCCTCTTCGAAGACCGCTCCAACGCCTTCTCCGGCACCCTCACCAACTGGTGGTGGGACTTCGGCGACAACACCACGGCTATCGATCAAAATCCACTGCATACCTATACAAGTCTGGGCACCTACCCCGTGAAACTCAGGGTGAGCAACACCAACGGCTGCAGCGACTCGCTCACCAAGACAGTCACCGCCTACCCCTTGCCGGTGGCGGACTTCACCCCCAACCCTGACTTCGGGGCAGCCCCCATCGACATCCGGTTCGTGAACCAAAGCACCGGCCAAAACCTGACCCACACCTGGGAGGTAACCGACACCTTCGGAAACGTGGTGGCTACTGCACAGGATGCCAGCCCTTTCGTCAACTTCGCCGACAACGGCAACTACCGCATCCGCCTCATCACCACCAACGGCTTCGGCTGCACCGATACTACCTACCGCGACATCTTCGTGGCCATCCCCATCCTGGATCTGTGGGTAGAAAACCTGACCGTAGACCAGCAGCTGCAAAATGACGGCACCTACAAGGTGCGCTGGGCCGTAGAGGTGCGCAATTCCGGCACCCGCAAGGTGTATGGCTTCGACCTGGAGGCCTCACTGGGAGGAGGATCTACCATCGCAGAGCGCTGGGAGGGTGAGCTGAACCCGGGCGAAACGGTGTTTATCCCATTTACTGCCGAGTTCCTCGTAGGCGACCTCACGGAGCAGACCTTCCTGTGTGTGGAGGCAACCCGCATCAACAACAACGAGGCGGACGATCTCCCCGGCAACAATACCCTGTGTGAACCACTGCGTGAGGTCATCCGTGTGCAGGACGTATATCCCAATCCGGCCAACAGCACCATCACCATCGATGTGGTGATTCCCGTTACCGACCAACTGGAAGTGTTGCTGTTCAACGATGGCGGCCAACGGATACGTGATATCTACACCGCACAAGCGACCAAAGGCCTCAACCGCTTTACTGCTCCCGTTGACAACCTGGCTGCCGGCGCCTACCTGCTGAAAGTGGTGTACCGGGATGAGGTGTTTGTGAAGAAGTTTGTGGTACAGCGTTGATAATGAGATGATTAGAAAATAAGATCATTAGAAAATGTGATGGTGGTAGGTGAGAATGGATGGTTATCGAATGGATAATTGGGTAAGTGGGTAAGAGGATAAGTGGGTAAGTAAAGCTTATAGGGAGCCCTTGCATAAACCTCCAAGGTTTGGGAAACCTTGGAGGTTTGGAATGCGAATGCACAGTTTTCTAATAGACCTGTCAGGTTTTGGAAACCTGACAGGTCTGCCATGCGGATTCAAGCCAAAATTGTCTGAACCAGGATTTTCATGATGCAAAGATGGCCAAGATGGCTGGCGGAGTGCAGAATGGACTAGTTGATAAATGGGTAAGTGGGTAAGAGGATAAGTGGGTAAGTAAAGCTTATAGGGAGCCCTTGCATAAACCTCCAAGGTTTGGGAAACCTTGGAGGTTTGGAATGCGAATGCACAGTTTTCTAATAGACCTGTCAGGTTTTGGAAACCTGACAGGTCTGCCATGCGGATTCAAGCCAAAATTGTCTGAACCAGGATCTACAGGATGTAAAAATTAGATTCACCTCTCTGTGTACTCCGGCGAATGCAATGAGCCCTCCTCTGCGCGACTCTGCGATTCCCTCTGCGCATCTCTGCGAGAAACCACTCCCATGAGCGAAGCGAACCGCTCTGTTTCCTATGGCGAGTGAAACGAGCCCTCCTCTGCGAAACGCTGCGTATACTCGGCGGAACTCTGCGTTCCAATCCAGCGAGCAACGCGAGCCCTCATCCGCGATATCCGCATGCCAAAAAAACTTCTCCACCAAACCGAACCACCCAATCTGCTTAACTTTGCACCGCCTGAAGCGTTACCGTCTCCATGTCCGATTCCACACAACAACCATCCTCCGCTACCGAGCACTTTGAGCCTTTCTCCGGAGAGTATCTGGAGGTGTTTGGTGCGCGGGAACACAACCTCCGCAACCTCAACGTCCGCATACCCCGTAATGAGCTGGTCGTCATTACCGGCATCAGCGGCAGCGGCAAGTCGTCACTCGCCTTCGACACCATCTATGCCGAAGGACAGCGCCGCTACATGGAGAGCTTCTCGGCCTACGCCCGCCAGTTCATCGGCGACCTGGAACGCCCCGACGTGGACAAGATCACCGGCCTCAGTCCTGTCATATCCATCGAGCAGAAGACCACCAGCAAGAACCCCCGCTCTACTGTCGGCACCGTCACCGAGATCTACGACTTCCTGCGCCTTCTCTTCGCCCGTGCCGGCGAGGCCTACTCCTACCTCACCGGCCACAAGATGACCCGCTTTACGGAGCAGCAAATCCTCGACCATCTCTTGGACAGGTTCGACGACAAACGCATCGCCATTCTGGCACCACTGGTGAAAGGACGCAAGGGCCACTACCGCGAGCTGTTCGAGCAGATCCGGAAGCAGGGCTACCTGAAGGTGCGCATCGATGGCGACATCGTGGAGATCCGCGAGAAGATGCAGGTAGACCGCTTCAAGATCCACGACATAGAAGTGGTGATCGACAGGCTGCGGGTGAAGCCCGAAGAGCACGATCGTCTGTCTGCCTCCCTCAACACCGCCCTGCGCATGGGCAAGGGACTGGTGATGGTGATGGACTTCGATACCGAAGAGATACAGTCGTTTTCCGAGAAGCTGATGGATGCCGACACCGGTCTGTCCTACGACGAGCCATCGCCCAACACCTTCTCGTTCAACTCCCCCTATGGTGCCTGTCCCCACTGCAAGGGCCTGGGTGTCATCCACGAAATCAACACCGACCTGCTGATCCCCGACCCCTCTAAGACGCTTTCTGAGGGCGGTATTGCCCCCATCGGTGAGTTCCGCGACAACTACATCTTCAAGCAGCTGCGCTCACTGGGCAAGCAGTACAAGTTCACGCTGGGGACGAAGGTGCAGGACCTCACCGAAGAAGCCCTCAACGTGATCCTGTATGGCGATGCCAAGGGAAAGCTGGAAGTATCCACTACCTTCGACGGCGAGGACCGATGGTACACGCTGGAGTACGGCGGTGTGGTGGACATGCTGAAACGCAGCTTTGCCAACACCAGCAGTGACGGCATCCGCAGGTGGGCAGAGAGTTTCATGGAGCCGGTAGACTGTCCGGAGTGCCACGGCAGCCGCCTCAAGAAGGAATCGCTGTACTTCAAGGTGGGCGGACAGGACATCGCCACCCTGAGCCACATGCACATCGATGAGCTGTATCAGTGGCTGGTAGATGTAGAGCCTACCCTCAGCGAGCGGCAACAGCTTATCGCTCACGAACTGCTGAAGGAGCTACGTATCCGTGTACAGTTCCTGCTGAATGTAGGTCTGGAATACCTGGCCCTCGACCGTCCGGCACGTACCCTTTCCGGCGGTGAGTCGCAGCGCATCAGACTGGCGACACAGATCGGCTCCAAGCTGAGCGGCATCACCTACATCCTGGATGAGCCCAGCATCGGACTGCATCAGCGCGACAATCAGCGGCTCATCCACGCCCTGCAGGAGCTGCGCGATGCCGGCAACACGGTATTGGTGGTGGAGCACGACAAAGACATCATGCTGGCCGCCGACCACCTCATCGATCTGGGTCCCGGTGCAGGCGAGCATGGCGGTGAGCTGGTAGCACAGGGCACGCCAGCCGAAGTCACCGCAACTGACAGCCTCACCGGTCAATACCTGCGGGAAGTATTACAAATTCCCGTGCCGTCACAGCGTAGAAGCGGCAACGGACAGCAACTTTTGCTGCTGGGCGCAGACGGCAACAACCTCCGCAACGTGGATGTGGCCATCCCGCTGGGTACGTTCACCTGTGTGACGGGTGTCTCCGGATCGGGAAAGTCTACCCTCATCAACGAGACCCTCTACCCCATCCTCAGCCAGCACTTCTACAACAGCCGCAAGAAACCATACACCTACTCGTCCATCGAAGGGCTGAAGCACCTGGACAAGGTCATCGACATCGATCAGTCGCCCATCGGCAGGACGCCGCGCTCCAACCCCGCCACCTACATCGGTGTGTTTACCGACATCCGCAAGTTGTTCAGCGATGTGCCGGAGGCGAAGATACGAGGCTACAAGCCGGGGCGGTTTTCCTTCAACGTAAAGGGTGGCCGGTGCGAAGAATGCCAGGGTGGCGGCATGAAGCTGATAGAGATGAACTTCCTGCCTGATGTGTATGTAGACTGCGAAAAGTGCCACGGTCGACGGTACAACCGCGAGACGCTGGAGATTCACTACAAGAACAAACACATCAGCGACGTGCTGGACATGACGGTAGAGGAGGCCATGGTCTTCTTTGAGCACATCCCCTCCATCTACCAGAAAATCCGCACCATGCACGAGGTAGGTCTCGGGTATATAAGGCTGGGGCAGTCTTCCACCACCTTGTCGGGCGGGGAGGCACAGCGGGTAAAACTGGCTGCCGAGCTGTCCAAGCGCGACACCGGCAGCACCATCTACATATTGGATGAGCCTACGACAGGATTGCACTTCGAAGATATCCGTGTGTTGCTGGAGGTGCTGAACAAGCTGGTGGACCGCGGCAACACGGTGGTGGTGATAGAGCACAACCTGGACGTTATCAAGGTAGCCGACCACGTTATCGATTTGGGGCCGGAAGGGGGATCCAAGGGAGGTCGGATCTTGTTTACCGGCACGCCGGAACTGCTGGCACAGCAACCGGAAAGCTATACGGGGCAGTTCTTACGGCTGGAGTTGAAGCTGTAGCCTAGGATGCAGGATTGCCTTCCACACACTGCTCATACAGTGTTTGCAAGCGTTTTGCTGATGCGCCGGCACTGAAGTAGGCAGCTCTGTCCAGCCCTTTGTGCATCAGCGATTCGTGTAACGATTTATTTGCCAACACGTTGTTCAGGGCTTTAGCTGTTTCTTCAACATCACCGGCGGGTACCGTCAAGATAGCGCCATCAGCGATTTCAGGGCTGCCGGCTGTATCGGTTGCCACAACGGGAGTACCACAGGCCATGGCTTCCACTACTGACAGGCAGAAGCCTTCGCGCACGGCAGCACATAGGAATACACCGGCTAGATTGTAGATGGCCGGCAAGTCGGCAGGCAACATTTTCTCCGGAAAATAAAACCAGCTGAGGTCTTGCAACCGCCCCAACTGCTGCAGCTGCTCACGCACCCAGCTGCGGGGAGCGTGGGGCATCACCATAGGCCGTGGGTCTGCTGTGGTGTCCATGTACCGCAGATACCCCCTGATGGCCTGAGCGACACCTTTGGCAGGGTCAGTACCCCCCATTACCAGCACATACCTGTCGGGAAGACCATATCTTTCTTTGATGGCCTGCAGGTGCATAATGTCAGATATGGGCCGGCAGGCTGTTGCTATGGCGGGATGCATCGTATATACCTGAGATTCATCCAGCTGGAAACGTTGGAGTAATTGCTCTCGCTCCATCATAGAATCTGCCGTGATGTGAATCGGTGCATGCATCAACCTGGATAGTACCAGATTCCTGTATCGCCGGCTCCATGTTTCATCCTTCTGCTGGCGCAACAATACCGATGTGTCGTGGAGTGACAACAGGATGGGCACTTGGCAGAACAAGGGTGCTGAATTAGTGGTGCAATGCAATAACTGCACCTCTTCACGGAGCAAAGCACGAGGGAGTACGATTTGCTCGAAGTGTGCCCTATTGGTCGCTTTCAGGACAACGATGCGCATATGTGAGGTGGGCCGGAGGCAGATATCCTCTCCTTCACGCACAAACACCACATAGTGATGTTTGTCCTGCTGCTGCAGCACACACAGCACATCGCACATGATGTGTTCCACCACGGTTTTGTTGGTACTGAACAGGTATTGGGCCTCAATGCCGATCCTCATGTGCGCACATTTCCATATTAAACTTATCAAAATACTGCATTGATTTCATTGATTATCGATGGTTACATGCTTCAACGGCATTAACAGGGTTTTTTTGACGGTAAAATGACAGAGGGAGGGAACAGAGGACTGTGGGATAATGCGACGAGGCGACGAGGCGACGAGGCGATAATGCGACGAGGGGACGAGGCGATAATGCGACAAGGCGATAATGCGAAACTCCTACTTCCATACAGGGTTGCTCCCTTCTTACCGTCATACTGAGGGAAGGTAAAACCAATGCACTACATTTGGCACTTACTCAACCGATCGCCTGCCCGCCTTTGGTGGGAAGTACCTTATGATTAATAGGGGAATCCTAAGTTTAAGATTCCCGCCTGAGGCGGACAGGCTTCGGTCGGCACAAAGATGATTGTAAGGAGAAAAATTCCCTTGCCTACCCTCAGAATGACGATCCGAGAGTAACCGCGCCAACTGTCTGAACCACGATTTACCGGATTAAATGATAACCGGGAATGGCTCCTATGTATAATTCTCTGAAAAAGCAGCATCTCTTACTACCGTATGCTACACTCTCCTGGTGACAGCTTCCCCCTCTGGAGGGGGTCAGGGGGAGGTTCTGAATAGCTTACAGTTTATTAGGCCAATGTGATAGGCTGATAGGGAGTCAGATGTGCTTCAGAAGAGGAATATTTCTACTCATGCAGTAAGGCACGAAGGGGACGGTGAGACAGGGCGACAGGGTACAGGGTCGAAGAGGCGGAATAAAATCCTACTTCAGTAATCAGATCTTGCTTATGCATACAATTCTGTCGCATATCGAAAATCGCACATCACACATCGCAATACGCATACTGCATATCGAAAATCGCACATCGCCATACGCAATCGCCATACTACTTATCCGTCTCCTTCAGGCTGATGTACAACTCATCCAGCTGCTCGGTTTCGATGGCGCTGGGGGAATCCAGCATCACATCGCGGCCCGCATTGTTTTTCGGGAAGGCGATGAAGTCGCGGATGGATTCCTGCCCGCCGAAAATAGCACACAACCTGTCGAAGCCAAAGGCGATACCACCATGTGGCGGCGCGCCGAACTCAAAAGCGTTCATCAAAAATCCAAACTGCTCCTGTGCTTTCTCCGGCGTAAAGCCCAGCACTTCGAACATCTGCTGCTGCACACCCCGGTCGTGGATACGCACGGAGCCGCCACCAATCTCCACGCCGTTGATCACCAGATCATAGGCGTTGGCACGGATAGCGCCGGGGTCAGTCTTGAGCAGCGGTATATCCTGCGGCTTGGGAGAGGTAAATGGGTGGTGCATGGCGTAGAAGCGCTGCGTGTCCTCGTCCCACTCGAGCAGCGGAAAGTCTATCACCCACAGAGGCTGATACACGGCGGGGTTGCGCAATCCCAGCCGATTGCCCATCTCCAGCCTAAGCTCGTTGAGCTGCTTACGGGTAGCTGCAGCCTTTCCGGCCAATACCAGCACCATATCACCGGGCTTGGCACCGAAACGCTCACCCCAACCCTTCAGGGTTTCCTCGCTGAAAAACTTGTCGATGGACGACTTAACCGTACCATCCGTATTGTACTTGATGTAAACCAACCCAAGTGCCCCGATCTGCGGACGCTTTACCCAATCGGTAAGTTCATCAATCTGTTTGCGGCTATATTCTGCCGTACCGGGGGCACAGATGCCCACTACCAACTCAGCGTTATCGAACACACTGAATCCGTGCCCTTGTGCCACATCATTCAGCTCCGTGAAGGTCATACCAAAGCGGATGTCCGGCTTATCGGAACCATACAAGCGCATCGCCTCATCGTAGGTCATGCGGGGGAAGGTATCGAGATCGATGCCCTTCACCGTGTGGAACAGGTGGCGGGTGAGTCCTTCAAAGGTGTTGAGGATATCCTCCTGCTCGATGAAGCTCATCTCACAGTCTATCTGGGTGAATTCCGGCTGCCTGTCGGCACGCAGGTCTTCATCGCGGAAGCAACGTACAATCTGGAAATACTTATCGAATCCCGACACCATCAGCAGCTGCTTGAAGGTTTGGGGCGACTGTGGCAGCGCATAGAACTCGCCCGGATTGAGGCGCGAGGGCACCACGAAGTCAC
>CAYYHM010000094.1:5974-8610 GCA_964471795.1 uncultured Chitinophagales bacterium | reverse complement strand
AAGAAAACATTGCATTCGACGACTTCGGTATCTAAAACATAAGCCCACTTCGGTGGGCTTTTTTTATCCTATCTATCATGCAGCGATTCCTCGTATTACTCATAGTCCTGATTGTTGCTTCTTGCAGTGCGCCGAAACAAGAACAGGGTATTCCTACCATCACCCTGCAAGGTCAGACCATGGGCACCACCTTTACGGTAACCTATATCGACAGTCTGGACAGGATATTCGATACCGGGGTGGATTCTGTCTTGTTGGTGGTAAACAACTCCATGTCTACCTACATCCCTAATTCCATCATCAGTGGTTTCAACAGATTTGACAGTACCGGATTCTTTGAGGTCGACAATCATTTCTACACCGTTTTCTTACAGGCGAAAAGCATCTATCGGGCCACAGGCGGTGCCTTCAATCCTGCTGTAATGCCATTGGTTTCCTATTATGGCTTTGGGCCGGACAAACAGCCAACGGTGATTGATAGCGCCATTGTGGACAGCCTGTTGGCCATCACCGACTTTTCGCAGGCAGAAATCATGAAGGTCGACACGCGAGATACAACGTCAGGTTCGCTGCGGTCTACCTATCTGGTAAGGAAGCAGATTCCGCAGTTGCAGCTCGACTTCAGCGCTATCGCCAAAGGATATGGTGTGGATGCGGTCGGCAGTTACCTGTTGTCCCAAGGTGTAACTGATTGGTTTGTGGAGATAGGTGGTGAAGTAGCTACACATGGATCATTAGGCGGTAGTCCTTGGGTGATTGGCATTGAAGACCCCTTGACCAGTACAGTTGAGGATCGGAAAACGTTAGCTATGATCGGGCTTACGGGTGAAGCCGTGGCCACCTCCGGCAACTATCGAAATGTGCGTATGATCGATGGGGTAAAACTGGTTCATACCATCAATCCCGCTACGGGATATCCGGCCATGGGACGCATCTTAAGTGCCAGCATTATTGCAAAGGACTGTATGACGGCAGATGCATTTGCCACAGCCTGCATGGTAATCGGTACCGAGGATGTTTTAGCCTTGCTTTCGGAAAATGGGGTAGAGGGGCTGCTGGTATTCTCTACGGAAGATGGCGGGGAGGAGATTGTACAAACTGCGGGGTTCGGGAAATGGATATTCCCGTAGTTATGCTTTAGCAGTCTGATTATCTGCGGTGCAGGATTCTGATGGAACACGACCGCAAACCGTACACTCACCGATTTCGTTCTTCAGGTAGGGATTATTGGTAGCACAGGTGCCGGTGAACTCACCATCCTTTTTAACGATGATCTTGATGGCAATGCCTGCAAAAGCTGCAGCAACGAGAAGTATAGCGAGGAGTATGGTTTCCATGTGCAATGTTTATGCAAAATTACGTATTCCCTATAGAGTATCTTTACCCATAACCCGATAACCGGCTCGGGTGTTCAAAAAAAATGTACGATGCAGGAAAAATTGGAGGCATTTCAGCGGATTTTGACCATCATGAACGAGTTGCGGGAGCAATGTCCCTGGGACAGGAAACAGACCATGGAATCCCTGCGCAACCTCACCATCGAAGAAACCTACGAGTTGGCAGATGCCATTGTGGACAAAGACCTAAAGGGCGTAAAAGAAGAGCTGGGTGATATCTTGCTGCATATCGTGTTCTATGCCCGCATTGCGGAAGAGCAAGGTGCGTTTTCCATTGCCGATGTGATCCACACAGAATGTGATAAGTTGGTACACCGACACCCACACATCTATGGAGATGTAACGGTGAAGGACGAAGAGGAGGTGAAGCGCAACTGGGAGCAGTTAAAACTGAAAGAGGGCAAGAAATCGGTGCTGGAAGGTGTGCCCCGCTCCCTGCCAGCCATGATAAAGGCCTATCGCATTCAGCAAAAGGCCAAGCAGGTAGGCTTTGAGTGGGAAAACCGCGCACAGGTTTGGGAAAAGGTGGAAGAGGAGATCTCGGAACTACAACAATATGCGCATGATGATCATGGCCATCATCATGATGCCATCGAGGAGGAGTTTGGTGACGTGCTGTTCTCCTTGATCAATTATGCCCGTTTCCTTGATATAGACCCTGAAACAGCACTCGAAAGAACCAACAGGAAGTTCATCCAACGATTCAGCTACATAGAGCAGGAAGCCGGTAAGGTGGGCAAGGACCTGCAGCACATGTCGCTGGAAGAAATGGATGCCCTCTGGAACGAAGCCAAAGAGCGCAGCAGACAGGCATGATTGTTGTGCGATCCGTCCCATGCCCATGAATGGACAACCTACCATATCGTCAGCCTTACATGCGCGGCTATTGTCTGTGTTGATGGTGCTGTGCTTGCTGGGTGCGTGGGGATTGTACCAACAACAAAACAAAGAGGTTCAGCTGGAGGTAGCACATACCGAGGCATTGACATGGCTGACTAATCAGCAGGAATCGGTTCGGGCGCTTTTTGCCGATAGTGTCTGGCACAAACAGTTTCCGCAGGAATGGACATCAGCGGAATTGGCGCATTTGCATGATCTCCCGATGGGCATCTTTGCCTGGCGCAACGATTCTTTGGTCTGCTGGAATCGCTATGATTTCTTGCCGGCGCCTCCCGGCGCCTCAGGAGCAGACACCCTGATTCATCTGGCCAATGGATACTATTGGCAGTTTAGTCAGGC
>CAYYHM010000094.1:0-5874 GCA_964471795.1 uncultured Chitinophagales bacterium | reverse complement strand
GGTTGTGGGGCGGCCCTCGACTCACCTGGTGGGTGTTCCTGATTTTGGCTGCATTGATTGCCGGCATCCGCTGGGGTACGCTATATTGGTATCCGGAGTGGCTGCTGCAGGCTGACCTGTTTTCGCCTAGGCACTATGCCGCCTCTGATCTTATTCCTTCCTTGGGTGACCTCCTGATCCATGTGTTGTTGGTGCTGTTTCTGGCAGCGTATGCTTTCCGCTGGCTGCCCGTTTGGCGGCCGGCTGCGGCGGCCGGTCGGTTGCTGGTGACGGTGGGTGGATTTGCATTCATGGCTGTCGGCAGTTTTTATGTGCTGGAACTGGCGGAGTCGCTGGTGCTGAACTCGTCGGTGGTATTCAACGTGAACAACTTCTTTGCCCTCAACAGCTACAGCCTTATCGGCCTGCTGATAATGGCCTTTTTGGTGACGGCCTGGTTCTTGCTTTCCTACAGGTGGCTCACTTTCTGGTGGATGCATCGGACGGGCGTACCGGCAATGGTAGTACAAGTACTCGCCGGATTCAGCTTGTTTGCTGCTGTAGCCTTGTTCTTTTGGCCCTGGCAGGATGTCAGCATAGCCGTATTGTCGGCCACAGCGGTTACCTTGTTGTTTGCCCTGTTTGCTGCCAGGGAGTACCACTTGCGCTCCTTCTGGATACAGGTGGCATGGATCATGCTGTTCAGTGGCATGGTTTCATTATACCTGCACCGGTTCAATCAGGTAAAAGAACGGGAACTGCAGCAAGTATTTGCCCAATCACTCACACAGCAAGATCACCTCACCGAGTTCCTCTTCAGCCGCATCCGTCCGTCACTGCTGGATGATGCCTTTATCAGGGGTTACTTTGCTAACCCGCTACTGTCCAAATCGCAGCTGGAGCGCATGTTGCGCAACCGCTATTTCAAGGAGCTGCAGCAGCAATATACCATTGATGTCTACACCTATCTGGGCAATGACATCCCCTATAAAAACAGCGAATCAATTCCTTTATCGAGTTATTTCATTCGCATCGATTCCAGTGGTCGGCGTACCTCCATTCCGGACCTGTACTTCTTCCCGGAAACGCCTGATAATCTAGAGTATCTGGCTATGGTGCGCATTCATAGCGATCCGGAGAACCCACTATCTACCAACCTCATTGGCCGGGTGGTTGTGTCGTTCAAGGTACAATCGCTGGGCACCAGTAGTGTATATCCGGAGCTGCTATTGCAGGATGGGCTGAAACGGAATGACATCAGTGACAGGTATGACTATGGGCTGTATGTGCGGCACAAGCTGGCCAAGCGGCAAGGCGACTATCCGTTTCCCCTGCGGTACGAAACCACGGGTAGGGAGGTATTTACCACCTTCACTGACGGCGACAGGGAACACATGATATTTGAGGAGCTGCCCGGCAGGAGTGTCTGGATTAGCCGCGAGCGACCCTCCATAGTCGTACCCCTATCCATGTTTTCCTACTTGTTCTGTCTGTATCTGTTGCTATTAGTGCCGGCCTACTTAATCGTCTGGTTGTATCGTGGCAGCCGGGGCGTATGGCCACGAATCCGGTGGCGATATGTAACGTTTCGAACCAAGGTGCAGCTCTTTATGCTGTTCGTGATCGTCGCTTCTTTTGGTCTCATCGGCTGGTTGACCATCAACAACATCATCCGCCAATATGAGTCATATCACTACGACAGGTTACTGCGCAAAGCAGGGCAAGTGATGAGCGGGTTAGAATACCTGCGTGACGGGCAAAGCGACACCCTGCGCGACTGGCGGCCGTTCCTGGCATCAGAGGAGTTGCTCTACCATGTCAACAACCTGTCGGATATCCATGCCATTGATATCAACCTGTATGGCAATGATGGTCTGCTGCTACAGACATCTCAGCCGGACATCTTTCGGAAGGGCCTCATCGGTGACCTGGAGGATCCTGTGGCGCGACAGAAGATCCTGGGAGAACAACAATCGCAATACATACAGTCGGAATCCATTGGAGGGCTTACCTTCCTGAGTGCATATATGCCGTTGCTGGACAAGCAATACAACGTGATTGCTGTCCTCAACCTGCCCTACTTCGCCAAGGAGAAGAACCTGCAAATCGAGATCAACGACTTCCTGGTGTATTTCATCAACATTTATGTGCTGCTGTTTGTGCTGGCAGGCATGTTGGGTATTGTGGTGTCCAACTCGCTGACGCGCCCATTGCAGGTACTCAGCGATAAGTTGAAGGCAGTGCAGTTGGGCCGCCGTAACGAGCCTATTCCGTGGTCGAGCAAAGATGAGGTAGGACAGTTGATCGCCGAATACAACAAGATGATTGGCGAGCTGGAAGAGAGTGCGGCCAATCTGGCCAAGGGGGAGCGCGAGAGCGCCTGGCGGGAGATGGCACGGCAGGTAGCCCATGAGATCAAGAACCCGCTCACACCGATGAAGCTAAGCGTACAGCTGCTGGAGCGTGCCTATAAGGATCATGCCCCTGATCTGGAGCAACGGGTGGCAAGGGTATCGGCAACACTCATTGAGCAGATTGAAAACCTGACCCGCATCGCCAACGAGTTTTCCTTGTTTGCCAAAATGCCCACAGCCAACCTGGAGGTGGTGAATCTTCGTGAAATACTTGTGGGCACTGCGGAACTGTTTCGGCAGCAAGTGGCAGATATGCAGTTGGTGTTGCCCACGGAGGCGGTGTATGTATATGCCGATAAGAGCTATATGCTGCGTGTATGCAATAACATCATACAGAATGCGGTGCAGGCCATTCCTGAAGACAGACAGGGTAGGATAGAGGTACGCTTGGAGGTGAAAGGCAGTGAGGTGGTAGTGGCCATTTCTGACAACGGAACAGGCATCAGCGACGAACAAGCCGACAAGGTGTTTGTTCCCAATTTTACAACGAAGAGCTCCGGTATGGGCCTGGGACTGGCAATGGCCAGGCAGATGGTGGAGCAATGTGCCGGCAGGATCTGGTTTACCACCGAGGTTGGTCGTGGCACCACATTTTTTATATCATTGCCGCTGTATTCAGAGGAGATATGACAAGAGAGCAGTCTGCAGCACTTTTCAATGAGGCGAAGACCTATTTTCCGGGAGGCGTAAACTCACCGGTACGGGCATTCCGTTCTGTCGGAGGCACGCCACTATTCATCGACAGAGGAGATGGCCCATTCATCTGGGATGCCGATGGGAACCGATATACCGACTTTTGCTGCTCCTGGGGGCCGCTCATCCTCGGCCACAACCACCCACGGGTGCGCGAGTCCATCATGGAAGCTGTTTCGCATGGCACCAGTTTCGGGGCGCCCACCCGCGCCGAAAACAAACTGGCAGAGCTGATTCTGACAGATCATCCGTTTCTGGAACGCATCCGGTTCGTGAGCTCCGGTACAGAGGCAGCCATGTCGGCTATCAGGCTGGCAAGAGGAGCCACGGGACGCAATAAGGTCATCAAGTTCGAAGGTTGCTACCATGGCCACGTAGATGGACTGCTGGTGAAGGCGGGCTCCGGTCTGGTTACACTTGGCAACACCAGCAGTGCCGGTGTGCCGCAAGCGTATGCCCAGGAAACCATTGTGCTGCCACTGAATGATGAGGAGGCGGTACGGGAAGCCATCCGTCAATATCCGGACGATATTGCTGTAATCGCCATCGAGCCTATACCTGCCAACAATGGGTTGCTGTTACAGGATTTGTCCTTCCTCAAGTTCTTGCGCGACATTACCCGGCAGCATGGAATTATGCTATTATTCGATGAGGTCATCAGCGGTTTCCGGGTAGGCTTCCATGGTGCTGCTGGCCTATACAACATACAACCCGATGTGGTGTGCTATGGCAAAATCATTGGCGGGGGCATGCCGGTGGGCGCCTACGGTGGTAGTGCTGCGGTAATGAGCCACATTGCTCCGGAAGGTCCTGTGTATCAGGCCGGTACGTTGAGTGGTAATCCGGTAGCCATGAGCGCCGGATACGCTACCCTGTTGGAATGCAGCCGCCCCGGATTCTATGAGGAGCTCGAGGCAAAGACAGCCATGCTGGTGCAGACCATTCAGCAGCATGCCACCACCAAGGGCTACCCGCTGCACGTTTTCCATCAAGGCTCAATCTTCTGGATGGCATTCAGCAAGCAGGAACACATCCGCTCGGCTGCAGAGATAGACGGTGGCAGTATGAGCTACTTCTCCCGCTTCCATGCGGCGGCACTGGAAAGAGGCGTTTACTTCGGACCAAGTGGATATGAGGTGGGCTTCGTGTCTGCAGCTCATACCACGGCCTTGTTGGAAGAAGCTGCCGGCAAGATCCGGGAAGCGCTGGATGAGGTGTTTGCCTGAGCAGCTGTTTGGTACAAGAGATATTGCATCCAAGGATTTATTCATGTCACTGTAAGCAGTCGGCATCTGGTATCTTATTACATGATCATAGGATAGGATGCAGTCTGACCCGCAAAACAAAGTACCGGTTCCGTAGCGCTGTTTATCAGGAATAATTTCTACTTTTGTATCATCATCATGAGCCATTCAATTGGCAGCAACCGAGTGTAACACCACGGTGCTAAAGCGATGAGCCTTCTGCAAAGGAAAACTGTTACGTGCATCCCTTTCATTACAGGCATTTCGGTTTTCATGGTGAATACAAGTTTATTCACGCATCAAAACTGTTTTATGCTATCCACTACCATGGTCACCCTCACCGGCCGACACCAACGTTCCTTCCACTTGTGGTTTACCCAAGTATCCACCACTTCGGAATTGCAGTCGCTGATTCAACCCCCACACGGGCTCATTACGGACTGTATCATTCAGCAGCCCGACGTCTTGCAAGCCATACTCCGGCAGCCATTGTCTGCAGTACTGCTGAGTTTTTCACCGGCATCATTGCTGCTGCACAGCCACGATTTGCGCGATATTGGTGATCGATCGCAGTTGCCGGGAAAGGTGATCGATGAAGCAGCACGTGGCTTCACCCATCTGTTGGTACGGCCGTCACTCCTTGCTGAGTTTGGTTTCGGGGTGCACCATACCAATTTGTATGTCCATGAAACCGATATGAAATATCTCCCTGCCACAGGTAATTTGCCGGAGGCAATCCAACCAGCCAATAGTCGACAATTGATTGCTGCCATCAAAGAGCAACAGGATGGTGAAGGCTTGCGAAGTCACTACCCCTATGCCTATGTATGGTACCACGACCTGTTGTATATGGTAACCAAGATCAGTATTCCGGGCTTTGCTGCCACGAGGGCCTGCGATCCACAAATGCTAGATGCCTGTGGGGTATTGCAGGAAAGTGGTTTTCGCCCCAAAAGCGTAGAGGCGCTGTATCCCCGACCTTTCCTATCGTCTATTTACCAGACTACGGCCAAACATACCTGGTTCGGTATTCGACTTGCTCAGAATTATTGCCAATACCGGCATCCGGTTGTGCGCTTGTCTGACAATGGTCGGTAAGTGCTGAGCACAGGGGACACTATATCCTAATCAGGTAAACATGATCAACTCACCAATCACAATTAATATACCATGATTGAATTACCTAAAAAATATACCACGCCGGGGGAAATACCCCCTAATCTGTTGCTGCAATCGGATATTACGCACCGCATGGGGCAATGGGACTATTTTTCGCGCGGGTTTACCTATTTCGATGAATCCCGTGTAATTGTATCGGGAATCACCGAGTACTACACCGGCGGCTTGACTATTTATTGTGATGGACCAAAGGCTGACGTAACCCTCTATACCGGACATGCTGCCCACTTTTCCATGCCTTACAATAAGGTTTGCATGAAAAGTGGCGAGTACCAGGGAGAGCTTACCATGCGAGGAATAGAGCGGATTATGGAGCTGGTGCAGAATGTGGCTTTGATACATTTGGGTGTAGAGCAGTATCCTGA
>CAYYHM010000093.1:0-8620 GCA_964471795.1 uncultured Chitinophagales bacterium | reverse complement strand
ACCAATGAGAACATCCCTACAGAAACACCACAAAATGTAGATCTGAACCTGGGTCTTGGCTACGCTAGAAAAATCAATGAAGACCTGGCCGTGTCCGGCGGTGCAGCAGCCTTTCACCTGCTTCGCCCCAAGGAGTCGTTCTTCAACAATCCCGATGTGCGCCTGGGGATGAGGTACATAGCACATGCGGAAGCCAACTACAGGCTAAACGACCTCATGACCATTAACCCCCGATTCATATATATGAATCAAACCAAGGCGCAGGAGTTCTCCATTGGCGCAGATGTGGGGTACAAGCTGCAGAACCCAGCATTTGATGCTACATTGTTCGGTGGTGCATGGTTCAGGGCCTCCGGCACCGATGCCATCATACCCTATGTAGGTGGTGAATACAAGAGCTTCCGACTGGGCCTTAGCTATGACGTCAACATATCCTCGCTCAGCGAAGTCAGCAAGGGTCGTGGGGGCTTTGAGTTATCCCTACAATACATTGGCATCATCAAGCAGCCACCGATTCAGATCGTAGTACCTTGTCTGCGCTTCTAATCCATTTCCCTGCGTACACCGATTTATTCTTGAACCCAAAATTGCGAGTTGCATGAAATATTTGTTTTTCGGTTTTCTGATGATGTGGATGGGGGCTCAGGTGGCCTTGGCGCAAATTGATCCGGAGGATGAAAGCCTAAGCTGGAAGGGTAAGCTGAAGAAGGCTGACCGCCTGATGGAGAGCGGTAGCTTCTACAATGCCATCGACTACTATAAGGCTGTAGTAGAAGAACGCCCTGACATGAGTGATGTAGCCCTCAAATTGGGACATACCATGTCGGCCGCCAGAAACTACAAGGAAGCATTGGTATATTACAAAATGGCCTTCGACGCCAACAACGACGATTATCGGATTGCTCAATATTACTATGCGCTGATGCTGAAGATGGGCGGGCAATACGAAGAAGCCCGCGACAACTTCGAAGAGTTCAGAAGACGCTATCAGGAAAAAGGGCCGGAAGCCATCGTGCTGAAGCGGTTGGCCAAAACGGAATCCGATGGATGTACACTGGCTCTTGGCATGGTCAACGATACCCTCAACATTCAGTTTACCCACATGAGTGGCAACATCAATGCCCTCTATACAGAGTTTTCCCCCCGTCTGGTACAGGAGGATAGCCTGTTGATCTTTGGATCAATGCGGGTAGATAGTGTGCCGGTATTGGAAAGCAACAAGACCAAGATGATCCCCAAAGCACAGCTGCTGCAGTCGTTCTGGAATGGACAGGAGTGGACCAAGGCGCGAGAAATGGACGGACCCTTCAACGAAGAGGATGTACATACCGGCAATGGATCATTCACACAAGACGGTAAGCGGTTCTTCTTTACCAGGTGTACCGACGACGGTGGAGTGAACGTGCGCTGTGACATTTATATGAGTGAGCTGGAAGAAGGGGAGTGGAGCCGACCCAAAAAGGTAAGCATCAACGATCCCTACGCCACCAACACACATCCAATCATTGTGCCCTACTCCAGCAGAGGGGAAGAGATGCTCATGTTCGTGTCCAACCGGGAAGGTGGACAAGGCGGGCTCGATATCTGGTACAGCGTGATTGACCGAAGTGGTGAGTTCGGCGAGGCCCGGAATATGGGTCGCCGCATCAATACGCCCAATGATGAACTGACACCGTATTAT
Source organism: uncultured Chitinophagales bacterium (assembly GCA_964471795.1). Classification (GTDB taxonomy): domain Bacteria; phylum Bacteroidota; class Bacteroidia; order Chitinophagales; family S012-47; genus CAJXXO01. The sequence goes on along the minus strand of CAYYHM010000093.1, from coordinate 6,939 downwards.
GATTTCAAGGAAGAAATCCTGTATTTCTCCTCCAATGGCCTTACCAACATCGGTGGCTACGACATCTTTATGTCCAAGGGCTCCGGACGTCGCTGGGCTGTGCCGATCAACATGGGTATGCCCATCAACTCACCGGTGGATGACTTCTACTACATTCAATATGCCGATGGGGAAAAAGGGTTCATCGTATCCAACCGTGATGGCTCCATCTCCCCGAAGTGGCCCAACTGCTGTGACGACATCTGGGCATTCGAGTATGTTTACCCACCTGTCTTCACCGTCATCGGGCAGGTATTCCAGAAAGGTGACAGTACACGCACTCCGCTCGACAGCGCCAACGTGGAACTGTTTCTGGCTGATACCGACCGACTGTTGGATAGCAGTGTCACTGCCGACAAAACAGGCTTTGAGTTCTTCGTAGGCACACAGTTTGCCAACTTCAGACTGGAGGCGCGCAAGCCCGGTTATACGTATGGTCTGAATACTACCTCTACCGTAGGGCTCGAGGAATCTGATACGTTGTATGTAGACATCTTCCTGACGCCCATCTCGGATATAGGAACCATCGTACTGCGCAACGTATACTTCGACCTGGACAAGGCTGACATCCGCGAAGACGCCATGCCTTCCCTTGACTCGGTGTATCAAATCCTGACTCTCAACCCGAACATCCGCATCGAGCTAAGCTCACATACCGACTCCCGCGCGCCCAAGGACTACAACATAGACCTGTCGCAGCGCCGCGCAGAAAGCAGTAAGGCTTATCTCGTTGCCAAAGGAATCGCTGCTGACCGCATCGAGGCAGTAGGATATGGTGAGGCGATGTTGCTCAACGATTGTGCCGACGGCGTACCTTGTACCGATATCGAACATCAGGTCAACCGACGTACCGAGTTCAAGATCATTGGCGAAATCCCGAATGCAATCGTTACCTATGACCGCAGCGAAATCGAAGCGATTCAGGAAAAGAAGCGGCAGGGAACGCTGAAAGGCAACGAAGCCATCTGGGAGTTTGAAGGTGCCGAAGGAGAAAGCGACGAGTTCTGATTCAACGCTAACCTACATACAAGCCGCCCACAAGGCGGCTTTTTTCATGGCTGCCACTTTATGGCACTCACCAGCCACGATATCCATCCTGCGATGAAGGCTGTGCCTCCCAAGGGAGTGAGGAACACCAGGAATCGCCAGCTGCCTATACCCAATAGGTCGCGCATGCTCCACAGGTACAGGGAGCCGCTGAACAGGATGATGCCTGCCAGAAACAAGCTGCCGGCCCACAGCGTGGTGGAAAATGGCAGTTTTCCATACGATAGAACCACCCCGATGATAGCCAGTGCATGGATAAACTGATATCGTACTGCCTTATCCAATATGTCTGCCTGATCGGGTGTAAGCTTGCCTTCCAGCCGGTGGGCGCCGAAAGCACCCAACGCTACACCCAGCCCGCCGAACACGATTCCGGCTATGAATAATGTCTTTACCATACAATGTGTGTTATTGCCTGTGCAAATGTCGTATATCGCGGTGACAGGGGAGTAGGTACATTTGCCCATATCACGTTGTTTGCCATGGGAAAACGCTGGTTGGTTAGTATCATTATCGGTTTGGTAGCCGCCGTTTGGGGAGTGTATGTGCTGTTCTTCAGGTCGGTGATTCCGGCCGGCGACCCCTTGCGATGGGTGCCGGTAGATGCGGCTATGGTGCTCTCTTTTCCGGCGGCAGAGCAGTTGTCGTTGTTGGTAGCCGACGATTCCACCTGGAACAACCTGCTGGCGTATGGGCTTACGCAGCGTGTAGCCAGCGATATGGAAGTAGCGGCATCCTTCCTGCCCGTGTCACCTGCTCCAGCCGATGCTTCCATGCTGGTATCTGTTCACAAGGTGAGCGCCGACGACTATGGCCTGCTTTGGGTGTGGAGTGCGCCACAGGTGTGGCAACTGCCCGATTCACTTCCATCAGCGACCCGTCAATACCGGGGCACTACCCTGTATGAGGATGCAGCTACCGGGGCGGCATTTGTACTGGAAGGAAAGCAATTGGTGTTTAGCACATCAGTGTTTCTATTGGAAGCAGCCATAGCACAGGCCGCAGACGAGAAACCCTTTCCGGAAGCTGAAGCGTTATTCGACCTCCGTGAGTTGGCCGATCGCAACAACCGACCAAAGATTTACCTTTGCTTGCCGAACCTGTCTGCGCTGCTCAGCACCATGGTGGATGATCAGGCTGCATTGGCTGCCGTCTCTGCCTATGGCGGGTGGGTGGTTGCTGACTTTGCCGCCGGTATGGATGGCATCTTCCTGAATGGATACTTTGCAGTAGGTGATGCACCTAGTGCTCACCCGGCCTTGTTGCGCCCTAATACCGACGCTACCATGAACCCCTATGCCGTGCTGCCCTTCAATACGGCGGTAGTGTATGAGTTGCGTACAGCAGATGTGGATCGGCTGACAGCTGACCTGCAGGGGCCGGCCAGATCATGGTACGATAGGTACATCGGCAACTGGATAGGGCAGTCCGTAGTGCTGGCCATACTGGAGCCTTTTGATGAGGAGATAGAGTCGGACATGGTAGTAATCGCCACGGCCACAGATGTCGATCTGGCGCTGGATCAACTGCTGGCACTGGCAGCGGTACAGTCCGGTGTGGCCGAAGTGCTGCCCGACGATTACAAAGGGTTTCCCCTCTTCACGCTGGACAAGGTGGATGGCTTTGAACAGGTGTTCGGCTTTGATAGTGAAAAACTGCAACAGCCTGCTGTTACCGTCATCGATCAGTACATCGTACTGGCAGCCGGTGTTGGTCAGCTGAAGGTGCTGATAGAGCGCTACCTCGACCAGCAGACGATGGCGTTGGATATGGATTACCTGGCCTTTCAGGAGAAGATGACCAACGACCCCGCCATCCAGATCTATGTGAACATCGGCCGCTCTGCACCACTACTGCGAAGGGTTGGGAAGGCCAATCTGGATGCGTGGAGCCAGCCCGGCAGCGGACTTTTTCAATACAACCCGCTTGGATTACAGCTGACACCCTACAAAGAAGGCATGTATCTGCTTTCCGGTTATCTGCAGACAGGCAGCAACTTTCAGCAGCGGACCAACCTGCTCTGGAAATCAGAGTTGGACACCTTGCTCGCCGGCACACCGGCCGTTGTCAGAAACCACATCGACAACAGCTATGAATTGTTGTTGACGGATGCAGGCCATCAGTTGTACCTGATGGATCAGGCGGGAGATGTCCTCTGGAAAAGGCAGCTTGGCGCCCCTGTCATCGGCAGCATAACCACCGTAGACTACTACCGGAACGGGAAGATACAGTACCTGTTCAGCACAGCCGGAGCCATCTACCTGATTGACAGGAACGGAGAGGATGTAGAGAACTTTCCGCTGCGGCTGCCATCGCCGGTGAGCAGCGGCCTGTCGGTGATAGACTACGACAATAGTGGTGACTTCCGTATGTTCATCGGCTGCGAGAATGGTCAGGTGTATGGTTTCTACAAGAGTGGGCGGCCATTGCCGGGCTGGAGCCCTATGCGTCAGGCAGGGGTGTTGCGGATGCCGGTACAGCACTATGTGGCGGGTAGGAAAGATTACCTGATCACCGTATCAGAGGACGGCAAGCTCACGGGTTATGCCAGGAACGGCACCGTTCGCATCGGCCCTGTAGCTTTACGAACCGCCTTCAGTCAGCCTTTCTTTGTGGATCCCGCCGGCAGAGGAGCCTTTGAGCTAATCAATATGGACACAGCCGGTACGTTGATTCAGGTAGATGAGCAGGGGCGTGTGTCCACTACCAGGCTGGGCGATTGTGTGGGGAGGGTACACTATGCCAATACTGACCTGACAGATGACGGACAGAAAGAGCATATCGTGATGGACAGCACCCATCTGCGGGTGTATGGGGCCGATCTGCAGCCCTTGATGTCGTATGAGCTACCGGATAACATCGACCCGGGCTTCAGCATCATGCTCGCCGGCAACGAGCCGGTGCTTGGCTTGGTAAGTGCTGCCAGGGAACAACTCTACCTCGTGCGCCTATCAGGCAGTTTGTATGACGACTTCCCGCTGCGGGGCAGTGTTGCCATGTTGCTGACACAGGCGCTACGAAAGGGTGAGCTTCTGGTGGTAACAGGCCTGTCAGATAACACGGTAACAGTATACAGGCTACAGTAAGTCAGCAATTCTGTTTCTTTGTAGCCCATGAGGTGGACACAACTCCGATTATCCCTGTTGGCTATTGGCTTTGCTGCCCTGTTTGTGGGCATGGTAGGCAGCAGGGCGCTGATGAGTATCGGCATGATATTGATGGTGATCAGCGGATTGGTGAACCCCACCATCGGCACAGACCTGCCGAAATGGCTGCAACAACCTGTCTGGTGGGCCTGGAGCGGGGTGCTAATCGTCTATCTGCTGAGTGGCTGGAATAGTTCGGATACCGGCATCTGGTGGACACGCACACAGGAGAAGATACCGTTTCTGGTGCTGCCATGGGCATTGTACACAGCGCCGGCAATGAGTGACAGGTTCTATAAAACACTTTTATCGCTGTTTGTGGGCATCGCTACCCTATCGGCCGTAGTGGTGGGCATCAACTTCCTGATGGAATACCGTGAGGTGGTGGAGCAATACCTGCATGCCAAAACCATTGAGACGCCGTTCAGCCACATCCGATACAGCTTGTTGCTGGTAGTTGCCACCATTAGCGCTGCCTGGTTGTATGGTGAGAAGTGGTACATGCGTTGGCCGGCAGAGCGATACATATATGGTGTGCTGGCGATATTCCTCTTCCTGTTTCTGCATGTCTTGTCGGTGCGGAGCGGTTTGTTGGCGATGTATGCGGTAATCGGGTTTCTGGTGTTGCGTACTGCGGTATTGCACAGACGATGGAAACAGGCCGGTATCTTGCTGCTGATCGTCATTGCAGTACCTGTGTTGGCATATTCCCTGGTGCCTACCTTCCACAACAAGGTCACGTACACCCTCAAGGATCTGCGATTGTCGGGGACGGAAGAAGGGTACAACTTTTCAGATTCGCGCCGCATCCACTCCTATGTGGCTGCCTGGCACATCATCCGTACACATCCTGTAGCGGGAGTAGGCATCGGCGATTTGCAGGAGGCCATGAATGCCTGGTATGCCAACGACCTGCCTGATATGCCGGAGAACTTGCGCCTGATGCCGCACAATCAATGGCTGTACACGGCAGCAGGTGCCGGTTTGGTAGGCCTTGGACTACTGATGCTATCGCTACTATGGCCCTGGTGGGCTTCCGGTATAGGTTGGTATGTGCCCTATGGCGCTATACAGGTAGCCATGTGGACCTCCTTTCTGGCGGAGCACACGCTGGAGGTACAGCTGGGTGTGGCCATTTTTCTGCCACTACTGTTGCTCACCCTGCGGATGGCGCAAGATGCTAAGGCTTCACGAACTGCTGCATAGCCTGCCTCTTGCCGTCATGCATCCGCAGCAGATACAAGCCTGACGGAAGCTGGTCAACCGGCAGCGTATGCAGGGTAGAAGCACCTGACCGTAGTTCGCTGTACACCACTGCGCCATTCATGTTCAGGATTTCCACCTGCAAGTTGTCCTCCCAAACATCATCCAGCTGAATGGAGATGTGTGTGCTGGCAGGATTGGGGAACAGCCGGATGTCGGCCATATCGGGCTGGGGAATGCCTACAAATGGATCTTCGATGGCTATCAGCTCCCGTCGCAGGTCACCCTTCACCCACACACCAAACGAACGTGGCGGCAGGTCGATGTACACCTGGTTGCTGCCATTTACGATGGCAAAAGGAAACTGCGATACCCCGAAGATGTCTGTGAGTGTATCCCCCGGGCTCAGGTTGCCGCCCTGTATCCCTGCATCCACACGCAGGCGTTCGCCGGCAAAGTTGATGGCTACCACCACATCTCTGCCACTCTGGCTGCCGGATAGCTGATAGATGAGTGATGTGTTGGTGAAGCCGGAGATGAAGTTCATCGGATAGCCGGCTCCGTTGCGGTTGAGGTAATAACGTTGCCCTGCGCCATAGATGTAGCGGCGGTGGGCTTCCATCAGTGCCTTGATATCGGCGCCGAGTGATCGGTTTTGGAAGTAGTCGGGATAGAACACGCAGGGAATGCCCAGCTGATTGTTGGTGAGGATGTAGGCATAGGCCAGCTCCGGGTTGTTGATGACCTCCTGGCCGGGATAACGGTAGTCGTGGTTGTTGATGAAGGTAACTACCTCGAAACCGCTCAGTCCGCCACCGTCGGCCATGGAGCGGTCGAACACGTTGCGCACATCATAGCCGAAGGCATCGCAGGCATCCTTGAGCGCTTGCCGCAGGTAGAAGTCGAACACGCGCACGTAGATGTTGTCACGTGTATCCTGATCCATGGCAGCTTTCACGGCGTTGACCCACCAGCTGAGGGACCCCGGATTGCCATCGAAGAACTCACCTACCACCATGGGCGGGTCAATGCCCTTGTCGTGGAGGTAATCCAGCAGGTCGCCCATGAAGTCGGGTGGGAAGTGCTTGACTGCGTCGATCCGGTAGCCCCGGAAGCCGATGTCGTCCCACAACCAGCGACTCCATTCGAACAGGGTGTCACGCGTAGCCGGTACGCTCTGGTCGATATCCTTGAAGAACCACATGCCATCCCAGTCGCCGGCCAGGTTGGTCGGGTTGCCGTTGGGGCGGAAGTTGCGCCAGTTCATGCTGCCGCGGCCGCTGGGCATACCGGTAAAGTCGGTGAAGGACTGATAGCGCACCTGATCCTGTATGTCCTTGCTTTGTGCTGCCGCCCAGATCCCGTGGATATAGTGGTCGGTGTAGTCGCCGAAGCCGCTGGCGTTGGCATTCATCAGCGAGAACCATAGCGTGTCGCCGTTGGGGTTGAATTGGCTGGCACTGATGGTGATCTTGAACTCGTCGATGCCACAGCCACCCGGGTC
>CAYYHM010000092.1:3792-8693 GCA_964471795.1 uncultured Chitinophagales bacterium | reverse complement strand
AGTCGTATCATGTTGTCTGTGATGCCATACTCCAGTCGTTCCTGTGGATCTACGCCACTGTGTGTCATGGAAGCAGGATGTTCTGCCAGCGACTCGGTGCTGCCCAGGCTTACAGCGAGGTGGAAGATCTCCAGTTTATTGAGAAAGGCGAAGGCTTCCTTTTCGCCGCCCTTGATGCAGAAGGAGATCATGGCACCCGGTGATTTGCAATGCTTTTCATAAATGTCGAATTGCCGGGAGCCCGGGGTAAGATGCCCCAGGTAGAACACCTTTTCTACGGCAGGATGACCGACGAGGAAATCTGCCACCAGTTTCGCATTGGCCAGTTGTCTTTCCATGCGTACTTTGAGGGTTTCCAGGCTACGCAGCAGCAGCCAGCCCGTCCATGGCCCACCCATGCTGCCCAATTGGCTGCGCATGGTCTTGATGCGTCCGATCAGCGCTGTGCTGCCTAATACGGCCCCGGCAATCACATCGCTATGGCCTCCGATGTACTTGGTGGCAGAGTAGATCACCAGGTCAGCGCCGTGGGCCAGCGGATGCTGCCACAAGGGGCCGAGGAATGTGTTATCAACGGCGGTAAATACCGGCGTATCAGGTGTAGAGAGTGCTGTTGCCAATTCCGCACACATGGCGATATCGAACAGGGCATTGGTCGGGTTAGCAGGTGTTTCGATGAAGATCATGCCTACCTTGCCACGCACGCCATGTCGGTCTATCAGTGCTTCGATATCTGCACGGGTATCATTGGGTGAAAAACCGATTGCCTGTATCCCGAATTTGCTGAGGGTATGTTTCAGGAAGTGATCGGTGCCGCCATACACCGGGTCGCTGTGCAACACAACTTGTCCGGGTGCCAGCAATTCCAGCAGTGTAGTGGAGATAGCGGCCATACCACTTTCGAACACGGCAGCGGCCTCTGCACCATCCCATAAGGTGAGCCTGTCTTCCAGTATTTCCAGATCAGGATTGTTGAGGCGACTGTAAATGAGACCTACCTTTTCGTCTACGCCTTTCTCTCGTTTCCCATGAGCCAGTTCGAAGAAAGCTTTGCCATCTTCCGCCGACTCGAACACAAAGGTAGATGTCTGGAAAATCGGGCTTTTGATGGCTCCTTCCGACCAGCCCGGATTGTATCCGTAGGACATCATCAGCGATTCCGGATGCAAGGGCTGTCCACCCAGGTGTCTTGTCTTGAATGGTTTCTTTGACGACATATCGAAATGGTTTTCCCAAAGCTATCGCTATAATGGCGCACAAACTATGATAATCGTCATGGAAATGAATTTCCGGTGGCAGGGCTGAGCAGTGCTGCCTGATGAGTAGCTGCCTGCAATGTATCCTGGGCAACCAGAGGTGGTTCGGCTGGAAACTGTAAGACTGGGATTCGGGTCAATCAGGACCCGGCAATTGCTGACCCGTTTACCGGCAACTCCATGATGAACTCGGAGCCTTCGCCTTCGGTGGAATTGATGTGCAATTTTCCACCATGTATCCGCACAAATTCACGGACGAGGGCCAGCCCAAGGGCAGTGCCGGTTTCTCCGTTGGTGCCTGCTGTACTACTGATGTCCTGATGCTGTTGGAGCTCATGAAGTTTTTCCGGCGACAAGCCTATGCCTGTATCCCGCACACTCAGGAATGCGCTTTGATTGTTCAGCCACGTGGCAATGGTTACTGTATCTCCGGCATGGCAGTATTTAACGGCATTGGACACCAGGTTTCGGGCCGCAGTTTCCATCATGGTCTTGTCCAGCATCATATAGGCGGGATGACCATTGTCCAGCTGTACCTGCACATTCTTGTTTGCTGCCGCCTGTTGTGCTGCTTCAGCAGCATGTTGCGCTATGTCGGCCAGATTGGTACTGCTTTTTTCCGGTTGCCATTGTCCCCGCTGTAATTTCGACCAGGCGAGCAGGCTATCCAGGAGATGCAACGTCTTTTCATTGGAATGCAACAACATGTGATGCAGTTGTTGTTGCTTTCCTGCCGGCAAACTGGGCTGTTCATCCAGAATACGTGTAATCGATAGCATGGAGGTGATCGGACTGCGCAAATCATGCGCCAGAATGGAGAAGAACCGGTCCTTGTTGATGATGGTCTCTTGTAATTGCCTATTGGTTTTTTCCAGATCCTGCGTCAGGTTATGCAACACAGTGATGTTTCTGCACGATTCAACGATCACATCCATTCCGTTAACATGGATGTTGTACACGCAGAGGATGTAATTGGTCAGTTGATCATCGTGTTGAAATGCAAATTGGCTTTCAAAGCAACCTGTATTGTTTATCTCCTCATCCATCCGTGAAACCAATTCATCGGGATAGATATCGTGGTGCCAAACGGGTGATGAGGTAACAGGAAATTCCCTAATGTGCGCAGGATTTCTGAAAAAGTACGGTTGTTCTTTCTTCCGAAATGCCGTCGGTGTAAATGATTGCTCTATGGCATGATTGTAGGTGGTGATGAACTCTTCGTAGGTTTTTCCTGTGCGGGAAGTGACCAACATGCCAATAAAAAACAGCGACTTGAATGACCAGTATCCGATTTCAATCCCAGGTTCCCACCTGTCTCCCAATACATACACCTCATAGTGAAACACCACCAATGATAGTACAGCTAAGCCCAGACAGACACGAAACAATTGCGTATTGGTTCCATAGAAGAAGTGGAATGTAAAGTACAGGGGAAACAAGAGATAAAACCGATACAGTTCTGCATTCTGAACGGCTGTACCATCGGCGATGATGGCAAGTAATAGAAATACTATGAGGCTGAATTGTGCTTCAATCGTTCTGTTGAACTTGTTCAGTATCAGTGGCATACTAAAAACCAATGATATACTCAAGGTAATCAGGCTATGGTGAACTGAGCCGATAAACAGGTCAAGCAGGGTAAGCAGGAAGCTGATGATGATCATTGCCAGCGCAGTACTGTTGGTTATCCTGATCCGCTGTTGCTGCACAATGTTTTGTGCAGGGTCAATTCCCCAATCGATCGGAGTAGCCATATCTTTCGTTTTTGGTGTATGTCAGGCGAGTTGCTGCTACATGTCGATTTGGGGTATTTTGCAATATGTATATGTATGAAGCAGGACCTACATAACGGTCACCAAAAATAAGTTAAAAATATCATCTAAAAGGTGATGTGCATCAATGAAGTCAGGCGTGCAACTTTTAATCGACGAACCGCAGCAACTCATCGACAAACGATGACAATCCAAGTGGCTGAATAGCATGCATGGATTTGAGTCACGTCAGCTGGACGGGACTGTAGACTACAATGTCAGGATGGATATACTGCCCAAATGGTCAGGCGTTGCTGCGCGCTTCGGCAGCCGCCTTCCACTCCAGGTATTCATCAAACTCCATCACCTTATCCACGCAGCCATCAGGTAGTATTTCTATCACCCGGTTGGCAATGGTTTGGGTAAAGGTATGGTCGTGGGAGGTGAACAACACTGTCCCCGGAAAATCCCGCAAGGCATTGTTGAAAGATGTGATGGATTCCAAGTCGAGGTGGTTGGTTGGCTCGTCCAGCATCAGCAGGTTGCCGCCCTTCAGCATCATGCGAGAGATCATGCAGCGCACCTTTTCACCACCGGATAACACAGTGGCTTTCTTGAGTGATTCCTGTCCGGAGAACAGCATCTTGCCCAGGAATCCCCTGATGTAGGCCTCATCCTTGTCCTCGGAATACTGGCGCAACCAGTCGATCAAGCTGAGGTCTGCTGTGAAGTAGCTGTCGTTTTCGTTGGGCAGATAGGCAGTAGTGATGGTCTGCCCAAAGGCAAAAGTGCCACTGTCTGCCGCTTTTTCCCCTGCCAACACCTGGAACAATGCGGTGATAGCTGAGCCGTCTTCTGCCAGGAAGGCGATTTTGTCGCCTTTGTTCACATAGAATGTCAGGTTGCTGAAAAGGGTTTGCCCGTTGGCAGATGCAGCAAGATGCTGCACATTGAGAATCTCGTTGCCAGCTTCACGGCTTTGCTGGAAGATGATGGCCGGGTAACGTCTGGAGGAAGGCTGGATGTCCTCCACTTTGATCTTGGCGAGCATCTTCTTTTTGCTGGTTGCCTGCCGCGACTTGGAGGCGTTGGCACTAAATCGGGCGATGAATTCCTGCAGTTCCTTGATCTTGTCTTCGGCCTTCTTGTTTGATGATGCCCGCTGCCGCAGGGCCAACTGGCTGGACTCATACCAGAAGGTGTAGTTGCCGGTGAATATCTTCATCTTGCCGAAGTCGATGTCCACCACATGCGTACAAACGGTATCCAGGAAGTGCCGGTCGTGGGAGACGACGATAACCGTGTTCTTGAAGTCCAACAGGAAGTCTTCCAGCCAGGTAATGGCTTGAATGCTCAGGTCGTTGGTCGGTTCATCCAGGATCAGGATGTCCGGGTTGCCGAACAAGGCTTGTGCCAACAGTACCCGCACCTTTTCCGATCCGTCCAGCTCTTTCATGAGCTTGTAGTGGTTGGCTTCTTTGATGCCCAGGTTGCTGAGTAGCTTGGTGGCGTCGGACTCTGCATTCCAGCCATCCATCTTCGCAAACTCATCCTCCAGTTCACCTACTTTCATCCCATCTTCCGCTGAGAAATCAGGCTTTGCATACAGCGCATTCTTTTGTTCCATGATGTCCCACAGCTGCCGGTGACCCATCAGCACCGTGTTCAGTACCACTTCTTCATCGAATTCAAAGTGGTTCTGTTTGAGGACGGCCATCCGCTTGCCTGGATCTATGGAAACGGATCCTGAGTTGGGTGAGATCTCGCCTGACAGGATTTTCATGAAGGTGGACTTACCTGCACCGTTGGCGCCGATTACACCGTAGCAATGGCCTTCGGTAAAGCGAAGGTTCACTTCATCAAATAGAACACGTTTGCCGTACTGTAGCGATAG
>CAYYHM010000092.1:0-3692 GCA_964471795.1 uncultured Chitinophagales bacterium | reverse complement strand
CAATGTTACCCGACCATGATAGCATTTTGGTTTCGACGCGATCTTCGGTTATTCGATAACCGTGGCCTCATCAAAGCCCTGGAGACGGGGCAGCCGGTATTGCCGGTGTTTATTTTCGATCCACATATCCTTGACAAGCTGGAAGACCGTGATGATGCGCGGGTAACCTTCATCCACCATGAACTGTCGGCCATCCGGCAAGTGCTGGAGGGAAAGGGGAGTGGCATGGCCGTATACTATGGCACACCGGAAGAGGTGTGGCCACAGATTGTAGCGGAATATCCTGTTACAGCAGTCTATACCAACCGCGACTATGAGCCCTATGCCAAACAACGCGATGCACGCATTGGCGATATGCTGCAAGAAAAGGGTGTCGCTTTCAAGACCTTCAAGGATCAGGTGATTTTTGAGGGGGGTGAGATTCTGACCGGGCAGGGAACGCCGTACCATGTGTTTACACCCTTCAGCCGCAAGTGGAAGGACAGTCTGCAGGCCGACAGTTTGCAACCCTTACCCGATGGTCTGGAATATGACAACTGGACACAGGTGGCATGGCCACCCTTTCCCTCGCTGGAGCAGATGGGGTTCGTCCCGTCAGCTGTTGACATACCGGGAAAGACGGTGGCCGATGACCTAATCCGACAATATGCTGACCGCCGTAATTTTCCGGCGGTTGCGGGTACGTCCCGCCTGAGTCATCACCTGCGGTTCGGCACCATCAGCCTGCGGGCGCTGGCCAGGCGATCGCAGCAGCTCAGCGACACCTTCCTGAACGAGCTCATCTGGCGGGAGTTCTATATGATGATTCTGGATCATTATCCACGGGTGGTGACGGAAAGCTTTGTGCAGAAGTACGACCGGGTGGAGTGGAACACCTCGGCCGAGGATTTTCAACGCTGGTGTGAAGGCCGCACCGGAGTGCCGATTGTGGATGCCGGCATGCGGGAGCTAAACGCTACCGGTTTCATGCACAACCGGGTGCGCATGATCGTGGCCAGTTTCCTCACCAAGAACTTGTTGATCGACTGGCGGTGGGGTGAGGCCTACTTTGCCCGTAAGTTGCTGGATTATGAGCTGAGCAGCAACAATGGAGGTTGGCAGTGGGCGGCCAGCACCGGCACCGATGCCGCACCCTATTTCCGGGTATTCAACCCCATCAGTCAGCAGGCCAAATTCGACCCCAAAGGTGACTACGTCCGCAGGTGGGTGTCCGAGTTTGACACCATCCACTACCCGCGCCATCCCATGGTGGACCTGAAAACATCGCGGCAGCGTGCCATCGATGCTTTTCGGCAAGTGTCTTAGTGTATCTTTACGGGGCTAACCCATCGCCCCATGAACCGTTTTGCGGCTTTCTTACGGCTTATCCGCTGGATCAACCTGTTGTTTATCATTGTAGCCCAGTACCTGTTCCGGTATACCATTGTACAACCGGTATTCAAGCACTATGGTGTGGACATGGTATTGAGCGAGTGGCAGTTCTTGCTGGTGGTGTTGGCCACGCTGCTGATAGCCGCAGGGGGATATACGATCAACGACTACTTTGATGTGAAGATCGATCAGATCAACAAGCCCGATCGGTTGGTGGTAGACAGGGTGTTTTCGCGGAGACAAGCCATCATGGCTAATTGGATATTGACCCTGGGTGGCGTGTTACTCGGTGGCATGGTGGCCACCCTTGTGGGACGATGGCACCTGGGGGGTGTCTTTTTGCTGTCAGCCATGGCCTTGTGGTTCTATTCTGCCAGTTTCAAGCGGCAGCCGCTGATTGGCAATGTGGTGGTGAGCCTTCTGACGGCGCTCACGATCGTGGTGGTTGCCTTGTTCGAGATCTGGATCCTGCATCGTCCTGAGGCGTATGATGCCCCTGCCGGTGCTGTTTTCACATTCGTAGTCTTATACGGTGGTTTTGCCTTCCTCATCAGCATGGTTCGGGAGATCGTGAAGGATATGGAAGATGTACAGGGAGACCAAAGCCATCGATGCCGCACCTTGCCTGTGGTAGCGGGTATACGGGTGGCCAGACAAGTGGCAATGGTGTTTGGAATCGTGCTGCTGGTGAATCTGATTATTCTATCCTTGCTGGAGTGGCGCGACCATAACTGGGAAGTGGCTGTTTACGGCATCGTGGCAGTGATTGCTCCCTGGCTGTACGTGTTGTGGTTGTTGAGCCGTGCAGATACCAAACGGCAATTTTCTGTCATCAGCCAGTGGGTAAAGGTTGTGATGTTGGCCGGCATCCTGAGTATGCTGATGATCCGCTTCTTTGATGCGCCCTATCTTTACTTCCTATATGGCAACTGACAAGAAACTGATCCTGGCGAGTGGATCGCCCCGCAGGAAGTACCTGCTGGAACAACTGCTTATTCCTTTTGAGGTATTATCCGCCGATGTAGACGAGTCCTTTGATGAGTCGATGCCGTTTGCCCAGGTGCCGGTGTATCTGGCGGAGAAGAAAGCGCGGGCTGTAGCTGCACAGATAGGGGAGGAGCAGCCCATCCTGGCAGCCGATACCATCGTAGAGCTCAAAGGGAGGATATTGGGCAAGCCCGTTGATGCGGATGATGCCATACGCATGCTGCACCTGCTGAGCGGCCACAAGCATACCGTGGTCAGTGGTGTATGTCTACTGTGGCAAGGCAAGGCGCACACGCTTTCCAGCCATACAGACGTGTACTTCCGCGAGCTGCGCACTGCAGATATCGAGTGGTATGTACAGCATTACCAACCGCTGGACAAAGCCGGCAGCTATGCCATCCAGGAGTGGATCGGGATGGTGGGAATCGATAAGATAGACGGATGTTACTTCAACGTAATGGGCCTACCCGTGCAGGAGACGTATGCGCTGTTGCGGCGTGTGGTAGGAATTAGTGATGAGGCATAGCCATTCATTGCGTAGTGCGGATTACTGCGATACACCGGTGCTGTGCCCGAATCCAAGAATGCAGGCAAGTAGGCCGTGCATGCCTTACTGATTGGATATGCCGATGTACGTATTCAGGTCAGTAGGATTTTCACACTGCTTGATCAGGTAGTCGGCAACATCCGATCGGTTGATGCCTCCGATGTTTATCCCTTTGTATAGTTCTTTCTCTATCCTGTATTGCTCTGTCAACGGGCGATCCAGCAGCCTGCCGGGTCTAACGATGATCCATTTCATGGTAGATTGGGCGATGATCTCCTCCATGATTGTTTTATCGCTGTAGACTTCCTTGAGCATGTAATCCAGGAAAAGCTTGACTAACCAGGAGGTATACTGTTTGCTGTCACCAGCTCCGAATCCGGTCACAATCAGGACTGGTATGTCCATGGCATTGGCAGTATGCACCTTCACCAGGAGTTTGGCGAAATTAGAGAAGAGTGTGGTGGCTTTCATGTTTTTTCGCGTGCCCAGCGCCACTACTACCGCCTCAGCGTTATGGAGGGCCCTCACAAGGTCTTGTTCCTGCAAGGCATCACCCAGAATTGTAGTTAGGTTAGGCGACGTAATGGCAACGGCGGAGCGGGAGAGCGTCGTTACGGTATGTTGTCTGCTGAGGGCTCGTTTCACGGTTTCCAGACCTATACCGGCAGAAGCCCCGATGACGGTAATGTTCATGCTGTGGTTGTTTTGTGAACTGTATAGTCAGTGTGCGGATCTAAAAGCCAGGGTACTGATTACAGCAAGTGACTGACTAAACTACGGATTATTG
>CAYYHM010000091.1:0-8700 GCA_964471795.1 uncultured Chitinophagales bacterium | reverse complement strand
GTGTATTAGGGGAGTATTGGGGGCATCACTCATAAGAGGATGCCCCTACTTTTTTCAGGCATATCTCCTCTGTTTTCTTCACCCAGGGTGATGACATTCATCACCATTTACACTGTGAATTGCGGGTACTTTTATACGTACACTTCTCTCCTGATGGGACAGTTAACCGGCATCACCAAGGCCACTCCATCGGAATGGCATGCCTTTACTACACAATTGGTAAAGGACCTACAGGCCTTGCGCCACATGTACCGGGAGGGTTTGCTGGATAGTGGGCATCCCCGGATGGGTGTGGAACAGGAGGTTTATCTGGTGGACAAGTTTTGGCGACCTGCCCCAAAAGCTGTTGAGTTGCTACAATTGGTGAACCGGGCAGACATTGTGCCTGAATATGCCAGCTTCAATGCGGAAATCAATATACCACCGGCACTCATTACAGAAAACGTATTCTCGGATATGCACGAGGAACTCCAGCACAGGATGAACTTGCTGGATGCTGCAGCACATACGCTTGATACCAAGACCATGTTGGTAGGTATACTGCCCAATCTTCGTACCAGTGACGTCACCCTGCACCAGATGACGCCCCTGCCCCGCTATGCCCTTATAACCTCAGCATTGCAGGACCTCAGGGGTGGCGATTTCGAATTTCACATCGAAGGATTCGATGAACTGATCCTGCGCTCCTCGACACCCCTGTTCGAGGCCTGTAACACCAGCTTTCAGGTGCATTATCAACTGCATCCCGGCAGCTTTGTCAGTCAGTACAACTGGGCACAAGCCATCACCGGTCCGGTACTGTCCATTGCCGTCAACTCACCCTTGCTGCTTGGCAAGCGGCTATGGAAAGAAACGCGTATCGCCCTGTTTCAGCAGGCCATAGACACCAGAAAACGGGAGGAACACGTAAACCGCGACCAACTCCCGAGGGTGCACTTCGGCACACATTGGGTGCGGAAATCACTCCTGGAGGTGTTGGAGGACAACGTAGCCCGCTTCCGCCCATTGATCTGGAAGGAAACACCGGAAGATGCCCTCGACACGCTTCTCGATGGGCGAATTCCACAGCTGCAGGCATTTTCGGCATTCAACGGCACCGTATACCGTTGGAACCGAATCTGCTATGGCATAACAGAGGGAAAACCACACCTACGATTGGAAAACAGGGTATTCCCCAGTGGACCGACCCTGGCAGATGAAATGGCCAACGCAGCCCTGTGGATTGGCCTGATGCACGGCATGCCTGTGGCTTATGAGCACATACATCAGCACATGGCCTTCGACGATGCCAAGAACAACTTCCGTCGTGCGGCAATCCACGGCCTGGAAACAGAGTTCAGATGGGTGAACGGCAAACGGATCTCCCCCAGAAAACTGCTGGAGAAAGAGCTGATACCCATAGCCCGGGAAGGGCTGCAAAAGGCAGGTGTCAGCAGTCGGGACATCGATTACTACCTTGGCATTATCAGTGAAAGGACAGCAAGCAGACAGACCGGGGCACAGTGGTTGCTGGAAAGCTTCAACCGCATCAAGGAGAAATCAAGCGTAAGTGAAGCCATGGTTGCCGTAACAGCAGCACTGTATGAGAAACAGGTTACCGGTAGCCCGGCACATACCTGGGAGCCGGCAGACCTGCCAGAATCGGCCAGCTGGGAGTGCCGGTATGGGCTGGTAGAACAATTGATGACCCGAGATCTGACCACGGTTCGAGCTGACGATCCATTATCACTGGTGATCAACCTGATGGATTGGCGTCGGATCAGGCATGTGCCGGTGGAGGATGACCACGGCCACCTGGCAGGGCTACTTACCATACAACAGTTGTTCCACCATTACAGCAGTGAATCAGCCTCCACATTATCGGCCTACAAGGTGGCGGACATCATGGCGCATCACCCGGTGACCACCGGTCCGGAAACGCGCACAGCGGATGCATTCCGGCTGATGCGGCAACAGGGCAGCGACTGCGTACTGGTGGTGAACGGACAAAAATTGGTAGGCATATTGACAGAGTTTGATTTTGCCCGTCTGGCCGGCTACCTGCTGGATATCTCTACCTGAGCTGGTTGCCTCACAAGTCCTACCTTTGTGTGCATGAAAAACTGGATAGTACCTTTTCTCATACTGGCAGCCTTAAGCCTGTCTGCACAAGACTGTGTAGAAGGTGATTGCATGAATGGATTTGGCATCTTGCGGAATCAAAAGGGTTTTGAATACCGGGGAAGCTTTCTGGACGGATTTCCGCATGGGCAGGGGCGGATGCAGCTGGAAAACGGCAGTGTTGAAGAGGGCACGTGGCAGCAAGGACGCCTGGTAAAAGGGTCTGTTACGGATACCATGGGCAATGTAGTGAAGGGTACTTTCAGCAACAACAAAGCAACCGGCATCTGCACCCATACTCGTGTGGACGGCTTTGTATACTCCGGCAATTTTGACAATGGATACTACAATGGCGAAGGGAAGCTGACATACCCCAATGGATCGGTATACACCGGTGAGTTTGTTGACGGCTACATGGAAGGCATGGGTAAGTTGTTGTATACCGACAGTACATACATAGAGGGTTTCTTCTTACGCAACCTGCCCCATGGTTATTGCCAGCGTCTGTTTGCCAACGGCAACCGCTTTCAGGGCGAATATGTAAACGGACAGATGACCGGCTATGGCATCATGCAATACTTTACAGGCGCCACCTATGAGGGCTATTTCTACAATGGGCAACGGCAAGGTGTAGGCACCTTCAAAACGCCTGATGGCAGCACCTATGAGGGTGAGTTTCTGGGTGATGCGGCTGATGGGAAAGGCGTGCTCACCTTTAGCACGGGCGAACAGTTTGCCGGCACCTTCGTGAAAGGTCTCCGTCAGGGGAAAGGAACACTTACTTCTACCTCAGGCTCGGTACTGGAGGGCACCTGGATGAACGATCAACCCGATGGTGAATGCACCTTTACCCTACCTGATGGAACTGTTGAGAAACGTATCTATCAGCAAGGGCAACTGCTATCAAAGGAAGTAATCTCTGCGCCCTGATCCGGCCTCACCTGCAATATCCGTCAAAGCAATGATTATGCGTATTCCCATCCTAACTCTGGTATTACTGACCTACCGCTTGATAGCGGCACAGGACAACAACCTGTACCTGATACCGCAACTGGGCTATGGCTCCCATTTTGAGCAGCAGCTGATTTTGGAGG
The DNA here is from genome assembly GCA_964471795.1 of uncultured Chitinophagales bacterium. GTDB lineage: Bacteria > Bacteroidota > Bacteroidia > Chitinophagales > S012-47 > CAJXXO01. The sequence goes on along the minus strand of CAYYHM010000091.1, from coordinate 5,506 downwards.
TGCCCCGAGGTACAGAGGAGGTCACAGTTCGGTATGCCCCTGTAGACGACCCCTCAGCTGCCGCTGAGTCCGTTCTTGCCGGACCTTTTAACATGCCCTACAACTTCGTGAAGATCACGCTGGCTCCACTGGCCATGAACACCACCTACTCATACGTGATTTACCTGGACGGAAACCAGACCACCGCTACGGAAAAACAGCAATTCACCACCCGCCAGCTGTGGGAATGGCGGGCTCCCGCCCCTGACTTTTCTTTCCTGCTGGGTAGCTGCCATTACTCCAATGATGCACCCTACGACCGCCCGGGACGGCCCTATGGACGTGGCAATCAGATCATCAGCCGGATGGTAAGCGAAACGGCGGATTTCAACATATGGGCCGGCGACAACATCTACCTGCGCGAGGTGGACTGGAGCTCCGAAACGGGCATCTATTATCGCTACCACCATTTCCGGCAGGACATCAACGTACAGCGGCTGTTGCACGTACGCCCCAACTTTGCCACGTGGGACGACCACGACTTCGGCCCCAACAACTCCAACAGGGCCTTCCCCTTCAAAACGGCAGCACTGGAGGCATTTATCGCCAACTGGGGGAACCCTACCTTCGGCATGCCGGGTGTACCGGGTGTATTCGGAGAGTTTGAGTGGAGCGACTGCGACTTCTTCCTGCTCGACAACCGATACTATCGCTCGCCTGAAGAGTATGCCGACAGTGTAGATGGTGACTGGAATCCCGACAAGGCCTATCTGGGCAAGGACCAATTACAGTGGCTGAAAGATGCCTTGTCCAACAGTCGGGCGGCCTTCAAATTCATCATCTCCGGCAGTCAGGTCATCAACCTGACCGGTGGCGGTGAATGTTTTTGCAACTATCAGGAGGAATGGCAGGAACTGATGCGCTTCATCCGCGACAACGACGTGCGCGGTGTGGTTTTCCTGAGTGGCGACCGCCACATGGCGGAGGTGTTGAAGCTGGAGCAGGAGGATATGTACCCATTATATGAATTTACAGCCTCTCCCATCTCTGCCGGACCCTACGAGGCCATTGCCGAACGCGAAGAATACAACAATCCTATGCGGGAAGAGGGCACGTTGTATCCCGCTCTCAACTATATGCGGTTTTCTGTTTCCGGCGAGCGTGGCAAGCGATTGCTGACAGTAGAACTAAAGAATCAGCAGGGTGAAACGGTATGGACCCGCGTGTTGAATCAGGAAGACTTGCGTGTACCTCGCTAATAGTAGCCGCTGATTATACACCGCAGCACCCTCTCCTATCCATTCCGGGAATTAGAACAGGGTGCTCTTCGGTGGCTCCTTAGGCTCCACATCCCACTCCAGCGTATCACCGGTGTGGATGGCATCAGTATCACCAGATGGTGCAGCCTGTGTAGCTGTTTCTTCCTTCACCAACTTGATCTTCTGGATACGGTCCTTGTCACCCAGTTGATTGCCCAACGCTTTCCAGCCTTTTACATCAATGAATTCCGACAGGTCGATGGTCATAGCTTCTGCATGCTTGTCCTTGCCTTTCAACTCATTATAGCTGATAGTTACCTTGTCGGCTACCGAGGCAATCATCAGTTTTGACTGCTTGTGCTCGGTGATGAACTGGAAGGCCTGATCCAGTGAGGTGGTCTCCACGCGGAAACGCTTCACCATGTACTTGCTTCGCTCCCCGTCCAGGTACACGGCAGAAATCACCTGATTGGCAAACTGACCCACCCAGCTTATCTTATCCATATCGTACCGGTTGGTCAGCTCATAATTGGTCTGCTCATAGCTACCATTCTTGTACAGCACCAGAATGGTGTCTCCCGTGTCGAACTCGCCGAGATAGCGACCCCGCTCATCGGTATTCAAGCGGCCTACCGACTCATCCAGCCAGATCTTCATGCCGCCGATGGTGCTGGCACCCACTTCTTTCTGCTCTACCTTCCTTACGGGGTACTTTGTTACCGTGTTCCCCTTGGAAGCACGTCCCTTGATGTCGAGCAACCCAAAATCGAAGTCAAACACACGGATGCGTGCCCTTGCTCCCTGACTCAGGTATACGGTTACTGTTTCGGCCTCCCCGTTGGGGTGGGCGGCAAAGTACAAGATGGCATCCTTGGGATGTTCGCTGGCCAGATTGTAATCCTTATCGCGGGTAATGCCGGTAACTGCAAATCGCTTGGCATAGCAGACACCTGTTTTGCCATTGCGGTACATCATGTTGTAGATGGTGCGTTCGTCGCCCTTCTTCCAGATGGCCACGTGGATGATGTCCTTACCGACAAACACCTTGTCGTCGATGCGCACCACCTTCATCACCCCATCCTTGCGGAATATGATGACATCATCGATGTCCGAACAGTCGGTCACGAACTCATCCTTTTTGAGCCCCATGCCGACAAAGCCTTCCTCCCGGTTGACGTACAGCTTGGCATTGTTGGCCACTACCTGTGTGGCCTGTATGGTGTCGAAACTGCGGATGTGTGTCTTGCGCTCGCGGCCCTTGCCATACTTCTCGAGCAGCTTCTGGAACCAGGCAATGGCATAGTCCGTGAGGTTGGCCAGGTGATGGTTTACCTCGTCCAGTTCTTCCTGAAGCTTCCGCATCAACTCATCGGCCTGGAAAGTATCGTATTTCGAGATGCGCTTGATACGGATCTCTGTGAGTCGGGTGATATCATCCACCGTCACCTCACGTAGCAGTTGCGGCTTGAAAGGATCCAGTCCACGGTCGATGGTCTCAATGACTGCCTCCCAGGTTTCGCATTCCTCTATATCCCGGTAGATACGGTTTTCGATGAAGATCTTCTCCAGCGAGCTGAAGAACAGCTTCTCCAGCAGCTCACCCCTTCGGATTTCCAGCTCTTGGCGCAGGTAGTCCCTGGTTTGGAGGGTAGAGATCCGCAGCACCTCATTCACATCCAGGAAGTGCGGCTTGTCATCCAGAATCACACAGCAGTTGGGGGAGATGGAAGCTTCACACTGCGTGAAGGCATATAGAGCGTCCACCGTAACGTCGGGCGACACACCCGGTGGCAGTTCGATGAGCACTTCTACCTCCTCGGCTGTGTTGTCCACTACCTTCTTGATCTTGATCTTCCCCTTGTCATTGGCCTTGATAATGGAGTCGATCAGGGTATCGGTAGTTGTACCATAGGGTATGCTCTTGATGAGCAAGGTCTTCTTGTCTTCTATCACAATGTCGGCACGCAGTCGAATCTTACCGCCACGTTGGCCACCATTGTATTGGCTGAAGTCTGCTTGGCCGCCAAAAGGAAAATCAGGCAGCAGATCGGTTTTCTTGCCTTTCAGCACATCGATGGATCCTTTGCACAGCTCCTGGAAGTTGTGCGGCATGATCTTGGTGGCCAAACCCACCGCAATGCCATCGGCACCTTGTGCCAGCACCAACGGGAACTTCATGGGCAGCATCACCGGCTCACGCTTGCGGCCGTCATAGCTGAGCTGCCACTCCGTGGTTTGCGGGTTGAACGCTACCTCCAGGGCAAACTTGCTGAGACGTGCTTCGATGTATCGGGGCGCTGCGGCAGGGTCGCCGGTACGAACATCGCCCCAGTTGCCCTGCGTATCGATCATCAGGTCTTTCTGCCCTAGGTTCACCAGTGCATCGCCGATGGCTGCGTCGCCATGCGGGTGATACTGCATGGTTTGCCCGATGATGTTGGCCACCTTGTGGAATCGACCATCCTCCATTTCGCGCATGGCATGGAGAATCCTGCGCTGTACGGGCTTCAAACCATCGTACAGGGCGGGCACGGCACGCTCCAGGATGACATAGCTGGCATAGTCGAGGAAGTAGTTCTCGTACATGCCTGTTACGGCCAGCTGTTTGGATTTATCAGAGCCGGGCTCTTGTTGTGGTGATAATTCTGTGGACATATCAAATTACTGACTGCAAAAGTAGCGGTTGTAAAAGGGATGGCGAAGACAGGATATACACCGGTTAGGGGAGTAAATGACTCAATTGTTGCCACGGTATTAACTCAAAATTGGAACGCTGTTGATAGATGGTACCACCATATACTACCGCACCCGGTGCAGCTTCTTTTCCGGCCAATTTCTTGTAATAATCAATACCGGAATAGAAGGACGATTGAAATGTATGTCCGCTTTTTATTTCTACCGGATGTAATAGGCCGTTCGCTTCCCAAATAACATCCACCTCATGCCCACTTTGGTTGCGCCAATAATAGAGTTGTTGTCTTTGGCTTCTGTTCACGAATCCTTTCATCAATTCGGCCACCACCATATTTTCAAAAAGGGCTCCTTTTGCATAATGTGTGGCTATTTGTGCGGCTTGATTGATACCTAACAGAAAACACACGATTGCAGTATCGGCAAAATACAGTTTCGGACTTTTTACCAGCCGCTTCTGGAAGTTCTTGAAATGAGGCGGTAACAGGAAAATGATAAAACTTGCTTCCAACAACGACAACCAATGGCTTACTGTTTTTATATCTACACCTACCTGTGTAGCCATGGAGCTTTTGTTCAACTGCTGACCAACCTGACCAGCACAAAGTTTCAAAAAACGTTGAAAAGATTGCAGATCGCGGACGTTGATGATTTGACGAACATCCCTTTCCAGATAAGACTGAACGTAATTCCCTATCCAATCTTGCGGCGCTAGTTGTTGGTCATACAAGCGAGGATAACCCCCTTTATATATGAATTCCTCGGCAGTACCTTGCAATAGGTTGGCAGTCATCAGCTCTTCCACACTTAGGGGATACAAATTAAAAATCATCACCCTTCCTGCCAGACTTTGGGTGATTCTTTCCAGCAAAAGGAAGTTTTGGGATCCGCTCAGGATGAATTGCCCTGGTTGGTTTCGCTCATCACTAATCACTTGGATGTAGCTGAAAAGTTCCGGCACATACTGCGCTTCGTCTATGATAACCCCCTCTGGAAACTGTGCCAGAAATCCTCTTGGATCGCTGGAGGCGAACTCTCGGCTATCGGGAGCTTCTAGGTTGACGTAGGGTTTATGGGGAAAACAAAAGCGAGCCAATGTGGTCTTCCCACTTTGCCTGGGACCCGTAATTGTCAGGATTGGCATCTTCTCCGCCGCCTTTCGGATGCTCACTTCCAGTAATCGTGGTATGTAATTCATAGTCCAAAGTTGACAAATCTGGAATTGAATTCCAAATCTGTCAAGATTCGCTAACGACATCAAACGCCTCAAGCCGGGACTCAACCCGCTCATTCCATCACATCAAATCAATGAATGCTGTGGTGCGGCTAAGGGTTAGTGATTGTACTTGCCATCAAATCACCCCTTACACTCATATACTCTTCAACTTATCAACTCCTCGACTTATCACCATTTCACCTACCTCCTGACAGCAGGCTTCAAACTTTGAACCTTGAACCTTGAACTTTGAACTTTGAACTTTGAACCTACCTACGGCAGGCAGGCCTACCTACGTCAGGCAGGCTTTGAACTTTACACCTCAGCCCCCATCGGCTCATCCTTCTCTACCCGCAGATTG
>CAYYHM010000090.1:6750-8707 GCA_964471795.1 uncultured Chitinophagales bacterium | reverse complement strand
CTTCAGCGAGTGGGTACCCCGCTTACGAAACCCAAGGCCAACAGAGCACTATGGACAATTCCATGGTCAGTGCTAATGAACAAGCAACACCAACTTAGATAGACTTATTTTAATATATATGTTCATATTGCACAAAAATCAAGGCGCTGAACTATAGCCCCATTCTACTATTTAATACCCGACATTTTTAAAACGGTAAGAGAGCTATTCTACAGGCTTGGGCACTTTACTATTCCCCCATCTACCAGCGGCCTGTCAGTCGCGGATAAGGGTCTTGACAATACTTTGGTGCGCCCATGCTGTGCGCCACAATCCCACCCTGTCCAGTAGCAGATAGGTTCCGAATGCCAGGAACATCCCCAGCAGAGCACCGAAGAATACGTCCTCATAGAAATGCTGTGCCAATACTATCCTGCTCAAGCCTACCAGCATGGCCACAGACAGATATATCCACTGCCCTGCACGATGATGCTGCGTAAGAGCCAGTGACGTAAACAAGGCAAAGGCAGCAGCCGTGTGGCCCGAAGGCATGGAAAACAACTGATGCGTATCGATACCCGCCACCGTAGATAGATCAACCCCTTGCTCTGCAAACCACCTTACCGGCCGATGGTGACCCGCAAAAACGCCCTGCTTCAACCCCTGCACAACCACCAATCCCACTATCCCACTTACTCCGATCTGTATGGAGTCGCCCGCACGATAGAATAGCATGAGCAGCGCAATAGCAGCAATCAGCGGCGCCTCACCGATTTGTGTGATGTAGGTAAACAGCCTGTCCAACTCTGCCTGCTGCAGGTTCCTGAAGTACAAAACCTCCTCTCCTTTGGGCAACAGCAGCAACAGGAGGCCACCGATCAATACCCAAAGGATGGCGAAAAGAAATACCACAAACCAGGGATGGCTCTGTCTGTTCATCCGAATCGTTTTTTCAAAGTGTTCCGCCAACGTTTTACCACGGTCTCGTAGTTTTCCAACAACAGGATGGAAGAATCGTTGATAGCTTTCCAGGTGAAGAACAAGGCTACCGGCAACATGATGATACTGGCCATCCACATGCCTACGAACGGGGTTACCACGGCCTTACGGGCCATATCTTCTCCCACCTTGAACAGGATGTAATAGATGACATAGAAGATGATGGCGAACAATACCGGATAGCCGAACCCACCCTTTCGGACAATAGTGCCGAAAGGAGCGCCCACGAACAGCAACACCAGACAGGAAAATGCCAGCATGTATTTTCTGTGCCATTCAATCTGAGCCCGCACGATATACCGCTCAAACGACTCCAGCCGCATGCCGATTGGCGCTTCCAATCTGTCCTTGATGGACTTTACGTAGGCTACCGTGCGATTCATGGCTGCTTGCCGTCGTTCTGCAGGCAGGTATTGGAGGATACCGCCAGAATCTGATGCATAGCTGCTCAGTTGGCTCAAATCTGCCGGCAGCATAGCCCTCGACGAATCGCGGTAGAAATAGAAATACGGCTGCAGTACTTCCTGTACGGATCGGTTCAGGCGGCTGCTTTCCATGCGTACACTGTCGATGAAGCTGTTCAGTTGCGCCATGTTCATCATGATGTAGTGATCGCGGAAGCGCTCTTCGTTGGAGCGTGTCAGCTGAAACTCGCTCAGATCCAGCACTTTCTCCATCTGTTCAAAGGTAGTGATGGTCTGCTGATGTTGGTTTTCACTTCTGCGCTCCGGCTTCAGTATCTCGTACTTCTTGCCGTGGAATAGCCGGAAGATCAGGAACCGCTTATCCGCACTGGTGAACATGATGCCGCTATCGGCCACCATGATGTCGTCATTGGCTCTTCGATTGGATTGATCAGCTACATACACGCCATATATCTTGTTACCATCCTGCCCCTTCCGGTCGATCTTGATTACATAGTTGTCTATCTCCGTGTAGAATACTCCTTCCGGAATATCCAGCGCCGGCTTGCTTTGGG
>CAYYHM010000090.1:0-6650 GCA_964471795.1 uncultured Chitinophagales bacterium | reverse complement strand
TCTATCTCCGTGTAGAATACTCCTTCCGGAATATCCAGCGCCGGCTTGCTTTGGGTGATATCGATGAGTGTAGTGTAAAACTTCAGGTTGGCTGAAGGCATGACGTAGTTGGAAAAAGCCAGTGATCCCACACTCAGCAACAAGACCGACACCACTGCAGATGCCATGAATCTGGCCAGCGAGATGCCCGAAGCCTTCAGGGCGGTGAGCTCATATCGCTCTCCCAGATTGCCGAAACTCATGATGGCCGATAGAAGTACCGCCAGTGGCAAGGCAATAGGCACCACGTTGGCAGACAGGTACAGGATCAGTTCCAGTACGATGTACCAGGCCAACCCCTTGCCTACAAAGTCATCTATGTATATGTAGAAGAACTGCAGCACAAAGAAGATCAGCACAATGAAGAAGGTCATCAGAAAAGGACCGACAAATGCTTTCAGGACTAAGAGGTCAACTTTGCGCAACGATAGTAATTTAGCAATGCATGGTAAAGTTACACATCACACCACAGGAGTTGCAAACGCTGCGACAAACTGACATCTTTTATGTGAAGCGGCAATTCTTTGATAAGCTGAGTCAGGCGTTTGCTGCGTGGCAGGCAGAAGCCCGGCAGCAATCCTGCTGGATAGATGCGCAGCTGCCGGTAGAGATGGAGAAGACATCGGGGAAGATCTCCCGTGGCGAAAACTATGAGGGCCTACCGTGGATGATGGCAGACATGCCGCGGCACTTCGGAAAAGAGGATGTGCTGGCGTTTCGGTTGTTTTTTTGGTGGGGTCACTATTTCTCGGCCACCTGGCATCTGAAAGGAGCACCACTCAAAAGCTGGTGGCCACGCCTTTCTGACTGGTTGTCAACCGCCTCGCCGGATATGATGGTTTCGTGGGAAGGTGACGAATGGAACCATACCCTGTCACCACCTGCCTACACGAATGCTGCTGATGCGGCCATATGGCAAGATGGCCCACCGCATTGGTTGAAGATTACCGTGAAGATGGAGATGGATGCAGACTGGTATACAAGAAGTATGGAGCATTTCAATTCCTTGCTCCGGGAGGTTGGTTAGCCTCCGATCCGCTTGTACAACTCGTGGATCTGATTGTCCCACAGGAGGCGCTGATCCTCCAGATCGAAGTCATCGGCAAAATCGGTTATGTACAGAATGGTGTCGCCTGTAACCTCTGACTTGGCAATAGAAAATTCGAAGTATTCTTCCTCGGAACTATCTTCCCATTTGAACCGGGCCAGTTCAGGCTCTGTGAGCTCAATACATTGTGCTCTTTCCTCAGCGCCACTCCAGTTGAAGATGTATTCCTCCTCATCAATATCTACTGAATCAGCGAACCATTGCGATAAGCCTGAAGCAGTTGTCAGGAAGCCAAATAATATGTTAGGAGAGGCTTTGAACACATATTCCAGCTGGAAAGCTTTTTTCATGATGCACTATGTTTTGGGTTTGGTGTGGGGAAAAATCAGGGTGTAGTGACGCATATAATCGCCTTACTAACCGCACTTTTTCTCGTCGAAGATGCGCAAACGTAAGGTTTTTTGATGAAAGGCCTATTTACAAGCCGGAAAAAATTTGTTATTTTTCCAATAATTCCTTGAAGTTGAAAGCATTAGCGGGCCTGGTTGGAAGAAATGACCAAAAAACGAAAGCTTATGCGACAACTGAAGATCTCCAAATCCATTACTACCCGGGAAAGTCAGTCGCTGGATAAGTACCTCAGCGACATTGCCAAGGTAAAGCTCCTGACCGCTGAAGAGGAAGTACAACTGGCTGAACGCATTCATCAAGGCGATACGCAGGCGCTGGAAACACTCACCAAAGCCAACCTCCGCTTCGTGGTATCCGTCGCCAAGCAATACCAGAACCAGGGGCTTACGCTCAGCGACCTGATCAATGAAGGCAATCTGGGACTGATCAAAGCGGCACAGCGATTCGATGAAACGCGGGGGTTCAAGTTCATCAGCTATGCCGTGTGGTGGATACGGCAGTCGATTCTGCAAGCGCTGGCCGAGCAGTCGCGTATCGTTCGGCTTCCACTCAACAAGGTAGGGTCGTTGTCTAAGATCAACCGCACATTTTCGCGGCTGGAGCAGGAGTTCGAAAGAGAGCCTACACCGGAAGAAGTGGCCGAACAGCTGGACCTTGAATTCGATGACATTACCAAAACACTCAATGTAGCTGCACGGCATTTGTCGGTAGATGCACCGTTTGTAGATGGGGAAGACAACAGCTTGCTGGACATCATGGAAAACAAGGATGCCAAGCCTGCGGATGAGCAATTGGTGCACAAAGAATCGCTGTGTACGGAAATTGAACGATCCCTGTCCACCTTAACACCCCGGCAGCAGGAAATCATCAGGTACTATTACGGCATAAACGGAAATCCGCAGCTCTCACTGGATGATATTGCCAAAGAACTGGGGCTCACCCGCGAACGGGTCCGTCAACTCAAGGACAAGGCGCTCAATAAGTTGCGGTCTACAGGCCGTACCGGACTCCTGAAACACTATCTGTAGGGATTGGTGGTTTGGCCTTGCTGACCCTACTACAGAATACCTTATTTTTGCCGACCTAATCACGTACTGTTATGTTCGACAATCTCACCGACCGGTTAGAGGACGCGTTTAAGTTATTAAAAGGGCAAGGCCGCATCACCGATGTAAACATTGCCACTACCATCAAGGAGATACGGCGTGCGTTGGTGGACGCTGACGTTAACTATAAGATCGCCAAGGAATTTACCGACAAGGTAAAGGATAAGGCCATGGGCGAGAAGGTGCTGTCTGCCGTGTCGCCCGGTCAGCAGATGGTGAAGATCGTCCAGGATGAACTGACCGCTCTGATGGGTGGGGAAGCATCCGACTTCAATAGCAAAGGGCAGCCTGCAGTCATCCTGTTGTCCGGCTTGCAGGGTAGCGGTAAAACCACCTTTGCCGCCAAGCTGGCCAACTACTTGAAGACCAAGAAGACCCGACAGGTGTTGCTGGTAGCGTGTGACGTGTATAGACCCGCAGCTATCGATCAGCTGCACGTATTGGGCGAGCAGATCGGTGTAGAGGTGTTCAGCGACAAGTCTACGCAGGATGCGGTAGACATTGCCAAGCGAGGCATCGTACATGCCAAAAGCAAAGGATACAATGTAGTGATCATCGATACGGCCGGTCGTCTGGCTATCGATGAAAAGCTGATGAACGAGATCGCGGCGATCAAGAAAGCCGTTGATCCAAATGAAACACTGTTTGTGGTGGATGCCATGACCGGTCAGGATGCGGTGAACACGGCACAGGCGTTCAATGAGCGGTTGGATTTCGAGGGTGTGGTGCTGACCAAGCTGGATGGCGATACCCGCGGTGGGGCGGCATTGTCCATCAAGTACACGGTGGGTAAGCCCATCAAGTTCGTGAGCCGTGGCGAAAAGGTGGATACGCTGGATGTGTTCCACCCGGAGCGGATGGCGCAGCGCATCCTGGGCATGGGCGACATCGTATCGCTGGTAGAAAAGGCACAGGAGCAGTACGACGAAGATCAGGCACGAAAGCTGCAAAAGAAGATCAGCAAGAACAAGTTCGACTTCAACGACTTCCTGGAGCAGCTGGCTCAGATCAAGAAGATGGGCAACATCAAGGACCTCTTAGGTATGATACCGGGCATGGGCAAGCAGTTGCGCGATATGGACATTGATGACAAGCAGTTCAACAAGATTGAAGCCATCATATTATCTATGACTCCGGCGGAGCGGGAAGATCCCGAACTCCTCAACGGAAGCCGGCGCAAGCGGATTGCCCAAGGTAGCGGCAACACCATCACCGACGTCAATCAGTTCATCAAGCAGTTCGATCAGATGCGGAAGATGATGAAACAGATGACCAAGCTGGGAGGCATGGGTGCTGCTATGCGTGGCATGCCGCGGATGGGGCGATAACTTGCGTATAATCAACAATTACCTTACATTTGCACCGCTGAAAATCACCCTGAACGGTCGATTCATCGATCAAGCAGGGATTCATTCATCTCAACATAATTCATTATGGCAGTACGTTTGCGTTTACAACGCCACGGTCGGAAGCGTTTCCCGTTCTACTTCATCGTAGCAGCTGATGGCCGTACCAAGCGTGATGGTAAGTTCCTGGAAAGAATCGGCACTTACGATCCAACCAAGATTCCGGCAGTTATCGAGCTGGACAATGACAAAGCACTGGACTGGTTGCACAAAGGTGCACAGCCTACCGACACGGTAAAGGCTATTTTGTCCTACAAAGGAGTATTGTATAAGAAGCACCTGCTGCGTGGTGTAGCCAAGGGCTCCATGACACTCGAAGAGGCCGAAGCCAAGTTTGCGGCCTTTATGGAGGAGCGTGAGGCAGCCATCAACAAGAAGCGTGCTGCGGCTGCTAATGCTGCAAAAGCTGATTTCGACAAGGCTGAAGCTGCTGCCAAAGCCAAGCGCGAGAAAGAAGCTGCCGAGAAAGCCGAAGCCGCTGCCAAGGCAGTAGCTGATGCACAACGTGCTGCTCGTGGCGAGGAAGCTGTAGAAGAGGAAGCTGCTGACACCATTGACTCTGTAGCTGCTGCTGCCGGTATGAATCAGCCAGAAGAAGTAGCTGATGTAGCTGCTGCTGAAGAATCAGCGGAAGCTGCTGCTGAAGAAACAGAAGAACCAATCGCATAACACTATGACGCCGGAAGGTTACACCCCCGTGGGTCGTGTCCTTCGCCCATTTGGCGTATTCGGTGAGTTGAAAGTCGAGTTGTTCGTCGACTTCGACACCTCACCGGAAGAAAATACAGAAGGCTTCACTCCGGTTGAAGCCTTCTTTTTTGTTACTCCGGAAGGACCCCTACCCTACTTCGTAGCACATCTCCGAAACATGGACAGCCCTCAGCAGGTGATGAAGCTGGAAGAGATTACCACCAAAGAAGCAGCACAGAAACTCACCGGCAAGACCTTCTACCTGCCGGCATCTGAGGTGCAGATCGATGAGGAAGAAGAAGGCGAATACACCCACTTGATCGGCTACACACTACTGACCGAAAATCGGGAAGTGGTAGGCATCATAGCTGATGTATACGTGACCACTTATCAGGAGATCGCTTCTGTACCGGTGGGTGGTAAGGAGGTGATGGTGCCGCTGCATGAGGATTTGATCTTGCACATAGATGAATCCGGCAGACAGGTGACTGTTGCCATTCCGGAGGGATTACTCGACATTTACACCGAGCCATGAGGATCGATATCATCACCGTGTTACCTGAACTGCTGGAAAGCCCTTTGCAGCACTCTATCATGAAGCGTGCGCAGGAAAAAGGCTTACTGGAAGTGCATACACATCAGCTGCGGGACTACACCACCTACAAACATGGCCAGGTGGATGATTATCAGTTTGGTGGTGGTGCCGGCATGGTGATGATGATAGAGCCCATTGTGGCGTGTCTGGAACATCTGCAAGCACAAAGACACTACGACGAAGTGATCTATGTAACGCCGGATGGCGAAACCTGGCATCAGGGAACGGCCAACCGGTTGTCACTGAAGCAAAACCTCATCATCTTGTGCGGACACTACAAAGGCGTTGATGAGCGGGTTCGCGAGCACTTCATCACCAGGGAGATTTCTATTGGCGACTATGTACTGTCGGGCGGTGAGTTGGCCGCTGCTGTGATAGTAGATACGCTGGGCAGGCTGATTCCCGGCGTGCTAAACGACGAGACGTCGGCACTGTTCGACTCTTTCCAGGACAACCTGCTGGCGCCGCCTGTGTATACCAGGCCGGCGGAATTCAGGGGTTGGAAAGTACCTGACATCCTGCTTTCCGGGCAGCACAAAGCCGTAGAAGAATGGCGCTATGATCAGGCAGTAGCCCGCACAAAGGATCGTCGTCCCGATTTGTTGAAAGATGAGTGAAAACTAGCCAACAACCTCCTTTTTTGAATCAAATTTTTACTTACCTTTGCATTCGCTTAGTGAAAAACCACGATTAATCCTACATCATATGGATATTGTAAAGCAGATTGGACAGGAGTTAGGAGAACTGAGGCAGCACCCTGAGTTCAAGGCCGGAGATACAGTTACTGTTAACTACCTGATCAAGGAAGGTGACAAGACACGTACGCAGGCGTTCAAAGGAATCGTACTGCAGCGCAGCGGAACCGGCATGACAGCCACGTTCACCGTTCGTAAGATGTCCGGCAACATTGGTGTAGAGCGTATTTTCCCTGTGAACAGCCCGAACATCGAAAGCATTGAGCTGAATCAGCGCGGTAAGGTGCGTCGTGCTCGTATCTTCTACTTGCGTGCACTGCGCGGTAAGAAGGCACGTATCAAGGAAAAGCGATAAGACAGATCATCCCTGTAACATACAACCCTCCCGCAACGGAGGGTTTTTTTGTTAGGCAAAAATTACCGGCAAACGATAAAAAAGCAGCAAACAACTTATATTTGCACTTCCAATTTCATCAGCCGATATCGGTCGGCATTTGACAGTATGGCGAGGTAGCTCAGATGGCCCGTGACGATTCGCCTGCAGCGAATGTCAGGGTGCAGACAGCCGCTCACAGCGGCTCGTCAGCATTAGAGCGAACGAAAATTCAGGTCACGTCAAGTGGTGGCCTTATTGACATAATGGCGAGGTAGCTCAGATGG
>CAYYHM010000089.1:0-8885 GCA_964471795.1 uncultured Chitinophagales bacterium | reverse complement strand
GCCGGTATCATCTCCAGTCCATACACGCCCATCAATGCAGAAAAGACAGGTCTGCTGTTGATCAGCACCTGCGTGTAGGGTCCTGCAAGGCCGTTCATCCTAACCTGTGTGAATCCACAGTTGGCACAATTGTTTTCTACCCGCAGACCGGGAGAAAACGGTAATCCTTCTGCCAGACTGACTGCCTGTGCGCGTTCCAACAGGTCAGGGGTAAGCTGGAATACGGGCAATACGGCATCGTATCGAGGCACCTGTACCCTGCTGGCAGTCACCACTACATCGGATAGTCCCAGGTAATCTTTTGACAATACTACCGAAAGGAATACTGAATCCCCCGGGCCAGCCTGGATAAGGGTATCGTATCGGCTGTAACCAATGTATGAAACAGAGATGGTGGTAGTTGAGTGTGTTGAATCAAGTATAAACCGACCATCTATGTCGGAGTAGGTAGCACGATCCGAGGTGCCGCATTGTATATGAGCACCTGGCAAGGGGCCATCTATTCCCTGTACGATGCCAAGGATTGTCAGAGGCTGTGCTGCTAACCATACGGATAGCATGTTACATAGGATGAGCAGGGGAAGTCGGTGCATTGAAAACTAAATTTAGACAAAGCTAAAAATAAAGTATGATTTCTGTAAATCCTGCTTTCCGGCTGAATAGGGCTACAGCCTCCAATATTGACCAAAGAGGGCAGGGTACGGTCTATTACGTGCCAATGCACAGAACAGCATGCCACGTTGGATGATGAGATTCTTGTATAATGCAATGGTGAAACACAGGCATCCGGCATCAGAAAGATCCAGTAACCCTTTGCCCTGCATCGTTGCTTACCTACAACCCTATTTCAGATATCGCCATGTAATAAACAAGACGAATTCCTTTTGTTAAGGTCAATTCGGGTAAGACCATAAGGCACCATTGATGTAATGTTTCCAAGATGACACAAGCACCGGCAAGCATGTTATGGATGGAATTTCACCAGAAAGCATTGATAGTCGGGTTGCCTTTCCTAAACGGATTACCAGCATCGGCTGGCATGGATCAATCAGCAAAGGACGAATTCTTCTTCAGAATGGAATTAAGAGAACTTATATCTATTTAACTTAAAAACAACATCGTATATATGTTTCGTAAGAGTTTTTCCGAAAACACATCCTTCAATATGTAAAAAATGACATGCAATACTTGCCAGTTTGTTTCATTTGCGGTAAGTTGGCTTCGTAAGAGCAAACGTGGACAGAGGCGGTCCGCCGGCAGATAGTGCATCCAACAGTACGATTCGGCCGGATTACGGGCAGTAGCTCAAGTAGCCTGACTCTATATTGTTCAAAAAAGGTTGTTACCCCAAAACCTTACATCAGTGCAAGAAAAATACCCAAAATGTATCCTTGTCAAGAGTGATACAACAAAGAAAACCAACAAGAATCTACTCTGTACAATCGGGCTATGGCTTGTATTGTTGGAGGTACTTGGATTCTCCGGAAGGTTGTCGGCGGGCAATTCGGACATAACCGGTCCTACCATCATTTGTGTAGACGAAACAGCCACCTACTTCACCAGTCTCCCCAATGTCATTACATATGAGTGGTATGCTTCCGGTCCAGCCTCTTATGCAGCTATCGATTCCAGCCAGTTTCGTGTATCATGGAGTGCTCCGGGCTCCTACACGGTTACCTTGCAAGTGATGACCAGCTCCGGACCGGCAACCTATCTCCGCCAGGTTACAGTGAATCCAATGGAAAAACCACTGATTCATGCCAGCTTTGATTCGGATTGCGGAACAGTGTCAGCAGCAGGTGAATACACACCTAATGAATGCCTGGTGGCCTGTGCAGGCAGTACCGTGTCGTATTGGGTGGAAACTGAGCCTAATGACATGGTTACCTGGGACTTACCTGCAGGAGTGAATGTTGTCAATCTGGGTGATAGCATAGTTGTGGACTGGGCATCACCAGGATTCTATACCCTGTCAGTAACCGTTGCACCGCGTTATGGATGTGCCGGTACTACTACCACTTGTGTTGAGATTATAGCACCTCCCACAGCGGCCATGCAAACCTCGCCTGCTCCTGTTAATGGGGTGATTACACTTTGTCTCAATCAAACCTTGCATGCATTTAGTAATAGTACGCCCGGACAAGGATCTCCCCTGACACAGTGGAATTGGCAATTGGGTGATGGCTTTGTTGGGCAGGGTGAATCAGTATCCCACGCATATAACACGCCCGGTACCTATACCTTGATCCATCAGGTGGGGAATGACTGCCACTGTGTAGATGCCGACACGTTGACCGTAGTAGTAAATACATCCCCGGCTGTTGACATAGTATGTACTGGCATTGTTTGTCCGGGCGATACAGTAATCTACCATACAACTACTTTGTGCAGCTCATATACGTGGACGGTACAAGGAGGTATCTATTCAACAGCCATCAATCAAGACAATGTGTTGGACTCCATAGCAGTAGTATGGGGCTCTCCTTCGAATGGTGTAGGGTCAATTACCTTGCAGACTACAAGCTGCGGAGGTTCTTGTCAGGTACCGGTTACCGAATTCATTCCTGTGTTGGTAGATAATATACCGATACAGGGTAGTGATACGGCCTGTATTGGAAGTACCTATACCTATCAATTACCGGCTCTCCCGGGTACAACAATAGCTTGGCAGTTGGCACCCGGATCTTCAGGGAACATTGTGGGGCCCTCGACAGGACAACAGGTGGAAGTCTATTGGAATGGTGCCGGCACACAAACCATACAAGCTACCTATACAAACACGCTGCTAGGCTGTGAAGGTACCAGTACATTCAACGTGGTAGTACAGCCACCATTTGTGCTACATGCAGACGAACGATATTGCCCGGGCGGTGCTGCGGTGTTTTCTGTGACGCCTGCTTCCGGGTCATTCAAGTGGGTCATCACCAATCAGGATGGCACTACTGTGTTTACCGAAAATAATGGAAGTTCAACGGTAACCATCCCCACCTGGATACACGGCTCGGGTTCTTTCCGCATTCGTGCTATTGATCTGTCAGGGTCATATTGTACTGCCTGGGAGGAGGAGGACTTTACAGTATTGTCTGCTCCACCCAAGCTTACTGCTATTGAAGGTGATGCCTTTATTTGCCCGGGTGAATTAGGTATTTATTCAGCTATTCCTTCTTCTAACCAGTATTACCTCACCTGGCAAATTACAGGAGGTACGCCTACCACTGCCACCGGCAACACTGTAGCTGTAAGGTGGAACAGCACCGGCCCGTGGAAGGTAGGTGTTCGGCAGGTACAAAGGCTGTCACCTGAATGTGAGGGCGATTCACTTCAGCTTATAGTCAACCAATGGCCTCAGGTGTTGCCTGCTATCTTGGGTGCGGATTCGGCATGTGTAAACAGTACAGCAGCCTACACTACGCAGGTGGCAGGAGGCTCCAAGTATGAGTGGACGATAACGCCCACAGCAAGCGGGAGTGTTGCCGAAGGACAGGGAGAGCGTGATATCATCATGCAATGGAATAATGCGCCCGGACCAGCCACCATTCAGCTCAAGGTTACCGTTTGTGGTATATCCCAAACCAACACCCGACAGATATTCCTCAAAGATCAAACAGATGTGTCCATCCTTGGAGCTGACAGTGTTTGTGTGAATACTTCTATCGCTTTTTCCGCTTCCGCTACTGGTCAACGATACTTATGGGATTTTGGTGATGGTACTACATTGAACACTACTTCTATGCAGGCCAGCCATACCTATGGCACACCGGGCACGTATCCAATAACATTGGCTGTAGTACAACCGGATGGATGTACCGACACAGCTCGTACTGCTACCACATTGCAGGTGCTGCCGGCTCCGGTGGCCACTATCTCTACACCGGATGATACGGTGTCTTGTACGGCCATCAATGCAACCATCTATGTAGCTATACAGCAAAATAATGGTGCCGGATGCCTGTATCAGTGGTACAAGGATGGTGCGGCCATTATCGGGCAAACAGGAACCAGCCTGACTGTTACAGCACCAGGTACCTACCGATGTGCCGTAACTGATGCAATCACTGCGTGCAGTGCTTTTACCAATCGCATTACGTTTACGGTGGTGAACTGCAGCGGAGGATGCACCATTGCCGGCAGTGCCGATTTTACCTATTCCTCTGATGATAGTTGTGGCAGTGTAGCAGTTACGGCTCAGCTATCTGCAGGAGGGCGACTGCTGGACTGGGAGGTAGTGGACCCCTCTGGTGCGCGACCCACATTTACAACGCCCTCATTCTCCTATCGTTTCAATAGTGCCGGGTATCATAGGGTAAAGATGCGGGCACGTTTTCCTGAGCAGGGCGGAGGGGTACAAGATAGCTGTGATACGCTGGTAGTAAAACCGATTGTGATTCCGGTGTACGCTGACTTCTTTGTGTCATATTCCTGTGATACGGGACAGTCCTACACCGCAACCTTCCTGGACCGCAGCAGCTATGTTGACAACAATACAATTACTACCAGCAAATGGTACCTCAATGGGGTAGAGCAGAGCGCCTTTGCCAACCAGGCAACATTTGACCTGCCCCTGACAGGGGGACAGTCCTATTCTGTATCCCTGTGGGTAAAAAGTACCACTACCGGAGCGGAGTGTACCACTACACGCAGCATTACCGTGCCACAGAAGCCACAGGCGGCATTCTCGGCACCTGACAATAGCTGTATCAAAGTACCAACCGTTTTCATCAACCAATCCACCGGCACGGTGATACAATCCCTGTGGGATTTTGGTGATTTGGCCACCTTGATAAAGCACCATGGAGTGAGGGAGTATTATACTTCAGGACCGATATTTCCTTCTCTCATTATTCTCGACTCTTACGGCTGTAGTGATACGGCAAGTGGAGAGATTATAATTCATGATAATTCATGGGAAGGGGACATTTTGGCAGCTCCGGCCACAACAGTATGTTTCAGCGAGGGTGCTTCATTGTATTATCAACCTTCCTTTCTTGGTGACACAAGCTCGTTTGATTATCTGTGGCTACACAATCTCGACACCTTTGCCAGCACTACCGTTACCGCCTCGGGATACTACCACCTATATGCGTATGACGCATATGGCTGTCGCGAGAAGTTCACCTCTCCGGGTATGGTCTTCCAACGGCCACCTCAACCGGTAATAGCCGGTGAATCCGGCTATTGTGCCAACGAGCCTATACAACTTACGGTGAATGCCGGATCCTCTTATCAATACCAATGGCTGCTGAACCAGCAGCCACTGCAGGCACCACTTGGTCAGTCCCCCAGCTTAAGCACACTCCATGCTCCCGGCACATATTCTTATTCCGCCATCATCACCGACCCTGCCTTGGGCTGTACAGATACCTCCGCACCGTTCAATGTGACAGTGTATGGTAGTCCCGGTGTTCCTTCCGTTACTTCCAGTGTAGTACCTTCCTGCGGCCCCGCCTTGCAATGGCTGTCTGCACAGGCTGCCGCTTCGGTGTACTACCAATGGAATACCGGCCAAACCGGTACACCAGTACCTGTGATGCAACCGGCTCAGTATGCCGTGAATGCTTACAACCAATACGGTTGCTACACTACCGGCTACCATGCGGTAGGCAACACACCGGACATGAGCAGTTTACTGACCGGATGCTATGCCTTTTGTGACACCTTGTTTCCATTGGGGATTCCCGGCTTACCCGAATCTGTAACCACCTATGCCTGGTATAGGGATGGGAATGTGATACAGTCAGGTGCCGGCAGTATGCCTGCCTTACAGCTAACTGGCCCCGGTGCTTATCGGTTGATAGCCGCCTTGAATGGCTGTGTGGACACTTCCGATTTCCTTTACATTGAGGCACAGGCATGTGCGGATTCAGCGCAACTCTTGTGCGACAGGCTTTCTGTCACCCTGCAAACCATCCAATGTGCCGGATCATTTGCCCCCGACAGTAATGTGTATGCCGTCAACCTTACCTTCTTCTATGATGGCGGGTCGGATGCACAACCCTATGATATTATTCAGACCACCAGTTCTGAAGTAGAGCCGATTTTGTCTGGGCAGCCGATTATTGGTGGCGGGTATACTACGATTCCATATCTGTTCTTGGACAGAACCCCACTGAATGAAGAGGCATGTATTGAGATTGTATTGGTAGGAGGTATTACCGGAACTGACACCTGTATTCTACAGCTTTGTATACCATTGCCTGAATGTGATACCACCGGACAGTGTGGTTGCTGTTTGCTCGATCTTTCCTTGGATACCCAATTGTGTATAGGGCAACTGAATGGCTCTCAGCAATACACCTGGTCACTTGCAGTAGGGAATCCTACCGGACGGACCTATGGGTTGCATGTAGTATCACCCCAAGGCATACTCAGCAATGTTTCGGGTGGCCGTGTAGTAGCGCCACTGGAGAGTACTACCCTTCAAGGCGTGTTTACACCTGATACCTCTTTACCTGTGTATTGTATCGATGTGTATGCGGTTGACAGCACTTCAGGATTACTGATGCACTGCACGGTGTGTGATACATTGCCGGTGTGCCAGCCGGCTACCGCGTGTGCCCTGGATGAGGTACAAGTGCAGGTAAAAACAGCAGCTGTTACCGATAGTGGAGCTGCGGTGGTGTATGTAGACATCAGTTTCAGCGGAAATCCGGGTGGAAACTTGTATATCACTTCCACACAAGCGGAGGTGCTTTCTTACGATCCTTCACAGGTGAGTGCCGGATTTGGGAGCGTGCATGGCTATCTGGTTACTTATCAGACAGACTCAGTATGTATAGATGTGGTAATTGTGGATACCCTAAATGGTGAATACTGCAGAGCAACGATATGTGTAGCCATTCCACCGTGTGAACGTCCTGTAGCTGATTGTTCGGACTACTTTACACCGGCACTTGACCTGGTGGTGTGCGATAGCATCACTCCGCAAGGAGACACCATTATGTCACTCTATTGGCGGGTATCAGTTGATACAACGATTGTCGGTAGTTGGGATGTGGTAGTACAATCCAATAATGGGTCAGTATCTACTACGGCTTCGGTTCCACTTACTGCTGCCTATCCGTACATAAGTGGGTACGGGTTTGGAGTAGCTACTGCTAACAAAAATTACTGTCTGGATATACTATTGATGAATCAGGCAACCCGGGAGCTATGCCGCCTACAAGTTTGTGCTAACCTACCCTGTTCCAATTGACCTATAACCGAAAGTGTAAAAGTGTAAAAGTTGAAAAGGGAAGAAGTAGCCGAGCCAATCCGCAAAACAGGAGCAGATGAGCCGAAGTCGCCTTTCCCTCACAATAAACCACAAACAACAAACCATAAACAATAAACCATAAATCGCAAGCCATGAAACACACTTACACCTTCCTATTCCTTCTCTTTCTCCAGCTGCTAGTAGTAGCGCAGGGGCAGCGCACGTTTCAGTGGGCGCAGCGCTGGGGCGGGGCGTTTCAAGAATATAGAGAAGCCATACATGATATGGAGGTGGATGATGAAGGGAATATCTATGTAACATGCGTGGTCTCACCTGCGCATTTTATAGGTGATTCAATGTACAATGGGTATGGCGCATTAGATAACTTATTGATCAGTTTTGATTGTGAAGGCAATATAAGGTGGTTTGAATTAATGGGATCACAAGACAATGAATTTAAAAGCTATATTGAAATTATCGGTAACCATATATACTTACTGGGCTTTGCCGATGGGATTAATAACAAGCCCTATTACTTTTTTGATAGCACTTTCTTCACTAATCCACGTGCCTATTTAAGTAAGATCAGTCTGGATGGGGAGTTGGAGAATTTTGAATGGCTTTGGGCAGGAGGGCAGCAAAACTCGTGGCCTATGGAGATGGGAAAAAGGGGTGATACATTATGGGTTGGCTTTGGAACGTTTGCCGGCACGGTACAAGGATTTCCAGTGATGACGGGCTACCATATAGGCGTATTTGATACAAGTTTCAACATGGATAGGGTATTCATGTATTGCAATCCATCACCAACTCTTCATCACCATCTGGAAGGCATTGAGATAGATGATCAAGGGAACGTCTATCTGGGAGGCCGCGTAATTGAAAACAACAGTGTAGAAATAGGCGGCACACCTGTGAATGCTGGGATGTACCTGGCCAAGTTCAACCCGCAGGGGCAGTTGCAGTGGTTGCGGGGTCATCAGAATAAGCCGGGACCGTGGACTGCGATATTTGACATTGAGTTGCATGGCAATTACCTGTATTTTGGGGGCTATGTAGCCACCACACCCAAAGGCTCCGGCCTGACCCCGGTAGTTGTGTTTGGAGACACGATGTGGGCGCAGGGTGGTACAGGTGGTGGCCAAAATTACTTTGGCAAGGTAGACCTGGATGGTAATCTACAGTTTCACAAGACAAACCTCAGTGCCAACCAGGCAACAAGCGGGGATGACGCCACTTTGGTGGTGAACGACACCATGTATTCTGCTGGTAAAACCGGAGGGTACAGTGAGTTTGGATTCACACGGGTAGAAACAATAACGGGTAGAGAGAATGTGCTTTATGCAGTATACTATGATGAGGCTACCGGCACGGGAGGACATATAGCAATGCATGAACCCGAACCTAGTGGTACCATTATGAAAATGGCCACGGATGGCAATGGGAATATCTACATGGCAGGTCGTTTTGTGCAATGGCTACAAGCGGGCACCGACACCATTCGGCAAGATGGGGGAGGGGATCAGGATCTGTTTTTAGTGAAGTATGGTGTACCGTCTTGTGTGGATTCCACACCCACGGGATGGGCGCAGCTACGCCCGGAGCCGGGTGCGTGGCAATTGAGGCCACAGCCGGTCACCACCACGGCACAGTTGACACTATCGCTACCGGCAGGATACAGGGGTGAGGCGCT
>CAYYHM010000088.1:0-8922 GCA_964471795.1 uncultured Chitinophagales bacterium | reverse complement strand
GTCCCCCGTCCCCCTTTTCATTCGTCCATATGGAATCGATCTTCCATCGATGATATGATTCATTTCATGCGTTTTACAGGTGAAATCTTTGTTTTACCTTAGTAGCGCCTATTTATTACATGTTATTTTTGACCGGTTGACCACAACGCATTCCCACGTTTTCATGATTAAACCAGCTTTATTTCGTGCATTTGTTAGTATCGTTTTCGGTATTGGGCTGACTTCCATATCGGTAAATGGTCAAAAAACTGACTTTCGTTACTTCGGTCATATTGAGGCCATTGTAGAGCAAGAAGAAGGTAGCGATATACTCAGTACGTTTTCGTTAGGTGAGCATGACCTGTTCATCAACTCTCGGATTACAGACAGAATATCTTTCCTGGGAGAAACGGTTGTGACCCTCAATTCTGCAGGTACCTTCCGAGCCAGCATAGAGCGGGCACGCATCAAGTTCGACTATCTGGAAAATCATTCCGTGATATTGGGCAAGATGCACACCCCATTGGATTACTGGAATGATGTGTACCACCATGGCCGCCTGTTCTTTCCAACCATCGACAGGCCGCAGGTATTTGGGGTATTCATGCCTGTACACACCCTGGGACTTCGGTTGCAAGGCCAGAACATCGGCAAGTGGGGATTCGGATATGATGTTGTACTTGGCAATGGCATCTCATCCACAGATTTTTCAGATGACGGTATCGGCAAGTCATTCACAGCAGCCTTCCATTTCAAACCGGTGAAGGAGATGCGCTTTGGTGCCAGCTACTACCGGGATGTGTTGAAGAACAATCGTGCCAGTTCACACAGCGGTCATGTGAATTCTTTTCACCAAATCATGGCAGAGCGCTATCCAAAGGACATCGTGTTCGACATAGTAGCAGGTTCATTTGCCTATTTCGGCAACCGGTTTGAAACTTTGGTAGAGGGTTTCTACAATGCTTCTACGTCCGACAGTCTGGGACGCGCCGATAATAGCACCTTCTTTACCTATCTTGGCTACCGGCCAAAGAAGAACCTGCTAGGACAGGAAGATAAGAACGTTTACTTCATGCTGGTGGACTACATCAACATTGCCCACAATGACCTGCACTCCATGCCTATGGAGGTATTGAAACTCGGTCTTGGAACGCGTTATGATTTCAGCTACCTGGTCAACATGAAATTTCAGGTGGAACGATATTTCTCCTATCACCAGATGGCGATGCATGGGCATACCGTGCCAAATAAGTGGGAAGTTAAAATACAGGTAGCATATGGTTTTTAAGCGTATGTGGCTTTTCCTGTGTCTGGCATTATGGCTTCTTCCGCTGTATGGACAGACAGCGCCATCCACCTTTTGGGTGATTGGAAACAATACCGGCTACACGACCATTACCAGCCGTCAACTGCAGAGTGTGTTTACCGGATCTGTGGTGATATTTCCCAGTAGGAAACCGGTAACGGTGGTGATGCAAGGCAGCTCTTCAGCAGAGTGCCAGTATGTTGCCGATATGTATTTCAAAGGTTCAGTACCAGCTTTGCAGAAATTCTGGCTGTCGCAGGTGTTTCAGGGTCGTAGTAACCCGCCCGTTTTTGTGGATACCCACGAGGATGTGCTCCGATATATTGCCAACAATGAAGGGGCGATTGCCATTGTATTTACCGATTCCGGAACCGAAAAATGGTTAATCCCGCGTGAATGAAAGGCTGGCTCAATAAGCTTGTTGTCCAGTTCTGGATTCCCCTGGTAGCGTCAACGTTTCTGGTGGTAGGTGTAATTGCTATTTACCTACCTGCCCGGCAGGAAAAAGCCCTCACGCAGTTTAATCATGAGGCATTGCTTGAGTTGACCAAGACCATGTCCATCAGTATCCGGATTGCACTGGAGAAGGACGATTATTCAGCGATCAAGCAAACCATCGACTATGTAGCCGGGAGCAACACACTCACGTTTGCAGCCATCGTGCTGGAAGAAGACGGTCAACCAATGGTGCTGGCCAAATATCCGGCCGACTTTTCCGATGATATCATTCTGAATCCTTCGGAGGTACATCTGACCGAAAGGCAGATGTTCTCTACAACGGCACTGGAAGGCTATGTGATATTGGGAACCGATAATGCCTATTTCAACGAGGAACTCTGGGACCTGAACCGGGGCATTTATTTGTTTCTGCTGTTCATGTTTGTTGCCACACTAATTATCAATTACCTGCTGGCACAGCGATTTACCAGGCCGGTGATTTCCGCTACCAACGTGTCTCGTGAACTGTCCCGCAGAAACTACGACATAGCCATTCCCATGCGGGTACAGGTAACCGAGCTGAAGGAGCTGGCAAGGTCGTTGAACAGCCTGCGGAACAGCATGCGTGAGAAGGATGAGGAAAACAGGAAGCTGACCAACAACATGCAGTCGGAGATTGCCCGGCAAACCAGGCAGCTCTCAGAGGCCCTTGTTGAACTGGAACAAAGCCAGTTAATCACAGACAATGTGATCAATACCGCACTCGATGCAGTGATTACAGCCGATGCACGTGGTAATGTCATCAAGTGGAACAGAGCAGCTACGCAGATATTTGGGTTTACAGAAGAGGAGGCTATGGGGAAACCCCTTACTGAACTCATCATTCC
This sequence comes from uncultured Chitinophagales bacterium, assembly GCA_964471795.1. Taxonomy (GTDB): domain Bacteria; phylum Bacteroidota; class Bacteroidia; order Chitinophagales; family S012-47; genus CAJXXO01. The sequence continues at coordinate 6,312 of CAYYHM010000088.1, read as the reverse complement.
ACCACAGATGGCAGGTGCCCATGATAAGGGTATGGCACATTACCACAACACCGGGGAAGGTCCGGTTCTCAACAAACAAATTGAGATCATAGCCCGCACGAAAGCCGGCACTACCATCGATGTGGAATTATTCATCACGCCCATCAGGGTAGGAGATACCGTCATCTTCTCCAGCTTTATACGCGATATCACCGAGTCGAAGCGACTTCGGCAAATGGCGGAAGAACAGCGCTCGCTGATGAACAACATCCTGAATGCCCTGCCCATCGACATCTACCTGAAGAACGAACACAAGCAGTTCGTATTTGTCAACAAGAGCTTTATCCAAACGACAGGTGTAGATAGCCAGTTGGCTATGATGAAGACCAATACACAGTTGTTTACCGGTGAAATACTCGACACCCTAGAGCGGGAAGATGCGGAGGCATGGGCCTCCGATCGGCCTGTGATCAAAGAATTGGTGCGCTATCTGGATGAAGGTAATCAGTATTACCTGGTGGGTCGACAAGTGGTTACCATCCGCCACGACGAGCAAAATCAAGTGCGTTATCTGATTTCTTTTGCGCTGGATATCACCAACACCAAGGAAGCAGAGGAGCAGCTTCGTAAGGCGCTGAAGGCCAAGGATGAGTTCCTGTCCACCATGAGCCATGAGATCCGCACGCCCCTGCATAGCATCATGGGGCTGAGCGACCTCCTGCTGAAGCAGTCGCAGACAGATGAGCAGAAGGACATGATGCAGTCTGTGTCGCATTCAGCACAGCACCTGATGGGCCTCATCAACGATATCCTGGACTTCTCCAAGATCTCTTCCGGCAAGTTGGAGCTGCACCCTGAATATGTGAACCTGGAACGGCTGTCGGGGCACATCATGAAGCAGTTTGAGAATCAGGCTGCTGACAAGGGTCTGGAGCTTTCCCTGCAGCTGCCGAATACCCTCAAGCATAAGGTGCTGGTAGACGATATCCGTTTGTCGCAGGTGCTCAATAACTTGCTGTCTAATGCCGTGAAGTTTACCGCTAAAGGAAAGGTGAGCCTGATGGTGGAAGAAATCGGGCGCAGCACCAGCGGTGTAACACTACGGTTTACCATTTCCGATACCGGGAAAGGGATTCATCCAGACAACATAGGAAAGGTACAGGAAGCGTTCATGCAAGAGAGTAGCTCCATTTCCCGCGAGTACGGAGGTACGGGGCTGGGGCTAAGCATTGTCAACAGCCTGCTGCAGTTGATGCACAGCAAGATGCACATTGAGAGCACCCTGGGCGAAGGTTCTCGCTTTTCGTTTACCCTTGTCTTGCCATTGGGACGGCAGATTCAGGAGGAAACTGTTTCCGCACAGTTGCCCACCATGCAGCAGTTGCCCATGGAGCTGCTGTACGTGGAAGATACCATCCCCAATCAGTTTTTGATGAAGAAGATGGTGAAACCGTGGGGCGTGCATCTTTCAGTGGTCAGTTCGGCTGAAGAGGCACTGGAGATCTGCCGCCAAAAAGCGTTCGATCTGATTCTGATGGATATTCAGATGCCGATTATTGACGGCATTGAAGCATTTGGGATGATACGCCGGGAGTCGCAACTGAACGTACAAACCCACGTGGTGGCATTTACTGCCAATGCTGAGATCTCTGATGTAAACAGGTACAAAGAACTGGGATTTCATGCGGTAATTACCAAGCCAATTGCGCCGGATAAGCTATATTCATTCCTGCAAAGTTTTTACAGAAACCATGTATCGATTCATTGAGACACTATCATTTCGTGAACTCAGGGACATGTTCGAGGGTGATGAATCCTTGTACCACGATTTCCTGCAGGCCTGTGTCAGTATGTTTACTGACAAGATTGCTGAAATCAAACAAGCGATTGCCGATCACAACTTTGAAACCCTGTCTGCCTTGCGCCACAGCATGAAACCAACCTTACAGTCGCTGGAGTTGCATGCCCTTACAGAAGCTTTTGGGGCATTACAGGAAACCGACGACCATTGGCCACAAGAGGCCAGCGAGCTGCTGCCGGCCATGGCAGAGCTGAAGCGACAGTTGGAACTGGAAATGGAGCGGTAAGCTACATATCCTTGCCCCTGTGGAGGACATATGCCGGTCTTCCCCTACATTTGTTGCCAGAAATCCCGTTACGCGCTGCTTTATCTGCAGGCAGTCTAATATGTTCTCCGGTATGTCTGTTATTCAGGTAGCAAATCTGTGTAAGCAATATGGTGAAGTGCAAGCTGTGCAAGACATCAGCTTTACGGTAGACCGGGGGGAAATCTTTGGCATCATTGGGCCCAACGGTGCCGGCAAGACGACCACCGTGGAGTGTTTGGAGGGTCTGCGGCAGCCTACTTCCGGTAGTCTGCGGATCCTGGACATGGATCCCCACAAGGATGCTCACCGGCTGAAACCCCACATCGGCATACAATTGCAGGAGAGCGTGCTGCCCGACCGGATAAAGGTGAAAGAAGCCTTACGTTTGTTTGCTGCTTTGTACCATCGCACGCCACGTGAGCAACATTACCTGCCGTTGATGGAGGAGCTGGGCCTCACGCAAAAGCTGAACAGCACATTCGATACCTTGTCGGGTGGCCAAAAGCAACGCCTGTCCATAGCGCTTGCACTGGTGCACGACCCGGATATCGTTTTCTTCGATGAACTGACTACCGGGCTCGATCCACAAGCACGGCGAGCCATTTGGCAGATGGTGGAGAAAGTGCGAGACATGGGCAAGACGGTTGTGCTGGTTACCCACTTCATGGAGGAGGCGGAGCGCCTGTGCGACCGCGTGGCCATCATAGACCATGGGCAGCTCATGGCACTGGACAGCCCCAGACAGCTGGTGCGCAAGACACACCGGCACTTTCATGTCCAGTTCTACAGCGACCATCCCGGCTTGCCCGCCTTGTTGGCACAACTGCCGGAAGTCAGCGAGACAACTGACAATCAGGGAAAAATCAGTGTTACGCTCTCAGAAGTACAGCACATCGCTACAATTATTACCTGGCTCACGGAGCAACAGATCCCGTTCTTCGATCTCGCCATCCGACAGCCCAACCTCGAAGACGTATTTTTGGAACTAACCGGCAGAGCCCTGCGCGACTGATATGTGGAGACAATACCTGCACCTGACCCTGGCTGAGTTCCGCATCTTTTTGCGGGAACCGGTAGCGGTGTTCTTCAACTTGCTGTTCCCCCTGATGTTCCTGTTTCTCACCATGCACGTGTTTCTCCCCCGCGAACAGGTGATACAGGGTGCCATCAACTTGTACATTCCGGCATTCATCATCATTGTCACCACCGGTGTTAGCGTGTTCAATATCCCCATATACATCGTTAAGTACCGCAATATGCGCTACCTGAAGAAGCTTCGGGTAACGCCCATCAGTCCGCTTACCATCCTGCTCAGCATGGCTACGGCCAATTTGCTGATACTCATACTTGGCATAGTGCTGCTGATCATCATCGGGATCTTATTCTATGGCGCTACGTTTGACGGTAATCCGATACTCTTTGTTGCTGCTATGTTATTTAGTTTCCTGAGCCTTGGTTCCATTGGGTTGATGATTGCGAGCTTCGTCAGGGGTGTTCGTACCGTTAATGTGGTGGGGCAGCTCATCTATTACCCGATGTTGTTCCTGTCTGGCGCCATCCCACTCGATTTGCCCAATTGGCTGGAGACGCTGGCCAAGGCCTTGCCCATTACCTATGCAGTGGAACTTACCAAGCGGTTGTGGAACAAGGGGTTCTTTGAAGATGCCCTGTACTACACGTGGCTCACTCCCAGCCCGTGGGTAGACGTTGCCGTGTTGTCCATATGGCTGATAGCCGGTTTAACCATATCATTGCTCACCTTCAAATGGGAATAGGCATGGAAGAAAAGGTTGTCATACTCACCGCGCCCAGCGGATCAGGAAAAACTACCATTGCCCGCCACCTGCTGGCATCGTTTCCGGAGCTGGCCTTTAGTATAAGCGCTACCACACGGCCTATCAGAGCCGGGGAAACAGATGGGCACGACTACTATTTTCTGTCACAGGAAGCCTTCCGCAGGGCGGTGGAGGAGGGTGCGTTCGTAGAGTGGGAGGAGGTGTATCCGGGAAAGTACTACGGCACCCTGTTGCGTGAGGTGGAGCGATTGTGGCAACTGGGCAAGGTCATCATCTTTGATGTGGATGTGCTGGGAGCCCTGAATCTGAAGCGACACTTCGGGGATAAAGCGTTGGCCTTATTCGTGCAGCCACCCTCTGTTGAGGTGCTGGAAGACAGGCTTAGGGGCAGGGCTACAGAAAGCGCAGACATGCTGGCAGAAAGGCTGGCAAGGGCACACATGGAAATGGAATACGCCAGAAAATTTGATAAGGTGCTGATCAATGATGACCTTACTGTTGCCAAAGCACAGGCAGTCGCCTGGGTAGCCAACTTTCTGGGCGGCAGTGTGTTGTGAATACAGGTGTTTTATGGTATTTTTAGCCTCATCCTGTTTGAATCATGGTGACCGAAATCACGGAAGGTGTAAAGATTAGTGTAGAAACTTACTATCAACCCGAGTATAGTAGGCCCTTATCTAATGAGTATATGTTTGCCTACCGGATAACCATCGAGAACATGGGCATGCATACCGTGCAGCTCATCAGCAGACATTGGTACATCGTAGATAGCATCGGCACCAAACGGGAAGTGCAGGGAGAAGGTGTAGTCGGCAAGCAACCGGTTATAGAGCCGGGTCAGAATCACCAGTATGTGTCCGGATGTCACCTGCGCTCTGAGATGGGTAAGATGTATGGCTCTTACCTGATGGAGCGCCAGTTTGACGGCAAGCACTTCGAAGTGGTGATTCCTGAGTTCCAGCTGATTGCTCCGGATAAGCTGAATTAAGCTTCACTTATTACCAGCGAACTGATCTATCTGGTGATGGTAGATGACCAGGTAAGGAGAAAATCAGATAATTAGTCAGGCCAACAATCCTCAAGCATCAATAACTATTGGCTGCCGGCGGACTAGCAATGGGTTATTATTCAATCGTCAACTCAAGATATCCAACAACCCCCTCACCAAACCACAAACCATAAACCACAAACCACAAATCACAAACCATAAACCATTAGCCAGAAACCTATCTTTACACCAACAACTCATGACCTATGCTTCGTTCAATGACCGGTTTCGGACGGGTAGCTGTTACCCGCGATGAGGCCCACTTTACCGTTGAGATCAAAACCCTGAACAGTAAGTACACTGATGTCAATCTGCGGTTTCCGGGATACTTCCGACCGTTCGAGCATGAGCTGCGCAACGCAGTGAGTCAGGCACTGGGAAGGGGAAAGATTGAAGTAACCATAACGGTTGAAGGGGTTGCTGTGCCATCCCAACAAATCAATCTGGCACTGGCTCGTGCCTATCTTCGTCAGCTGCAGCCGTTGGTGCAGGAGCTGTCTACACCTACGGATCTGCTCGGTCATGTGTTGCGCATACAGGATGTGATTACGCCCGGTGATGCGGAGCCGGATCCAGCCCTGTGGCAGCAGATCATGCAGGGGGTGCAGACGAGTCTGGATGCAGTGAATGAGTTCCGCACCCGCGAAGGAGCTATTCTGGCGGCTGACTTCCGGGGACACATAGAATCCATTATGCTGCACCTGGAAGCGGTAGACCAGCTCGACCCTGAACGCATCTCCCGCCTGCGCAACCGGCTGGAAGAGCAACTGAAGGAGTGGGTAGGTACCGATCAGGTAGACCGCAACCGATTTGAGGAGGAACTGATATATTATTTGGAGAAGCTGGATATCAGTGAGGAAAAGGTACGCCTGCGCAGCCACTGCGATTACTTCCTGGAGTTGCTCGATAGTGAGGACTGGCATGTAGGAAAGCAACTCAACTTTCTGTCGCAGGAGATAGGTCGCGAAATCAACACCATCGGCTCTAAGGCACAGCACGCAGCCATGCAGCGCCATGTCGTACACATGAAAGACGACCTGGAAAAGATCAAGGAACAGGTGCTGAATGTGGTGTGATGATGTGATCGGGAAATTCCTTGTAGATGCTTCGCTAACTAGTGGAATCCTGCTTTTGTAGAATTATTTTTCTCGGGGAGAAGGGTAAAAGTTGAAGAGTTGATGAGTTTATAAGTTGCTGTCGCTTAGAAGCAAAATCCTGCTTTGGTAAGTGAATGCAGCTTGGGAACGACTTCCCCCTCTCACGACAACTGCGAGGCTGCACCACTTGCGTAATACTACAAAATCTGATAATTGGGTGAATCCTGAATAAGATATTCAACGCAGCCGTGGCAGTCTCATGAATCGCAGCACCCACTATCTAC
>CAYYHM010000087.1:4444-8954 GCA_964471795.1 uncultured Chitinophagales bacterium | reverse complement strand
TCTTCATACTTCCTGCTTTTGCTTTCATTTTAGGACGTGGAAAATTAACACATTTTCACGACGGAACATGACTTCCATCATATAAATGACATTCAGATTACCCAACATGCTTCTCAGCATGATAGGATGACCGGACAAGCGGAGAGCTCTCGACGAACATGAACCCTTTGTCGAGCGCATATTCACGGTAGAACTCGAACTTATCCGGATGTACAAATTCTATCACCTCAGCATGCATCTTGGTAGGCTGCAGGTATTGGCCAATGGTTAGCACCTGCACTCCTGCCTGTGCCAGATCGTCTATGGTTTCCAGAATTTCGGGCTCCGTCTCACCCAGACCTAGCATGATGCCCGATTTGGTGCGTATGCCCGCAGCGCGAATCCGTTGCAACACCTCCAGGCTACGGTCATACTTGGATTGTGGCCGGATAAGGCGGGTAAGGCGCTTTACCGTTTCCATGTTATGTGACACTACTTCAGGTCGTGTTTCCAACACCCGGTCAAGGTTTTCCCACACCCCTTTGAAATCGGGAATCAGTGTTTCCATGGTGGTGCCGGGGCTTACTTCCCGTACCTTTCTGACTGTGGCTGCCCAAATGGTAGAACCTCCATCTTTCAGGTCATCACGATCTACAGAGGTGATCACACAATGCTTCACTCCCATGAGTTTCACGGCGTTCGCCAGTCTTTCGGGTTCTTGCCAGTCTACAGCGGAAGGCCTGCCGGTGGCTACAGCACAGAATCCACAGGATCGCGTGCATACATTTCCAAGGATCATGAATGTGGCAGTACCCGCGCCCCAGCATTCGCCCATATTGGGACAGTTGCCACTTTCACAGATGGTGTGCAATTTGTGCTCATCTACGATTCCCCTCACCTGCCGATAGCTCTGGCCTACCGGTAGCTTCACCCGTAACCAATTGGGTTTTTTCTGTCGGTTCTCCTGCGGAGTAATCACTGGAAGTTCAATCATACAGGCTTGTTGAGCTGGTCGAAATTACCACTTTTTGCCTACATGAATTCCGAGGTAGAGGAAGATGAAATACGCATTATTCTGTTCTTCCGCCATGATAGGAATACGTCTGGCGTAGGCATTGAGGCCGATGCCTACTTCCAGTGCAGTTACAAACTCATTGTAACTTGCCCAGTCGAAGGAAAGGCCTGCTTTACCATGAACGCCTGGAAATATTCTAAGTTCACTTAAGCCTCTGGTAAATCCGGAGGCACCATAAATGGACGAAGGATCGAGGAATTTTTCGCGGTTTTCTTCTGTCAACCGCTGTGGTATGATGCGAGGATCAAATGGATTATCCGTTTCGTAAATCAGATCCAGATAATACGGCTTTGCCATTCCCAGAGAAGGGCCGGCCTGGTATACCAGATTCACTTCAACTCCACTGCGTTCCGCTTTTCCGCCAATGAGTTTTCGATTACCGAAGCCGACGTTCAGCGCATAGAATGCGTTGGCCTTACCGAAAACAAATGGCTTGGGCGAAATGCCGAACCTGCCCAATGCGAAGTCGTTGGACTGTCGAACTTCCTTAGGATGCTGAATCTCCATGAGTTCGAAATGCCAGTAGCGGGATTTCTGCGCACCAGTTATCTTCCCATAAGTGCCGGAGATACTCCAGCCGTTGGTGTGCAGCCGCAACCCGAAACTCAGGTCCTCTGTTGTCCGGAGCCCTACACGGTCGTTACCGTTGCTCTTTTCCAGCGATTGAGCCGACAGCCAAATGCTCCCCAACAAGGACAATATGATGAGACAGGATTTCACGACATTTGTAATAACGATAAAGGTAGAAAAATAGTTAGACCTTATTCTGTTTTGATGATGATATGACAAGCCATACCGAGCAAATGTTCAACCACAATCGTACCACATGACCCACACTGCACCTACTGCTGCGGTTTCCTATGAAGGCACCCTGCGTACAACATGCCTCCACATCCGCTCCGGCAATCAAATAGTAACAGATGCCCCCGTTGATAATCGGGGCAAGGGTGAGGCCTTCTCCCCCACTGACCTGTGTGCCACCTCCCTGGCCTCCTGCATGCTTACCATTATGGGCATCAAGGCTATGGATAACGGTTGGTCGCTGGAGGGAACAACCGCCGAGGTCGTAAAGATAATGGCTGAAGAGCCGAGAAGGATCGGCGGCATCAGATTGACGATCCAGATGCCAAAAGGACTTGACAACAAGACCCGGCAGATACTGGAAAGGGCAGGAAGAACCTGCCCTGTCGCGTTGAGTCTACATCCCGACATACGTCAGGATGTTACGTTTATCTATCCGGATTAACCGTTCGTCCTGTCAGCCTGCTCCGCCTTGGTGATTGCATTGGGACAACCATATTGGCTGGATTTACAAGAGCTGGCCATCACAGTAAGGAAGGCAACCATTACTACGGTGAAGAGGATTCTGGCAGATTTCTGGGTGGCAAACATGATGATTGATATTTAGTGGTTGATGATAGTGGCTTGTTACATTGTTCTTCTACGTAGAAAGTTTCAATTTGTTTAGATAAAAGCGCATGAAATTTCATTTTATTGCCATCGGGGGCAGCATAATGCACAACCTGGCTATCGCCCTCAAAAATAGTGGAAATTCCGTCACCGGATCTGATGATGAGATCTATGATCCGGCCAAAACATTGCTGGCACAACATGGCCTGCTGCCGGCTACAACCGGCTGGGATTCAGGGAGAATCACACCCGACATTGATGCCATCATATTGGGAATGCATGCCCGTGCCGATAACCCGGAGCTGATCCGGGCTATGGAGCTGAACCTGCCTGTATATTCCTTTCCACAGTTCGTGTTTCAGCAGTCACAGCACCAAAAAAGAGTGGTGATTGCCGGCAGCCACGGAAAAACCACCACTACTGCCATGGTGATGCATGTGTTGCGCACGCTGGGATATAACTTCAACTACCTGGTTGGCGCCAGGCTGGAGGGCTTCGACACCATGGTAAGGCTGGATCCGGATGCCGACATCATCGTGATTGAGGGTGACGAATACCTGACCTCTCCCCTCGACCGCACGCCGAAGTTTCTACACTATCAGCCGCATATTGCACTGATCACCGGCATTGCCTGGGATCACATGAATGCCTTCCCCACTTTTACCGAGTACGTGGATCAGTTTCGGCTATTCGGCCTTAGTCTCATGCCTGATGGCGACCTGATATATTATAGCGGTGATGATCACCTGAGCCGACTACTACCCAACTGGGCTAACAAGGTGCGCCTTCATCCATATGAAGCAGCACCCTACAGTGCCACCGATACAGGAACGGAGGTGGCTGTGGAGGATAGCACCTACCCCCTGCAGATATTCGGTCGCCACAACCTGGAGAACGCCATGGGTGCCTGTACCGTTTGTGGGCTACTGGGCGTGAGTACACATGATTTCTGGCAGGCCCTGACCACGTTCAAGGGGGCAGCTAAACGACTACAGCTACTCGGCGAACATGCAACGGTATCGGTATTTCGGGACTTTGCCCACGCACCCAGCAAAGTGAAAGCCTCCGTGCAGGCGATGCGCGAGCGGTATCCCACCCGCCGTCTCACCGCCGTGCTGGAACTGCATACCTTTTCCAGCCTCAATCCAGACTTCATCGTAACCTACGCCCATACGCTGGATGCCGCCACTACCGCCTGCGTATACCTGAATCCCGAAGCGCTGGCAAAGAAGGGCAAACCGATGACCGCTGATGAGGTGCGGTCGCATTTTCAACGTGATGATCTGTTGATTACCAGTCGATTGGAAGAAGTAGAACAATTCATCGCCACCCAACCTTGGATGGATAACAACCTGTTGCTGATGAGCTCCGGTAACCTGGGTGGACTGGACTTAGTCAAATTGGGTACCTTTATCGGAGTACCCATAAACCTATAATCCTATGCTGCATCTGGAGCGACCCATTGTATTTTTTGATATCGAGAGTACCGGTACCGACCCGGCAACAGATAAGATCGTAGAGCTTGCCATGATGAAGGTGCATCCCGATCAGCGGCAGGAGTGGAAAGTGCAACGGTTTCATCCGGGAAGACCTATCCCACCGGAAGCCACAATGGTACATGGCATCAGCGATAGTGATGTAGCAGACTGCCCGCATTTCGGTGAACTGGCCGGTGAGATCAACGAATTCCTGCAGGGATGTGACCTCGGTGGCTATAACTCCAACCGGTTCGATATTCCCATGCTGGCAGAAGAAATGATGCGGTCGGGGATACCCTTTGGCACCGACGGACGCAGATTGATCGACGTCTTCAAGATCTTCACCCTGATGGAACGGCGAGACCTAACTGCTGCCTACAAGTTCTACTGCGACAAAGTCCTTACCAACGCCCATAGTGCCGAAGCGGATATTCAGGCAACCTATGAGGTGTTGCTGGCGCAATTGAAGCGATACGACACACTGCAGAACAATGTCACTTTCCTGCATGAGATGGGAAAGGAGGGTGACTTTATCGACAATGGCAGGCGCATGATCATGCAAAACGGT
>CAYYHM010000087.1:0-4344 GCA_964471795.1 uncultured Chitinophagales bacterium | reverse complement strand
AAGTTGGTAGCGCTGAAAGAGGCCTGCACTCAAGCTGGTGCTGACATGAGTATCGGATCCAGGTATGTGAAAGGCGGCAGGGTGAAGAACTGGCCTTTGTCCCGTATCTTGATCTCTTACGGGGCTTCGGTGTATGCCCGACTGATTACAGGTATGCCTGTAAGAGATACTACTGCAGGTTTCGTGTGCTATACGCGTAAGGTATTGGAAGCCATCGATTTCAGCAAGATCCACTTCGTAGGCTATGCCTTTCAGATACAGATGAAGTACGCTGCCTGGAAGTTGGGGTTCCGGCTCATGGAGGTGCCGATTACCTTCATTGACAGAGAAGCAGGCAAGTCCAAGATGAGCAAAGGCATTATCAAGGAAGCCGCACTCGGCGTCATCAACATGCGCGGCAGACAATACGGCAAGAATCAATAGCCATACTTCCCCTTCCACAATCCTTGTAGCCGTTTGGCTATCTCCTGCTCGCGCGGGTTGTCGCCGGGCTGATAGAACGCGGTGTTTTCCAGTCCTTCCGGCAGAAACTCTTGTTCTGCGAAGTTTTCTGCGTAGTCATGGCTGTACTTATATCCCTTTCCATACCCAAGGTCCTTCATCAATTTGGTAGGTGCATTCCGCAAGGCCACGGGTACGGGCAGATCACCAGTTTGCCGCACTGCTTGTTGTGCCTGTTTGATGCCGACATAGGCAGCGTTGGACTTCGGTGACGCCGCCAGATAGGTCACGCACTGTGCGAGATTGATGACACACTCGGGGTACCCGATTCTTTCCACCGCACTGAAGGTAGCATCCGCTAGGAGGAGTGCGTTGGGATTGGCGTTGCCGATGTCTTCAGCCGCAAGGATGAGCAGTCTTCGGGCGATGAAGACAGGATCTTCTCCACCTTCTACCATCCTGGCGAGCCAGTATAGACCGGCGTTGGGGTCGCTGCCACGGATGGATTTGATAAAAGCTGAAATGAGGTCATAGTGTTGCTCTCCCGTCTTGTCGTACCTGACCATCTTCTGCTGTATGAGCTGTTCAGTCAGATCATTGGTAATCACAACCGGATCCGGTGTCTGCACAACCAACAGCTCCAGCAGATTCAGCAACCTTCGGGCGTCACCTCCACTGTAGCGCAACAGGAGATCCAACTCCCGGACTTCAATCTGTCTGGCCGACAACACCACATCCTGTTTGATGGCCCGGTTGACCAGCTCTACCATTTCTTCCGCAGACAATGGCTCCAACACATACACCTGAGCCCTGGACAGCAAAGCACTGATCACCTCGAAGGATGGATTCTCGGTAGTCGCACCAATCAATATGATGACACCTTCCTCAACAGCACCCAGCAATGCGTCTTGTTGTGATTTGGAGAATCGATGGATCTCATCAATGAACAGTACCGCTTTGCCGGCTTTCCGGGCGGTAGCAATTACCTCTCGTACCTCCTTTACTCCGGCGCTGATGGCTGACAACTGAAAAAACAATAGCCCTGCCGTTTGTGCCAGCAATCTGGCAAGTGTCGTCTTGCCGACACCGGGAGGTCCCCAGAAGATGAGGGAGGTCAACTGGCCGGCATCCACCAGATTGGTGAGCACCTTTCCGGGTCCTATCAGATGTGTCTGCCCTACTACGTCCTGTAATTGACGGGGGCGCATTCTTTCGGCTAATGGTTGTTGTGCGGACATCACCTCAAAGTAAACAAATTGGTGACTGCTTCGCCACAGAAAGTGACACCACCTGCCTAACTTTATGCGATCATGTTGTACACTATTGCCAAACATATTCTTTTCCGGATGTCGCCGGAGAAGGCACACCATTTCACATTTGGCAGCCTGCGGCTAGCCTGTGCTCTGCCGGGCATGAAATGGCTGTTGCGACAGACGTATGGATATACCGATTCTGGGCTTTCGGCCAACGTGATGGGATTACAGTTTCCCAACCCGGTAGGGCTGGCTGCGGGCCTCGACAAAAACGCTGAATACCTGCATGAGTTGGCTACGCTGGGGTTTGGATTCATAGAAATCGGTACGGTTACCCCACAGCCACAACCCGGCAATCCGAAACCACGGTTGTTTCGATTGGTATCTGATAAGGCACTCATCAACCGGATGGGCTTTAACAACGATGGGTTACAGGCGGTCATCAACCGACTAAAGAAACGACCGGAGGGACTCATCATCGGTGGCAACATCGGTAAGAACAAGTGGACCCCTAACGAAGAGGCCGCTGCGGATTACGAAGCCTGCTTTCTGGGGCTGTTTCCGTATGTTGACTATTTCGTAGTGAATGTATCATCGCCCAACACGCCACGGCTCAGAGACCTGCAAGAGAAAGAACCGCTTACCGCCTTATTGAAGCACCTGCAGGCGTTAAATCGACAGCAATCTGTTACCAAGCCGATCTTGTTGAAGATAGCGCCCGACCTCACCGACGGGCAGCTGGATGATATCGTAGCCATTGTACAGGATGCCGGCATCAGTGGCATCATCGCTACCAACACCACCATTGCCAGGGCACCGCTGTCTACCCCCGCCTCTACTATTACAGCCATTGGTGCCGGTGGACTCAGTGGTGCACCGCTTACCACAAGGTCTGGTGAGGTTATCCGTTACTTGCGCCGAAAAGCTCCGGAAAACATCGTACTCATCGGTGTAGGCGGTATTATGACGCCTGTTGATGCGAAGAACAGGCTTGCCGATGGGGCCGATTTAATACAGGTGTACTCAGGCCTGGTGTATGAGGGCCCTGACCTGATCAAAAGAATCAAGCAATTGTTAGCCAGTTAGGATCTATCTGATTTGTTGGCCACTGACGAGCCGAATTCCGGGTTTATTGTGTGAAGGCATACCGGATGATATTGGCTCCCATGCGGAGCGCAGCCTGCCTTTTCTCCGGTGTATTGTTGTGTACGCCGGCATCCTCCCAGCCATCCGTAATGTCGCACTCATAGGTGTAGAAACATACTACCCTGCCCTGCCAGATTAAGGCAAAACCCTGCGGTTCCTTACCGTCATGTTCATGGATCTTGGGCAGACCGTTGGGGAATGGATTGGGTGTAGTGTAGATAGGATGACTAAACGGCAGTTCTACGAATTCCAGCTCCGGAAACACCCGTTTCATGGCCGGCCTGATAAAAGGATCAAGGCCATAATTATCGTCGATGTACAGGAAACCTCCAGCCATCAGGTAGTTGCGCAGGTTGGCTGCCTCTTCCTCTGAAAACAGGATGTTACCATGCCCTGTGATATGCAGGAATGGGTAGTTGAAGATTTCCGGACTACCTGCCTCCACTGTACCGTAAGCGGGATCGAGGTTCATGCCCAACTCCTGATTCACGTACTTGCTGATATTCGGCAAAGCCGTGGGATCTGCATACCAATCGCCACCACCACGATACTTCAACAGGCCCAGCTTGAGTGAAGATTGGCCGAATGCTCCCTGAACAGTCACCAGCAATAAAATGAGTAGGGCAGATCTCATGCAACAGGTTGGTTTTGATTGATAAAGTTGAATTGTACACAAGCCACCATGCCTGCCGTTTCGGTACGAAGCCTGTATGGCCCTAACGTCACAGGTGTCCAGTTCATTTCATGCGCCAGTGACAATTCATGGTCCGAAAAATCCCCCTCCGGCCCAACCAGTACGGTGGTTGTAATGCCCGGTTGCAGGCAGTCACGAAATGACTTGCCCGTGTCCGACAGGTGGGCAATTGCCTTGATACCTGCCATGGGTTGTTTCAGCAACTGCTGCACCGCTGTTACCGGATGCAGTATTGGCAGTGTTGTTTTTCCGGACTGCTTCATGGCACTGATCAGCACCTTTTGCCACCGCTCCGGGTTGATGACCTTCCGTTCGCTGTGGTGACAGATGACGGGGGTTATGGATCGGATACCTACCTCGGCGACCTTTTCCAGCATCCATTCCATGCGGTCGTTGTTCTTGGTAGGTGCTATGGCTAGATGGAAGTCCTGGAAATGTGGTGTCGGTACTTCCACCATGTCGATGATCTCTACCTGCACCTTTTTACCTGTAATGCCACTGATGCGGCACTGGAATAATGCCCCCTTTCCATCGGTCACTTCCAGCATGTCGCCGGGCTTATGCCGCAGCACACGTGCTGCATGGTGCGCCTCCTCCTCAGGAAGCAAGCCATCAAGGGCTATCTCGGGTGCGTAAAACCAGGTGGTGGACATAAACGCAAAGATAAGGCCTTCCCTAGGGAAGGCCTTACATCTATCTTGTTATCTGACAGGCAACTGTCAATGGCTGTCAATCGCAGCTTTTACGGATAATCACCCTGCGCCAGTTGCCATGTTTGGCTTCAAATACTTCGGTCACATACCAGTTTGA
>CAYYHM010000086.1:0-9034 GCA_964471795.1 uncultured Chitinophagales bacterium | reverse complement strand
CCCAACAGCTCTCCCAGCTTCTTCTCCAGGCTGAAGCCCCTCAGGTTCTGTGCAATGATGACACCTTCCGGATTCACCAGAAACGTGGCCGGAATGCTGTTCACCCCATACGGACGTATCGCCTCGGTATTCCAGAAAGCGAGTTCGCTCACGTGGTTAGGCCATACCAATCCGTCTGCCTCAATGGCTGCCAGCCAGTCGGTGCGGTTGCGGTCCAACGACACGGAAAACACAGTAAAGCCCTCTTCACTGTACTCGGTATACAACTTCACCACGTTGGGGTTTTCCCGGCGGCAAGGGCCACACCAGGCTGCCCAGAAGTCGAGGAGCACATACTGACCGCGCAGGTCGCTGAGTGCCAGTGTGTCGCCATCCGGCTTAGGCAGTCGGATATCGGGCGCGGTCTGCCCCAGCATCTTGCCGGCCGTGGCCAACTTTTGATCGATCTGCGCCAGGTACTGGCTTCCAGACATTGTGGACGCATACTTCGCACGAATAGCTTTCACCCGTTCAAAATCCATATTGATGTCGAGAATGTCAGTAGCATACAGTGCCAGGGCAGGGTAGGAGGTGGAGTCGATAAAGGCATACAGGAACGAGTAGTACTGATCCATGGCGCGGTATTCCTGCTCTTGCAGGGCTTGCTGCTGCTCGGCAGGGGCGCGTTGTTGGCGCAGCAGCTGGCTTTGCTGTTGGAGCGTGCGAATCACATTCACCTGCTGGCCCAGACTACCCAGGAAGTTGCGCATCACCACACTGCCGGCGGAGCCTTCCAAACTGGCCGCCTGCCAGTTGTTATAATCGGCCATAAAGGTGGCAGTGCCTTCTTCGACGAATATATATGCCGTATGTTGGTTATCCACCAGTAGCAACCCGATGGTTGGCTCTGATACATGGCCTGTCAGACTGAAGCGGCCATCTTTTCCTATCACCGCAGAGTCGATGATGACTGTCTGTGGCTGCTGTCCGGGACGTGCGATGGGCAACTCCTGCAGGTAGAGCGTACGTCCCTGTGCACCCGTTACCTCGCCGGTAATGGTGTAGTCAACGCCGTTATGTGGGTTGGTTCCGGTGCTTTTCTGCTGGCCACAAGCGATTAGTGTCAGCAGGATACAAACGAAAGTGCACAGTACAGTCGGTCTCATAGCATGTGTTTTGTGTCGCCAGTGCAGTGCGGCAACCGGTTAGGAAGCCTTACAGACTTCCGGCAATAGCAGTACGGGCTGCCTCGATGGCCGCACCCAACCCTTCCACTTGCTTACCCCCCGCAGTAGCGAAGAAAGGCTGTCCACCACCACCGCCCTGCATGTGGCGTGCGGCCTCACGGATCAGGTTGCCGGCGTGCAGGCCTTTGGCGACCAGATCATCGCTGAAGAGAATCGCCAGCATGGGTTTGTCGTTGATCACGGCACCGAGCACCACTGCTACACTGTCCAGTTGCTGCTTCAATCCGTACGCCAGGTTCTTGAGGGCATCAGCAGAATCCACCGACACCTGCGCTGCCACCAGGTGGTGGCCATTGATGGCTTCTGCCTTGGCGGCCAGTTCCTGCTTCAGCATGTTCACCTGGAAGCCTTGCAGCTTTTCTACCTCTTTTTGCAGGCGCTTGTTCTCTTCGGCCAGGTGCTCCACACCTTTCACCACATCCTTGGTGTTCTTGGTGATGGTCACGATGTCGCGTACCTGATCGATGTATTGGTTCACATAGTCATAAGCTGCCTGACCGGTCACGGCTTCCACCCGCCTTACGCCGGCTGCCACAGCACCTTCACTCACCACCTTGAACAACCCGATCTGTCCCGTAGCATCCACGTGGGTGCCCCCGCAGAGTTCCATGCTGTAGTCGGCATCGAAGGTGATTACGCGCACCGTATCGCCATATTTCTCGCCAAACAGTGCCGTAGCACCACGTTGCATTGCCTCGTCAATGGGCACATGACGTTCCTCCCGTTTGGGAATGTTGGCCCAGATCTTCTCATTTACGATCTGCTCTACCTGCCGAATCTGTTCATCCGTCACCTTTTCAAAGTGGCTGAAGTCGAAGCGCAGACGATCGGGCCCTACATATGAGCCCTTCTGCGCCACGTGGTCGCCCAGCACCTGCTTCAGGGCGGCATGCATCAGGTGGGTGGCGCTGTGGTTGGCAGCGGTTTCCCTTCTACGGCCCATATCGATGCGGGCCTGCACTACACCCGGCAGATCAGCCGGAATGGTGTCCACCAGGTGAACGATCAGCTCGTTTTCCTTCTTGGTGTCCAGCACCTTGATGGTGGTGCCGTTATATTGCAGCACGCCTGTATCGCCGATCTGTCCGCCACTTTCGGCGTAGAAAGGTGTTTGGTCGAGCACAATCTGATATTGTTCCTGCTGCTTCTGCTTCACCTTGCGGTACTTCAGTACACGCGCTTCGGTTTCGGGGGTGTCGTACCCCACAAACTCCACGCGGCTGGCTGCTTGCACCTGCACCCAGTCGCCCGCTTCGATGGCTGTCGCCTGCCGTGAGCGGTCTTTCTGCTGCTGCATCTCTGCTTCGAAGCCCTTTTCATCCACCAAAAAGCCACGCTCTTCGGCAATCAGCCGGGTGAGGTCTACCGGGAAGCCATATGTGTCGTACAACTCGAACACCACCTGCCCGTCGATGGTAGCACCTTGGGCCAGCTTCTCCGTTACCTGATCCAGGCGCTTCAGGCCCAGTTCCAGCGTGCGCAGGAAGCTATGTTCTTCTTCTTGTATCACCCGGGAGATGAAGCTCTGCTGCTCACCCAATTCGGGGAACAGGTCGTCATATTGCTGCACCATCACCGGCAGCAGGCGGTAGAGGAAGGGTTCGTGCAGGTTCAGGTAGCTGTAGCCATAGCGAACCGCCCTGCGGAGGATACGCCTGATGACGTAGCCCGCTCCTGTATTACTGGGCAGCTGACCATCAGCGATGGTGAACGTGATGGCACGCAAGTGGTCGGCGATTACGCGGAAGGCGATGTCGGTGGTTTCCTCCTTGCCATAGGGAATGCCAGACAGCGTTTCGATGGCACGGAGGTATGGGGTAAATATGTCCGTGTCGTAGTTGGAGCGCTTGCCCTGCATGGCCATGGTAAGGCGTTCGAAGCCCATGCCCGTATCTACGTGGCGGGCCGGGAGGTTCTCCAGGGAGCCATCCGTCTTGCGGTTGAACTGGATGAACACCAGGTTCCAGATCTCCACTACTTGTGGGTGTCCTGTGTTCACCAGTGTTTTGCCGTCTACGGCCTTACGTTCCTCCTCGGTGCGGAGGTCTACATGTATCTCCGAGCAGGGGCCACAGGGTCCTGTATCGCCCATCTCCCAGAAGTTGTCTTTCTTGCTGAAAGGCAGTATGCGGTCGGCCGGCAGAAAACGGCCCCACACCGCAGCAGCTTCATCATCGCGCTCCAGATTGTCCGTGCTGTCACCGGCGAAGATGGTGGCATACAACCGCCCCTTATCCAATTTGTAGACGTCGGTGAGCAATTCCCAGGCCCAGGAGATGGCCTCCTCCTTGAAATAGTCGCCGAACGACCAGTTGCCCAGCATCTCGAACATGGTGTGGTGGTAGGTGTCTTTGCCTACCTCTTCCAGGTCGTTGTGCTTGCCGGACACCCGAAGGCATTTCTGCGTGTCAGCCACTCGGGTGGCCTCCGCCGGCTTGCTGCCCAGGAAGATGTCCTTGAACTGGTTCATACCGGCGTTGGTGAAGAGCAGGGTAGGGTCGTTCTTGACCACGATGGGTGCCGATGGAACAATGGTATGGCCTTTGCCGGCAAAGAATTGGAAGAAGTGCTGGCGAATCTCTCTTGCTGTCATATCCGGTATGGGTGGAAATTATCGTTGTAAGGGCTTGATGAATTGCCTATTTTTGGAACGTTTTGATATTGCAGCGGGTTGCTGCAAACAGTTGGCAAAATTAGCAAAATAGCGCCAGCCACATGAAAAAACTCAGGTACTATTACAATCCCAAAACCCTCAACTACGAGAAGGTACAGGAAAGCTGGACCGCACGTGCACTGCGCGTGTTCGGCTGGTTGTCGCTGGCGCTTGTGTTTGCGGTCGGCATTGTGATCGTGTACAACGCCCTGTTTGAATCTCCCGACGAACGCCTGCTGCGCAACGAGCTGGAGAAGGTGAAGCTGGAATATGAGCTGATGTCCAGAGACCTGACCGCTGTCAACGAGGTGCTGGCCGACCTACAGCAGCGCGATGACCACATCTACCGGGTGATTTTCGAGGCAGAGCCTATACCGGCTACACAACGGCAAGCCGGATTCGGGGGCTCCAATTACCTGAGACGTTTTGAAGGATACGACAACGAAGCCTTGATGCAAGATGTAGCCTCCCGGCTGGAGATGCTGAAAACAAGGCTGGTAGTACAAAGCCGTTCCTACGATGAGCTGAGTAAGCTGATTATGAGCAAGGGTGAAATGCTGGCAGCTACGCCGGCCATTCAGCCGGTAGCCAACAAGGACCTTACCAGACTGGCATCGGGCTATGGCTATCGCATACATCCGGTGTACAAAACCATGAAGTTCCATGCCGGCATCGACTTTACCGCACCGCAGGGTACTGAGGTATATGCTACAGCAGATGGAAAGGTTGTGCAAGCCGACCGCAGGAATCGTGGTTATGGCAATATGGTTGTGATAGACCACAGCTTCGGCTACGAAACCAGGTATGCCCACTTGTACCGGATGACTGTACGTCCGGGGCAGTATGTAAAGCGTGGCGAACTGATCGGCTATGTCGGTAATACCGGTCTGAGCACCGCACCACACCTCCACTATGAAGTGCTGAAAGATGGCAACTTTGTGAATCCCATCAACTTCTTCTTCAATGACCTCAATGAAGAAGAGTATGCCATGGTGATTGAGCTGAGCAACGCCTTGAATCAGTCGTTTGACTAATCGGTATGCGTTCGACTGCTGCTGGCTGAGCCCTCATTCCTCCATTGAATCCTGCAATTGCTGTTGCTTACTGTAGTTCGGTAATGCATCACTTGCCCCTCATACATTGGTTGGAGAGGTGAAAGTCGGCATCCGCTGTCCGGCAAGGTGGGAATAGTCCACTTTCGCTATTTTTACACAGGTAACACTAACAGATGCCATACAAGGATAAACCCATCGAGAAAATCTACTACTCCATCAGCGAGGTGGCAGAGATGCTCGGGGTATCCGCCTCGTTGTTGCGCTTCTGGGAGAAGGAATTCGATATCCTGCAGCCCAAGAAGAACAAGAAAGGCGATCGTTTCTTCACCATAAAGGACATTGACAATCTGAAGATCATCTATCACCTGGTGAAAGAACGTGGTTACACGTTGAAAGGGGCACGTCAGAAGTTGAAGGAGAACAAGGAAGATGTGGTCAATACGGTTTCCATGATCGACTCCCTGAAAAAAGTGCGTGGCTTCCTGGAATCATTGAAAAAGGACCTGGACGCCTGAGTCTGCTATGCGCACCGATTGGTTCATTGCCACACGCCTGATTCGAAACCGGCAACGTAGTTTCTCACGATTCATCGGTCGCATTGCAACTGTTGCCATTGCGCTCAGTGTAGCTGTTATGCTGTTGAGCAACTATATGATTGAGGGCTTTCAGCGCGAAATCAAGGGCAAGATGTTTCGCTTTTGGGGGCACATACAGCTTACTTCCTACGACAGGAACCAGTCCTCTGAGAGCAGCCCTGTCACTACGTCCACAACGTTGCTGGCAGACATACAGCAGGTGCCCGGCGTAACCCACATACAATCCTTCGCTACCAAGCCCGGCATCATCAAGGTGAATGATCAGATGGAAGGCATGGTGCTGAAAGGCATCGGGAACGACTTTGACTGGTCATTCATTCGGCAGCAGATGCTGTCGGGCGATGTACTGTCACTGCCGGCAGATTCTGCATCATTCGGCATACTCATCAGCCAAAGTACAGCACGTCGGTTACAGTTGCAGACAGGCGATCCTGTGCCGGTGAGCTTTATCGATCCGGAGACCTTCCGCATCCGAAGCCGACGGTTTACTGTCAGTGGCATCTACAACACCGGTATGGAGGAGTTCGACAAGCTGTTTGCGCTGGTCGATATCCGGCAGATACAGAAGCTCAACAACTGGCAGCAAGATCAGGTAGGAGGGTTTGAGGTGTTTATCGATGATATTAGCCGCTTGCAGGAGATGGAGAGGAGCGTATATGACGTGATTCCGGTGAATATGCAGAGCCGCACCATCGAGCAGCTACAACCCACCATTTTCGACTGGCTTGAGCTGCAGAGTACCAACGAGGTGGTGATTCTTACGCTGATGCTGATTGTGGCGGTCATCAACATGGTTACCACCTTGCTGATATTGATTCTGGAACGTACCAACATGATCGGCATCCTGAAAGCCATTGGTGCAGGTAATGGACTGGTGCAACGGATTTTCCTGTGGCAGGCTGGTTATATCCTATTAAGCGGGATCGTGCTGGGCAATTTGTTTGCCATTGGCCTCGCCATCTTGCAGACTGAATACGGCCTCATCTCTTTGCCGGAGGAAACCTATTATGTCAGCCAGGCTCCCATTTACTTCAACTGGCTTACGACGGTATTGTTGGATGCCGGCACCTTGCTGTTGGGACTGTTGGTGATGCTATTGCCTTCTATCCTTATTACACGCATACAGCCCATAAAGGCCATCCGGTTCAGTTAGGCCGCGCCATCCCACTCATCATAAAAGCGACTCAGGAATTGCTCCATAAAGGCATGTCGTTCTGCGGCTATCCGCTTTGCTGAGTCAGTGTGCAGTCTGTCTTTCAACAACAGCAGCTTTTCATAGAAATGGTTGAGGGTAGGGGCCGTAGTGCTTTTGTAGGCTTCAAACGAATCATGCAGTTCCGGGGGGACGGCAGGATCGTACAACAGCCGCCCCTTGCTACCACCGTAGGCAAATGTGCGTGCGATGCCTATGGCGCCGATTGCGTCCAGCCGGTCGGCATCCTGCACACAGCGACCTTCCAGCGTTGGCATATCATCTGCCACACCCGCTCCTTTATAGCTGACGCGGCTGATAATGAGGTGTACGTGATTGGCCAGCACATCATCTGTTCCTTGCTGTAGCAGCCATTGGCGGGCGGCTTCTGCACCATCACCGGCATACCATTTGTGGTCCCACACATCATGGAGCAGTGCTGCCAGCGACACAACCGTAGTATCTGCTCCTTCTTCCTGCGCCAGCCTTACTGCCATGGTGTGCACCCGATGGATATGCCACCAATCATGTCCCGAACCTTCTTTCTCTAACTTCTCCCGGGCAAATGCCGCTGCTGTTTCTGTCAAATTCATCCTGCAAAGAAAAGGGAAAAGCAGTTGTCAGGGATGCCCCTTGATCACAGACTCGATTGCCTCTGCCACATAGGCCTTGCTGGTGATATCCCGCACAATATCATCGATTTCATTGGCGGAATCCAAGATGGCGCCGATGATCTTGTCACGGGGGAATGAAGGAGATTCCGGCAGGCTGAGGATGCCTATCAATCCCATCATTCTGGACAGAGGAGCACGCACCACATGCGACTGTGTCCAGGCAATCTCTTTCAGGGCGGAGTTTTGCTGCTCAATGGCAAGCATGTAGTTCTTCATCTGCGTAATGTCCTGCTTTACAGCCATGTAGGCTGAATGGGAGCCACCATCCCTGTAAATAGGGGTAATGCTGATTGCTTCCCAATACAGTTCACCGTTCTTCTTCTTGTTTTGCCATTCACCATGCCATTCTCTGCCCGTTTGAATGGTTGCCCACATGTCGGCATATACTTCAATGGGTGTAATGCCGGATTTCAGCATACGGGTATGGTGGCCGACCACTTCATCATCCGTATATCCTGTGATGTGGGTAAACGCCGGACTGGCATATTGAATCACGCCTTCCAGATCAGTAATCACGATGGCAATCGGACTTTGCTCAATGGCCATAGACAATCTGGTAATCTCCGCCTGATCTTTTACCCTATCAGAGATATTTCGGACGAATCTGAGCACCCGATTGCCTCCAAAGTAGATGAAGCGTCCTTCAAAATGCTTCAGTACCCCATTTTCCAATCTGGTGTATTCCAATTGCTTCACCGTTTTTGATTGGATACATTCCTTGATACATCCAAGAATCCGGTCGGCGGTCACTTGATCAAATGCATCCCGTACATTCTTGCCCAGCAGTTCATTGTACTGTATTGCATCCAGATTGTCCGGCGAATGATAAAACTCCAGGTAGTTACCATCTTCGTCTGTTACGAAGATCAGGTCCGGCATGGCATCGAAGATGGCATTGAGCTTCTTGTTTTGCTCTTCCATGGCCTCTTCCTGTTTCTTCTTCTCCGTAACATCTATAAAAGTAGCCGAAAAGAACGCAGCATTTCCTTCTTTGTCCAGCACTATTTCTGCCGACAGGATGGCAGGGAAGGAGGAGCCATCCTTGCGGAGATGTTCCACTTCCTTGAAACTGAAGGAGCCTTCCGTATGTAACAACTGCATCAGCTCATGCATCCGTGCTATTTTGGATGGACTGTGAAACAGCTTGATGTGTTTGCCAATCAATTCTTCCTTGGCGTATCCATGCAATCGAGCAAAAGAGTCGTTCACATAAATCATATTTCCTTCCAGCGTAGTGAGAATGGCACCATAGGAAGCCTGGTCAGCGATAGACTTGAATTTGCGCATCTCCGCATCCGCCGCATGGAGCTGTGCGAATTGCAGGATGGATTCTTTGATGGCTACCAACAAGAAGCTCTTTTCTTCCAGGAATGCCAATTCATCCGGTTGGAACACTTCTATGCTGGAGGAATCACCCTGTAGGGCAAAGCTGATGCTGAGGCATTGATTGGTTTTTCGGAACGGACTGGTCTTATAAACAGTTCCCCCCGAAGTGATGCGTACCCATGTCTTTTCAGGTTGCTGAAATGCCATCGGCAACAGATCCACTACTCGTTGCAGGTAATCATGTATGTCAAGGTCTGGAACACCAAACAAGTGGGCAATGTTGTACATGCATTGCTGTTCACGTACCCGCTC
>CAYYHM010000085.1:0-9222 GCA_964471795.1 uncultured Chitinophagales bacterium | reverse complement strand
GCTACGAGAAAGGAATGCCGATCAGCGGGCTGGACACCGCCGAGGGCAGCCTGCTATTCCATGCGGGCACCCGCAACAAAGACGGGCAGGTGGTAACTGACGGTGGTCGTGTGTTAGCCATCACCTCTTTCGGAAACACCTTGGAGGAAGCACTGGAAAAGAGCAGGTCGAATGCCGACCGCATTCAGTGGGAAGGCAGGTACTACAGAAGCGACATCGGCTTTGATGTAACCGGGCAGTAAACCAACCATTACCGGTATTGTTACACGCACATGCGATTCTTTCAACTGGAACCCGATGGTAGCCTCCCCGATGATGTGCGGGAAGAATATGGGAGTCATTTTCCCATTTGGGAGCAACTGAAGATGGGGGGCACCGGCTCCCACAAAATACAGTTGCTGTCAGGGCCGGAAGACATCATGAGCCTGCGCAACAGCGCCTCAGAAACCTTGCAGATATCCTTTCAATACCTGCAGACATCCTTTCTGATAAGGTACAATCTGTCGCAGAAACTGTATGGCCACATTATCCGGTATAAAGACATCCTGGCATGCCGGTGGAAACCTGTTACCATCGACACTGATAATGACACATGGAGTCTGGAATTAGAAACAGCCTACACGGTATTTGTTTTTATCCCGCATCCCTCGGACTACAAGCATTTCACCGCATATTTCAGCAAGAAGCCGCTGAACGCAGTGTTTACCGGCGTTATTCCACTGTAACCGACTTCGCCAGATTCCTGGGTTGATCCACGTTACAGTCGCGCAGCACTGCAATGTGGTAGGCCAATAGCTGTAGTGGAATTACCGACAACAATGGCGCCAAAGGCTCCTCAGTATCCGGTATCTCAATTACATGATCAGCCAGTTCGCAAATGGTTTCATCACCTTCGTTCACAATGGCAATCACCTTCCCTTTTCTGGCTTTCACCTCCTGAATGTTACTAACGATCTTGTCGTAGGCACTTTGATTCGTTGCCAGCACCACTACGGGCATGTTCTCATCAATTAGCGCAATCGGGCCATGTTTCATTTCGGCGGCCGGGTATCCTTCAGCATGGATGTAGGAGATTTCCTTCAGCTTCAGTGCACCTTCCAGCGCAACGGGGAAGTTGTAGCCCCTGCCCAGATACAGCGCATTGGTGGCGTGCTGATAGGTCTTGGCTATCTCAAGAATCTGCTCGTTGGATGTGAGCGCCTTCTCGATTTTCTTTGGAATCTGCTCCATGGCATACAGCAAGGTTCTGAACTTGCTCTCACTCAAAGTGCCCTTGCTGTGGGCCACGCTTAGTGCCATCTGCGTAAGAATGGTCAGCTGTGCCGTAAAGGCCTTGGTGGACGCCACACCGATCTCCGGACCGGCATGGGTATATGAACCCGCATGGGTTACCCGCGAAATAGAGGAACCTACTACATTGCAAATCCCCAGGATGGTAGCGCCTTTGCTCTTTGCCAGCTCGATAGCGGCCAGCGTGTCGGCTGTTTCGCCGGACTGTGAGATGGCTATGACTATGTCATCAGGAAAAATCACGGGATTGCGGTAGCGAAACTCCGATGCATATTCTACCTCTACCGGTATGCGGGCCAGGTCTTCGAATAAATACTCGCCAACCAATCCGGCATGCCACGAAGTACCACAGGCAACAATCAGTATGCGCTTGGCATGCACCATCAACTGCTCGTAATCCTTGATGCCGCCCAATGCAACAACCCCACGCTCTGCATTGATGCGGCCACGCATGGAGTCCTTGATGGATCGCGGTTGCTCAAAGATTTCCTTCAACATGAAGTGATCATAACCACCCTTCTCCAACATCTCCAGTTTCCACTGCAGCTCTTGCACATAAGGGGTTTTGGCAACATTGTCGATGGTACGTATGCTCAGGTCGCCGTCTTTGGTCACCACGGCAATCTCCATGTCATTAAGGTATACCACGTTCTTGGTATGCTCCACGATGGGTGTAGCATCGGAGGCAATGAAAAACTCTCCCTTACCGATACCGATTACCAGGGGGGAGCTTTTCCGGGCTGCTATCAACCGCGACTCATCCTCTCTGGCCATCACCACGATGGCGTAGGCACCAATCACCTGCGACAATGCCAAGCGCACCGCCTCCTCCAGCTCAACCTGTTCTTTCCTGCGTATGTCCTCGATGAGGTGCACCAGCACTTCCGTGTCCGTATCGGAAGAAAACACATGACCCCTACGAATAAGCTCTTCTTTCAGGGAGGCATAGTTCTCGATGATTCCATTGTGGATCAGGGTGATGGATCCATCCCCACTGGAGTGTGGGTGGGCATTGATGTCGTTGGGTTCGCCGTGGGTAGCCCAGCGGGTATGGCCAATGCCGATGCTGCCGGTGGTATCTTGCTCACCCACGTGGTCAGACAGGTCAGCCACCTTACCGGCCTTTTTGTATATACGCATATCGCCGTTCAGCAGTGCCACACCGGCACTGTCATAGCCACGATACTCCAGTCTTTTCAGTCCGTTGATTAGGATTGGGTAGGCTTCCTGGTGCCCGATGTAGGCAACGATTCCACACAT
The DNA here is from genome assembly GCA_964471795.1 of uncultured Chitinophagales bacterium. Lineage (GTDB taxonomy): Bacteria > Bacteroidota > Bacteroidia > Chitinophagales > S012-47 > CAJXXO01. Next base: position 6,672 of record CAYYHM010000085.1, on the reverse strand, counting down.
AGAGGGAGGTTATTTGGGTACGTAATAGAGGTTTAGTTTCATGCGCAGGTCGTTATTCGGGTGATTGCCTCCTCCCAGTTGCATCCTGCCGCCATCCAACAAGGTAGGCACCGACTTCAGGAAGATGGGTTCATTTTCGAAGCTGCCATCGGCAACGAACTGCAAATGCCGCAACAGGTTAATCCTGTAGCGGGTATAGTCTACGCCATTATGCTGCTCTACTTTGGCTGACCCCCCCAAATCATACAAAGATTGCGACAGTGCGTAGGACTCATCGAATATAGACACATAATTGGTACCGCTGGAATCTGACAGCTCCAGGCGCGGCAAAATAAATCTGGGTGAGGTAAACAAAGTGTCCTCTGCCCTGTCCACACGGGTCACCACCAGTTCCGCCTTCAGGATGCTGATATCTCCCAGATTGGACAGATAGGGGATGTCCACCTTGGTGAGCAGTCCGGCCAGCCCCGACACATGGTTGATGCTATCGAAGAGTACAGTACCGTCTATCTGACGAGAGATATCGGGATTGGTAAACTGATGGATGTACTGATTCTGCGAGGCAGATGAGGTGTTGATCGGTAGAATCAGCGAGAGTGAGTCGATATCACCGGCCTTAAAGTAAAGTACAAGGTGCGATAATGGGTTCAGCAGGTCTACCTTAATGAGTGACTTAGAATACCCTTGCAATGTATCGGTAGTAATCAGCAGCCCCTTGAAGAACTGCAGGAAGTTGGTGTTGGAGGCAAATGCGGAATCACCGGATTGTTGTAAAATCCAATTGCCGAAACTATTGTTCAATGGTATGCGCAGAAATGAGCTATCGCCGGGGTTGGGCACAAAGTTCTCCAAACGGGCCAAACCGATCGGATAGGTTGCAAATCCCTGGTAGGAATAATAATTTTCCTCGGCATCCATGGAATCTGACAGCTGGAATACACGAATGGTGTGTGCAGCAGTTGGATCGCCATATATTCCAGTGTACCGCAACTGCAGCACTACAGAATCCAGCACCAGGTCATCACCCAGATCAATGTTGTTGGTAGGAATCCGCACCTGCGCATACAGCTGAGCGAAAGTCTTGCCGAAAACCGGATCGATAATACTGCCGAAGTGGTTTACCGTAAGGGCATCTGTCCGTAGCGAGTCATCGGGTAGTGTCCGGGTAATCAGCGTAAGGGTATCTGTAAACAGTGGATCCAATCTGTCGAGATCGTTCAACACGTCGCTACCTACGCTGGTAGTTTCCCTGCAACCACCTGCCAACACGGCCAATACTAACAACAAAGCGGCCACATGCCGGCGTCCAGTGTACATTACCCTCATTCGATTATTCCTTATTTACCCAGCAATCGTTCATAGAATGCTTTATACTGTGCCAGGTCACGTTCGCCATTCAACTCAAGTAGTGGCTTATTTATTGCTTTGGCAGACTTGACTGACTCAGCATTTACCTGGGAACCGGCTAACACAATTCCATCAGCATACGTCATCGCACCCAGGTCGAGCGCATCGATGGTAAGCCCAGCAAAAGGCCCCATATCCTGGCCATCGATGCCTTTATTGATGGCTGTCGCCTTTTGTACGAAGTTGTCGGCCAGACTGGCGTTTGACGTGTTGTTGAACACGGAATACACCACCTTTGAGTCTTTGAAGATGGGATCTGCGGCATATCCCTTCTTCAGGTAGAACGGAATCAGGCTGGTCATCCAACCCTGGCAGTGTATGATGTCCGGCGCCCAGCCGAACTTCCGCACTGTTTCCAGCACTCCCTTGTTGAAGAAGATCATCCGCTCCCCATTGTCTTCATAGAAATGGCGGTCTTTGTCTTCAAAAATCCCCTTACGCTTGAAGAAGTCATCATTATCCAGGAAATATACCTGAATCCGGGCCCCCGGAAGGGAAGCCACTTTGATGATCAGCGGGTAGTCATCATCATCAATGATGATGTTGATACCACTCAATCGCACTACTTCATGAAGCCTGTGCCGCCTTTCATTTATTGTACCGAAGCGCGGCATCAGCACCCGAATCTCCATGCCCTGCTCCTGAGCATATTGTGGTAATTCGCGTGCAATAGCTGCAATCTCCGACAAAGCGGTGTAAGGTGTCATGTCCTGCGTTACAAACAATACTTTTGTTTGTTCCATAAGCGCGAGTATATTTGCTACGTTGTGGGAAGCCTTGCTATATGCAGGTTTCAGAAGTGCAAAGATAATACATTTCTAAGACAGCAGTACGTAACCCCTACAGGACGCTTCTTGCACATCTTATTGATCATGAAGGTATTTCACACTGCTACAGCACTAACAGCCCATTTACAGACATTACATACGTCTGTTGGATTTGTGCCTACCATGGGCGCATTACATGAGGGCCACATCAGCCTGATCAGGGCATCACGTAGCCGACATGATGTCACTGTATGCAGCATTTACGTTAACCCAACACAATTTACAGACCCGGAAGACCTGCTGAAGTACCCCAAACCGCTGGAACGGGACATACAACTATTGGCGACAGCCGGTTGCGATTACTTGTTTCTCCCTTCCTATGATGACATTTATCCGGACCCTGCGATATTGGCACGAACCTATGATTTGCAGGGGTTGGACTTGTTGTGGGAAGGGGCCGTAAGGCCCGGCCACTTTCGAGGTGTTTGTCTGGTGGTGCATCGACTGTTGGAAATCATACCCTGCCAAGCGCTTTATCTGGGTCAAAAAGACTTTCAGCAGTGGCGGATCCTGTCGCACATGATAGACCAAATTCCGGCATTGCAGACAGCGGTAGTGCGCTGCCCTATTGTTCGGGAGGCGGATGGCCTGGCAATGAGTTCACGGAATATAAGGCTAACCCCGCCGGAAAGAGCCGACAGTCTGGTGTTGGTTCGTGCACTGCAACACATAGCGCATGCTTCAACCGACACCACGCTGGCTGATGCCCTGCAGGAAGGCATGCAGATACTCAACAAGGCAGCTACACTGCAGGAAGTGGAATACCTGACAGTTGTGGACTCGGAGACGCTGGAACCGGTAGAAAACTGGGATACAAGCAAGGAACTAGTCATACTGGTGGCTGCCAGATTCCTGCATGCACGTCTGATAGACAATTGGATACTGCCTCCGGAATAAGGAATTATTAGGCTGTAGCAAACATTTCAGTAGTACCAACCATTTGTGTCGAATATTCCTAATTTTGCGCGGCTATGCGTATCGAGGTTTGTAAGTCCAAAATACATCGGGTAACAGTTACCGAAGCTGACCTTCACTACGAAGGCAGCATCACTATTGATGAAACCCTGATGGAGGCGGCCAACCTCATTGAATTTGAAAAGGTACAGGTAGTTAATGTGAACAACGGTGAGCGACTGGAGACCTATGTAATTCGGGGAGAAAGGGACTCCGGCGTAATTTGCCTGAATGGACCTGCCGCCCGCAGAGCACAGAAAGGCGATCTGGTTATCATTATTAGCTATGCCTCCATGACACCTGAAGAAGCGCGCACACATCGTCCGGTGCTATTATTTCCCGACGCACAGAATCGCATAAGCTGACCGGTGTGAAACAGCGTATCCTGTCATCTGTCAAATTCGTGCTATTCCTTGCCCTGGGTGGTCTTTTGCTGTGGCTGGCTATCAGTGGTCAGGATTTCAGTCAGGTGCTTACGGCCATGCAGGGAGCTGAATTGTGGTGGATTGCTGCATCCGTGCTATTGGGTATAGTTAGCCATGTCAGCAGGGCAGTGCGGTGGAACATCCTGATACATCCGTTGGGGTATCGCCCCAAGTTGCACAATACCTTCATGGCCGTGATGATTGGCTATTTCGCCAATCTTGCTTTTCCAAGGTTGGGAGAAGTAAGCAAATGTGTTGCCTTGAAACGGTATGAGGGAGTTCCCGTGAATAAGCTCCTGGGCACCATGATCGTGGAACGCGCCATGGATTTGGTAGCCTTATTGGCAGTAACCGGACTCTTGCTATTGCTCCAGTTCTCTGTGCTAAGCCAGTTCTTCAACGACTATCTCCTGCAGCCACTCACAGAAAAACTTCAGGCCTCTTCCAACAGCTTGCTCCTGCTTGCTTTGGGCGGCGTTGCCTTTCTGATTGTTGCGGTAGCAGTAGGCAGATACTTGTTGCGTCGAGGATTTGGCCATAAGATCAAGGAGTTGATGGCCGGCTTTGTGGAAGGGCTGAAGTCAGTCGGGAATATGCAGGACAAGTGGTGGTTCCTATTTCATTCCGTACTCATTTGGGTGCTTTACTACCTGATGACCTATGCGGCATTGCTGGCTTTGGGCGCTACAGCACACCTTGGGTTGATGGCCGGCCTGGCCGTTTTCGTGTTCGGCAGCTTCGGTATGGTGGCGCCGGTACAGGGTGGCATTGGCGCCTACCACTACATGGCCAAGGAAACCCTCAAGATCTATGGCGTTCCGGAAGCAGAGGCGCTGGCATTTGCTTTTCTGATACACAGCGCCCAAACACTCATGATTATCGTAGTCGGTTTTGCTTCTGTGATTGGATTACCTTTGCTGAATCAACAACCACCCGGCCATGGCACTGGCGAACAATCCGACAAGCAAGATACTGTCCCTGAGTGACCTGACTGAACAGGTTAACAGGTGGCGACACCAACAGCAATCCATCGTGTTCACGAATGGCTGTTTCGATATACTTCATGCCGGCCATATCGATACCTTACTCAACGCAGCAGCTGAAGGCGACAAATTGGTTGTAGGTGTTAATACCGATAAATCAGTTGCCAGACTGAAAGGACCACAGCGCCCCATCAACAACGAGGACGACAGAGCCTACCTGCTGGCGGCGTTGTCCATGGTTGACGCAGTGGTACTGTTTGGAGAAGACACACCCCTGCAACTCATTCAAATGATTCTACCAGATGTGTTGGTGAAGGGAGGCGACTATCTGCCGGAACAGATTGTGGGCTATCAGGAAGTTACCGCCAGCAAGGGCAGAGTAGTTATCATACCATTTAGAGAAGGGTATTCAACCACCTCACTGGAAAAAAAGCTCAAACAGTCCTGAACAAGGCACAAACAGGTTATTTTTACATCGCAGAACAAACGGAGAACCTATGCAGTTTCAACTCACTGAAGAACACCTGATGATTCAAAAGGCGGCACGCGATTTTGCACAAAACGAGCTGCTGCCCGGCGCCATAGAGCGAGATGAAAAAATGACTCCACCCCGCGAGTTCCACAAGAAGCTGGGAGAGCTTGGCTTCATGGGCATGATGGTGAACCCCGAATATGGCGGCAGTGGCTTGGATACCATTTCGTACATCATTGCTATGGAAGAGATCTCCAAGGTGGACAATTCCGTGTCTGTAGCCATGTCGGTGAACAACTCGCTGGTATGCTGGGGGCTGGAAACCTTCGGCACTGAAGAACAAAAGCAGAAATACCTGGTGCCACTGGCCACCGGTGAAGTGTTAGGCGCTTTCTGCCTCAGCGAACCAGAAGCCGGATCGGATGCTACACAGCAACGCACCGTTGCGGAAGACAAGGGCGACCACTGGCTCATCAACGGCACCAAGAACTGGATTACCAATGGCTCTTCTGCGGATATCTACCTGGTGATTGCCCAAACCAACCCGGAACTGGGCCACAGGGGCATCTCTGCATTCATCGTAGAGAAAAACTCGCCGGGTGTGCAGGTAGCACCAAAGGAACACAAGATGGGCATCAGAGCCAGCGACACCCACTCCATTACCTTTTCGGATGTGCAGGTTCCCAAGGAAAACATCATAAAAGAACCGGGATTCGGCTTCAAGTTTGCCATGAAAACATTGGCCGGCGGACGGATTGGAATTGCCGCTCAAGCACTGGGAATTGCCTCAGGCGCCTATGAGTTGTCCGTGAAGTATGCCAAGGAAAGGCAAGCCTTCGGAAAAGAGATCAGCAAGCACCAGGCTATACAATTCAAGCTGGCTGACATGGCTACTGAGATTGAAGCTGCACGTCTGCTGATTTATAAGTCCGGATGGCTGAAAGATCAGGGCCAAGATTACAACCTGGCAAGCTCCATGGCCAAAGTATTTGCATCGGAAGTAGCCATGAAGGTAACCACGGAAGCGGTTCAGGTACATGGTGGCTATGGTTATGTAAAAGAGTACCATGTAGAGCGCCTGATGCGTGATGCCAAGATCACACAGATCTATGAAGGCACCTCAGAAATCCAACGCATCGTGATTGCACGCCACATCCTGGACTAATCATTTAGTACCAGCGATTGTGGTACAGGCTGTTGCCAATTGACCATGCAATTGCCATAGTGCAGCCTTAGCAGCACTGATTCAGTTGCTATGTATCATATGCCTAAGATTGGTACTGCGGAAACATCACCTGATAGCCATCAGGCGAAAGAGGAACCACATCCACAGGTCTCGGATGCATTCGGATTGTTGAATACGAAGCCCCTGTTATCGAGGCCATTGTGGTAATCGATCTCCATACCCGCCAGGTATAATTCGTGTGTGGGATGCATAAATACACGCAGGCCCTCTACCTGGAACTCAAGATCTTCTTCTTTCTTCTCGTCGAAACCCAACACATAGCTTAGTCCGGAGCATCCACCCCCTTTTACACCAACACGCAAACCCAGTACATCCCGCTTGTCTTCCCGCTGCAGTAATTGCAGGAAGGCTTGCAAGG
>CAYYHM010000084.1:3990-9417 GCA_964471795.1 uncultured Chitinophagales bacterium | reverse complement strand
CCCCTTGAATAATCCCCGGATTCTATCTATATTTGCACATGATTTTGTGGAGAAGGGGACTACGCGGTCCCCTTTCTTTATGTATACTACTCAACCATAAGCGATGCTTACACAAAGGATAGAAGCCCTGTTGGCCGAACACCTGTCTGGCACTAACTTGTTTGTGGTAGAGATTCGTGAACTGCCCAAAGCCAAGATACAGGTGTTCCTGGACGGCGATGAGGGCATCACCATACAGCAGTGTGCCAGGGCCAGCCGATTCCTGGAGCACCGGCTGGAAGAGGAAAAACTGGTGCCGGAGCACTACACCCTGGAGGTGTCGAGTCCGGGTGTTGGCCAGCCACTCTTGCTGCATCGGCAGTACGTTAAAAACATCGGCCGCACCGTGGAGGTAACACTGGCCGACGGCAGCAAACAGGAGGGCGTGCTCACCGCTGTTGCCGAAGAGCAGCTTACCCTGCAGCAAAAAGTGAAAAACAAAGAAACCCGTAAGTGGGAAGAACTAACGACAACAATTCCATTTTCATCCATACAAACCACAAAAGTTCAGGTGACTTTCTAAAAGAACAGCTATGAATAGCATCGAGCTCATTGAATCGTTCTCGGAGTTTAAAGACTTCAAGAACATTGACCGGCCCACCATGATGAAGGTGCTGGAGGATGTGTTTCGCACCCTGCTACGTAAGAAATACGGCTCGGACGAAAACTTTGACATCATCGTGAATACCGACAAGGGCGACCTGGAGATTTTCCGTAAGCGCGAGGTAGTTATGGACGGCGAAGTGGAAGACGACAACAAGGAAATCGCCTACAGCGAGGCCATACTCATTGAGCCGGATTATGAGGTAGGAGAAGAGGTGTTCGAAGAAATTACGCTGATGAGCTTTGGTCGCAGGGCCATCCTGGCGGCACGGCAGACCTTGCGCAGCCGTATCCTGGAACTGGAGAAAGACGACATCTACGGCAAATATTCCGACCGTATCGGTGAGATCGTAAGTGCAGAAGTATACCAGATCTGGAAGCGTGAAATCCTGCTGCTGGACGACGAAGGCAACGAGTTGTTCCTGCCCAAGAACGAGCAGATTCCTTCCGACTTCTTCAAGAAGGGAGATACCGTGCGGGCAGTGGTGAAGCGTGTGGACATGCGCAACAACAATCCGTTGATCGTCCTCAGCCGTACCGACAATGCCTTCCTCGCCAAACTGCTGGAACTGGAAGTGCCGGAGATCTTCGACGGCCTGATCGTGATCAAGAAGATTGTGCGTGAACCCGGTGAGCGTGCCAAGGTGGCCGTGGAGTCTTACGACGACAGAATCGATCCGGTGGGCGCTTGTGTAGGTATGAAAGGAAGCCGCATCCACGGCATCGTACGCGAGCTGAAGAACGAAAACATCGACATCATCAACTTCACCAACAATACACAGCTGTTCATCCAGCGGGCACTAAGCCCCGCCAAGATCACCAGCATGGAGGTAGACCAGGAAAACAAACGGGTGGCTGTATACCTGAAACCCGATCAGGTGTCGCTGGCCATCGGCAAGGGTGGCTTGAACATCAAGCTGGCCAGTCGCCTCACCGAGTTTGAAATCGACGTATACCGCGATACTGACGATGCGGAATACGATATTGACCTGGATGAATTTACCGACGAGATTGATGAGTGGATCATCGACACATTAAAGGGCATAGGTTGCGATACTGCGAAAAGTGTTTTAGAACTTAGCAAAGACGAACTGATGCGCCGAACAGATCTTGAAGAGGAAACCGTAAAGGAGATCATCAAGATCCTGAAAGAAGAATTTGAAGACTAATTACGCTGTATGGCAGGAATGATCAAATCAAAACGCCTGGCTCAAGTTGCTACGGAGCTTAACGTAGGGCGAGACCACATTGTGGAACACCTGGCCAAGAATGGCTTTGAGGTGGAGAACAGCCCCAACGCGAAGCTGACGGAGGACATGATGGCCATCTTGTTGCGCGATTTCCAGAAGGACAAGAACCTGAAGGAGAAAGCGGGCAAGATCACCATTGGTGTCAAACGCGACCAGGTAGAGCTGGAAGGCAACGCAATTATCGGTATCAAAAAGGACAAGGAGCCGGCCGACGAGGTGATGATCAAGGGGGTAGCCCCTGCAGAACCCGTTGTGGAAGCTCCGGTAGAAACCCCTGCTCCGCCGCCCCCACCGGCAGCAGAAAAGCCTGCCCCTGCAGAGCCCGAAGCGGACACCCGCAAGGTGGCCGGACCCAAGATTGTAGGTAAGATTGACCTTACCAGCCGCAAGCCTGCTGAACCTGCAGCCCCTGCAGCCCCCGCCACTCCTGCGGCCCCTGCAGAGCCCGTCGCTCCAGCCGAGCCGGAAGCCCCTGCGCCTGTTGAAAAGCCGGTTGTTGCGGAGAAGGCTGAAAAAGAGGAGGCTCCTGCCACAGCTCCTGAGCCACAAGCTCCGGAAGCCCCTGCACCGGCAGAAACCCCGGCAGCCGAACCGGCCAAGAAGGAAGAGCCGTCGACCCACATCCCTACAGTGATGCAAAAGCTGGGCGGGGTGAAGATCCTCGGCAAGATTGAACTGCCGGTAGAAGAGAAGAAGAAAAAGGCACCTGTTGCTACCTCGTCAGGCGACGCAGCAGGAGGCGATAAGAAGTCGAAGCGCAAGCGCAAGCGAATCTACAAGGAAGAGGCGCCCGGCGCCGCCAAAGGAGGAAAGGCCAAGAAGCCGGAGACACCGGCAGAAAAGGAGATCTCCGAGAAGGAGGTGGAAGAGAAGCTGAAGGAGACCATGTCCAAGATCGCGGGCGGCGGCGGCAAAGGAAAGAGCGCCCGCAGCAAGCGGAAGCGGTCGCAACGGGAAGAGCGCCACAGAGAGATGGAAGAAAACGTGGTGACTGACAACAAGATCGAAGTCACCGAGTTCATCTCCGTTTCCGAGCTGGCAGCCCTCATGAACACATCGCCCACACAGGTGATCATGACCTGTATGAACCTGGGCATCATCGTGTCCATCAACCAGCGCCTGGATGCAGAAGTCATCGAACTGGTAGCCGACGAGTTTGGCTATGAAGTGCAGTTCATCTCCGTAGAAGAGGAGTTTGAGCTTGATGAGGAGGAAGCAGATGATCCGGCAGACCTGAAAGAGCGTGCCCCCATCGTTACCATCATGGGTCACGTAGACCACGGTAAGACCTCCTTGCTGGACTACATCCGGAATGCCAACGTGGTAGCCGGTGAAAAGGGTGGCATCACGCAGCACATCGGTGCGTATGAGGTAAATCTTGCCAACGGAAAAACCATCACCTTCCTGGATACACCCGGTCACGAAGCCTTTACGGCCATGCGTGCTCGTGGAGCCCGTATTACCGATGTGGCCGTGATTGTAGTAGCTGCCGACGATGCCGTGATGCCGCAAACCAAGGAAGCCATCAGCCACGCACAGGCTGCCGGTGTACCTATCGTGTTTGCCATCAACAAGGCAGATAAGCCATCCGCCAATCCGGAGAAGATCAAGGAACAGCTGGCAGGTATGAACCTGTTGGTGGAAGACTGGGGTGGAAAATACCAGAGCCAGGACATCTCTGCCAAAACGGGGATGAACGTGGAGGCACTGCTGGACAAGATCTTGCTGGAAGCAGAAATACAAGAACTGAAAGCCAATCCGGATAAGCCGGCGTTGGGATCGGTGATTGAAGCCTCTCTCGATAAGGGAAGGGGATATGTAGCTACCATACTGGTTCAGGAGGGCACACTTCGTGTGGGCGATTTCCTGCTGGCAGGCAGCAACGTGGGTAAGGTAAAGGCGCTGTTCAACGAACGCGGCGGCAAGGTGACAGAGGCAGGTCCATCCACACCGGTACAGGTGTTGGGTCTGGATGGTGCGCCACAGGCCGGCGAAAAGGTGAAGGTGTACGAAAACGAACAAGAAGCCAAATCCATCGCCAACAAGCGCGCACAAATCGAGCGGGAGCAGGGCATGCGTACGCAGAAGCACATCACGCTGGATGAAATCGGCCGCCGACTGGCACTGGGCACATTCAAGGAACTCAACATCATCCTCAAGGGTGACGTGGATGGTTCCGTGGAGGCGTTGTCCGACTCATTGCTCAAGCTCTCAACCGAGGAAATACAGATCAACATCGTACACAAAGCGGTGGGTGGTATCACCGAATCCGACGTATTGCTGGCCTCTGCATCGGATGCCATCATCATCGGCTTCCAGGTACGCCCTTCAGTAAACGCCCGCAAGCTGGCCGAGAAGGAAGACATCGAAATGCGTCTCTACTCGGTAATCTACGACGCCATCGAAGAGGTGAAGGCGGCCATGGAAGGTATGCTGGAGCCGAAGATCGAAGAGAAGGTGTTGGGTAATGCTGAGGTACGCGAGGTGTTCAAGATCACGAAGGTGGGCACAGTTGCCGGTTGCTACGTAACCGATGGCCGCCTGCTGAGGAACGCCCGCATCCGTCTGGTACGCGATGGTATTGTAATCCTTACCGGTGAGCTGGCCTCACTGAAGCGATTCAAGGAAGACCAGAAGGAGGTGAAGAACGGCTTTGAGTGTGGTTTGAACATCAAAGACTTCAACGATATCAAAGTGGGTGACGTCATCGAAGCCTTCGAAGAGGTGGAGGTGAAGCGTACCCTGTAACACATACGGTGAAACGTTTCCTGGTCATCCAGCCTGCATTCCTGGGTGATGTGGTGCTGGCATTGCCGGTAGCACAGGCCTTACATCAGGCAAACCCTGATGCGGAAATCCACATGGTGGTGCGCCAGGGCAACGAAGGAGTGCTGACCAACCATCCTGCGGTGCACCGTGTGTTCCTCTGGCACAAGAAAGACAACAAGTACAAGGCACTCTGGCAGTTGGCCATGCAGTTGCGGCAGTATCGCTATGAGGCGGTGTACAACCTGCACCGCTTTGCCAGCAGTGGCTGGCTCACGCTCATGATGCGCACCCGTATGCGGGTGGGGTTCGACAAGAATCCGCTGAGCCGATTTTATCAGCGCCGCATTGTGCATCAGATTCCCTCGCTACAGGAGGCGGCCAGTCTGCAGGCCTATCAGCACGAGACAGACCGAAATGTCAGCTTGCTGCCCTTTCCGGTAGCCGACCGCCGGCCCAGATTATACCCAACTCAGGCCGACGTGGATGCAGTGTCTACCTACCAGGAAAGAGGCGCTTACTACGTGATAGCGCCGGCATCGGTGTGGCCTACCAAACAGTGGCCTGCGGAGAAGTGGAAGCAACTGCTGGCCCGGATTCCCAACCACTGCTGGGTGTATCTTATTGGTGCCCCCGGCGACAGCAAACTGGCTGAAAAGCTGGTAGCGCATCACCCGCTGGCCGAAAACCTGTGCGGACAACTCACACCGCTACAGTCTGCAGTACTCATGCAGGGCGCCTTGCGGAGTTTTGTCAACGACAGCGCCCC
>CAYYHM010000084.1:0-3890 GCA_964471795.1 uncultured Chitinophagales bacterium | reverse complement strand
TTGTGGCACGGGCAGTCGCTGGTATTGCAGGCAGGCGGCCAATGGTGGTGGGTGCGCAATGCCTTGTATCAGGAAATGCAAAGCACAGAAACAGACAGCGACACGTCACTCCTCGCATTTACCGATCAGCGCATGCTCAACCCCTATGTACGGCAGCTGCCTGCGGGGTATTTCCAACTGTTGGACCTGATGTATCAGCGTCCGCTTGCCATGGTGCTGCCACACCTGCACAACCTGCCAGCAGCGATAGAGCAAAGTCTGCCGGCATGGATTCCTGCTCCCAACAATCTACTGCGCAACTGGGTTACCACCCTGGATCGGCCACTGCTGATTACACCTGTAGCGTCAGCTGCGGTGCATACTGCCGACCTGTACTGGGAGATAGACGAACCCCTATGGCCCGAGGAGCCGCAACGCATCAGGTGGCAGGCGGGCAAGGCGGAGTCGGTACGCACCGATGAGGCATGGACGGCATTGCAACAGTGGTTGGCAAACCAAGGCGCAGCATAGGTAATTACCAGTCTGCCAAATCCGCCAGCATTACCAGTTATTATCCATCAAAATGGCCTGCTTTATTGTCATACCAAGTCACCTTTCAGTGATCGGATGATTATTTCAGGCAATATCCAAATAGTTGACTTCGTCTATCAATAAGCGTTTACAAATCACGTAATTTAGCTATTGTGAGTCAGCCAGCCAGATACACCCCCGCACAGCGCGACAAGATCTTCCATGAGGAGTTCATGCCGTACATCGATGCGTTGTACAACTTCGCTTTTCATCTGGCTAGTAATGAGGATGATGCGAATGATCTGGTACAGGAAACTTATTTAAAAGCCTTCCGGTTTATTGATTCGTATGATGAGGGCACCAATGCGAAGGCATGGCTTTTCAAGATCCTGAAAAACGCTTTCATCAATGAGTACCGGAAGAAAGTAAAGCAGCCGAATCGCGTAGACTTCGAAGATTTTGTCGGCTACGGCGATACGGAAGAGCAAAGCCACGTGGAGTTCGTGGACTTGCGGCAGGAAATCTTCCAGGCCATGATAGGAGATGAGGTGGCCCGCGCCATCAACTCGCTGCCGGTAGATTTCCGTACGGTAGTGTTGCTGTGCGATGTGGAAGGTTTCTCGTATGAAGAAATCGCCAAGATCACCGACATCCCGATTGGCACTGTACGCTCCCGATTGCACCGGGCAAGGAATATGCTCAAAGATAAACTGAAAGACTACGCCAAGACACTTGGCTATCAGTGATGTAAACGACACAATATGGAGCAAAAAGGCTCGTGTACGCTCACCAAAGCAGCTTGTAAATCATTGTTCGAGCAGATGTTGCAAGCTATCGACGGACAACTATCTGCCACAGAACAGCATCAGGTGTTGGCTACCATAGCACAACATCCCTGTTGTTTCGAAAAGATGACCATCGTACAATCCTACAAATCCTTCCTGTGCAGCAAGCTGGAGCGGAAACCGGTTCCCCACGACCTGATTGCCGCCATCAAGGATAAGGTGAGCCGGCTCTCTTCCGACACCCTATGATGTAACTGTTGCTGACAGGCATAAAAAAAAGGCGCTCCCGCAGAGCGCCTTTCGCATGTATAGCCATTACTTGCCGGCAGGTGGATCTACCGGTGCCAGTTCCGGAAACAGGGGTTTGTCGTAGCCCGCAACAGTTTCCATGTATTCTTTCCAGTCTTTTTCGAGGAAGGTGTTTACTTGTTCCACCACCTCGGCAGTCTTGGTGGCAGCAACTTGTAGTGCCGTCATGGCATTACTGCCGGGTTGGCCTTCTGCACTGCGGATTCGCTGTGCGGCGCCATACAGGTGATCCATCAGGCGCACTTCACCATCAATGCCCGCAAAGTCTTCTGGTGTCATGTACAATGCCTTCAGGCGGGTAATCTCCTCCCGCAGGCCTTTGGCCAGTTTTTGGTGTGCGTCGCGGGTGTCCTCGTCGGCGTTGGCCAGCGACTGCTCCACCGTCTTGATGGTCTTTTCCATCTGCAACAGGTTGTCATAGGCAGTGGTGGCAGCACTTACGATTGCCTGCAGTTCTTTGCCTGCAGCTAGTTGTGCCAGCGCCCCATCTCTGTTGAAAGACATCCGTGGGTCTGTTTCTACAGTTACTGTTGCTGTATCGGTAAAGCTACCATAGCGCAACTCCAGGAGATAGTTGCCGGGTAGCACGGCAGCGCCCGGGGGCAGGTCGTCGTCGGCGCCTGCTTCGCGGTTGGATGGAAACCGGAAGCCGTTCATCCGCATATCCCAGTAGGTGCGCTGCAGACCGGTGTCGGCCTTCATGGTATAGTGACGTATCGTGTCGCCGTTGGCATCATATACGGTGATGGCCAGCTTCTTCCAGTTGAAATCCTGTGCGGTGGAGTCTTCTGTGAAGTCGCTCCACTGACCGGTTTTGGGCAGGTGATAGGTGATCATCACACCGGGGCGACGGTTCTGGCCTTCATAGTCTGCCTGCGCATTGAAGCGTGAGCCGCTGGGCTGCTGGTATTCGGCGAGGTAACCGGTAGTGGTGCTCAGCAAAGCGACAGGTTGTGTGGCTTTTTGGGGCTGTGCGATGAGGGTACGCATCGGTTGGATGTCGTCCAGTATGTAAGCCGACCGACCGAATGTACCGATGATGAGGTCGCTTTCGCGGGGGTGGATCTGCAGGTCGATGGTGTTGACAGATGGGTAACCATGCTTCCACTGCTGCCAGGTGCTGCCCTTGTTGAACGACACATACAAGCCCTGGTCTGTGCCCAGGAACAGCAGCCGCGGCTCAACGGCATCCTGCACGATGCTGAGGCAGTGGCCTTGTACGTTATCAGGGCCGGCGATGCGTGTCCACGTTTTCCCGAAATCATCCGTGTGGTAGGCATACGGTGTCCAGTCGTTGCGGCGGTAGTTGTTGGCCACCACCCAGGCTTCGGCTTCGTTATGGGGGCTGGCCACGATCTGTGGTATCCAGCTGCCGGCGGGGAGGCCTTTCATTTTCGCCACCGTATTTGTCCAGTTGCTTCCTTTGTCGCGGGTGAGCTGCACATTGCCATCATCGGTGCCTACCCATATGACGTTTTCATTCAGTGCACTCGGGGCGATGGTGAGTATGGTGGTATGGTTTTCTGCGTTGGTAGCGTCGATGGTGAGGCCGCCGCTCTTTGCCCACTCCTGCTTGGCAGGATCGTTGGTGGTGAGGTCGGGCGAGATGATGGACCAGCTGTCGCCTTTGTCGGTAGAATAGTGCAAGTATTGGCTGCCGAAATAGAGGGCATCGGGGTTGAAGGGATCCTGTGCAATACCGGCGTTCCAGTGGAAGCGCAGGAGCTCACCCTCGGGATGTAAGGGCTGAATGAACACGGTAGCGCCGGTCTCGCGGTCGTAGCGCGCCACGTTGCCGCCCTGCGACATGGCGTAGCCGTAGCGGCTGTTGCCCGGCACGGGCACTACGTCGAAGCCATCGCCGAAGTACAGCTCCTGGAAGTACTGATTGCGGATGCCGCCACGCCGCCACACGTAGGCAGGCCCTATCCATGAGCCGTTGTCCTGCATGCCGCCATAGATGTTGTACGGGAGGTCCATGTCGTAATTGATGTGGTAGTACTGCGCTACGGGCAGGTTTTCCACGAAGCGCCAGTTGTTGCCACCATCATGGCTGATGCCGAGGCCACCATCATTGCCGGCAATGATAAAGTCCGGGTCGTTGGGTGATACCCAAAAAGCGTGGTGATCAGGGTGGAGCTTGTCCCAACCGGCCAGTATCTCAAAGCTCTTGCCGCCATCTTCGCTGCGGCTCAGCAGCGACCACAGGCTGTACAAGCGGTTCTCGTTCTGCGGGTCTACAAAGATGTCGGCATAGTAGAAGGGGCGGTTGCCCATGTTCTCGTC
>CAYYHM010000083.1:0-9448 GCA_964471795.1 uncultured Chitinophagales bacterium | reverse complement strand
GTTAACCTTTCTTATGCACAGCTCAAATACGACTGACATGCCACGACAAATCACCATAGAACCGGTTACCCGGGTAGAAGGGCACGGGAAAGTCACCATTCGGCTGGACGACAGCGGGCAGGTAACCCAAAGTCGGCTGCACATCGTGGAGTTCCGTGGATTCGAGCGGTTTATTCAGGGTAGGCCTTACTGGGAGGCGCCAGTGCTGGTGCAACGGTTGTGTGGTATCTGCCCGGTAAGCCACCACCTGGCAGCAGGAAAGGCCATGGATGCCCTTGTGGGGGTAACTGCGGACCGTCCGGTGCCTGTGACTGCCGACAAGTTGCGGCGGCTGATGCACTATGCGCAGGTATTTCAAAGCCATGCCCTCCATTTCTTCCACCTGGCCTCACCGGACCTGTTGTTCGGTATGGACGCACCACCGCGCCTGCGCAACATCTTCGGTGTTGCCATTGAACACCGGGATCTGGCACTACAAGGCATCAGTATGCGGCAGTTCGGGCAAGAGGTGATTGCTGCCATCGCCGGCAAGAAGATACACGGCACAGGCTGTGTGCCGGGGGGCATGAACAGGGGGCTGACGCAGGAACAGGTAGACCGCTTTCTGTATGGCGACACGCTGAATATCTCCCACATGAAAAACTGGGCACAGGAAGGGCTGGCGTTTTTCCGCCATTACCACCGGCAACACCGTGATTGTATCGACCAGCTGGCACGCTTCCCCTCCAACCACCTCAGTCTGGTAAGGCGTGATGGTGCGCTCGACCTGTATGACGGGGTGCTCCGGGCAGTAGACAAGGACGGCAGGAAGATACTGGATGACGTGGATTGTCGTGAGTATGACCAATACATCACCGAGGGGGTAAAAAGCTGGACCTACATGAAATTCCCCTATCTGCTGGCATTAGGGCCGGAAAGGGGATGGTATCGGGTAGGGCCCATGGCCAGGCTCAGTACTTGTGATTTTATCCCTTCACCGCTGGCTCAGGAAGCACTGGAAGTGTATCGTCGGTACACGCAGGGGAAGCCCGCTGCGTCCAGCATGCACATGCACTGGGCTCGCCTAATCGAAATACTACATACCGTAGAAGTCATGGAGCAGTTGCTGCTGGATCCGGACATCACGGGGACAGATCTAAGGGTGGATTACCCGGGCCGCAGCCCGGAAGGAATCGGCGTCATTGAAGCGCCACGAGGCACCTTGATTCACCATTACCGGGTGGGGGACGATGACCTCATCACTATGGCCAACCTGATCGTAGCTACCACGCACAACAACGAAGCCATGAATAAGGCGGTAGAACTGATAGCACGGGAGCAGCTGACCGGGCAGACCATCATCACGGAAGCCATGACCAACGCCATTGAAGTAGGCATACGGGCCTATGATCCCTGTTTGAGCTGTGCTACCCATGCGCTGGGGCAGATGCCGCTGGAAATCGTATTGGAAGATGCTGCGGGTCAATTGCTACAGCGGAAAATCACCCCATCATGAACAAGCTACTGATTTACGCTATCGGTAATCCGGGTCGTCGCGACGACGGACTGGCCCATGTTTTACAGCAAAACCTGGTGGAACAGGCCGCTGCAGAGTGGTGGGAAGACACTGATTTTGCTTCCGGCTATCAGCTGTCAGTAGAGGACGTGGCCATGCTGTCACAGTATGATGCGGTATTGATCACAGATGCTTCAACGGTGGCTCCCGATTGCCTGGTGGAGCACGTGCACCCTGATGCAGCCAGGGTGGAGTTCACCATGCATGCGGTATCACCGGGCTGGCTGATGGCAGTAGGGGAAGGTCTCTTTCCGCACATGCCGGATGTGTATGTGCTTCACCTGCCGGGCAGCGAGTGGCAACTGGAAGAGGGGCTGTCGCCAGCTGCTCTGTCGCACCTGCCGGAGGCCATGGATAGGGTGCTGGAATGGCGCAGGCAACAGTTGTCACGAAGTTACCTCGAACCACAGTGAGCCGTTGTCGCGACCAACACCGGTGTAGTCGATGGTGATCTCATGGCCGGCATCAATGGGAGTAAGGCATTTGATGACGATGGTGTTGTCGGGCAGGTCGAGGATAACCTCGGCGTTGGGCTGAAAGCTGTGGTTGTACAGCGATCCATACCCCAGGGCGATGCGGGCACTACCGGGAGGCTCCGGCCACGAGAAATAGTAGTCGTACAATGCAGTATTGTCGATGTGTGCCACATCCTGTGCAGACAGGGCGATGGTGGGGCATACCTCGATTACATCTCCCGGCTGCAATGGCAATGCGGTAAATACGCCCCGTCCACCCAGAGGGCTCTCAGCAATGAACAATCCCGGAATGTGCAGCATAGGGTGCAAAATAACAGAAAGTGCCGGGTTTGTGCTGCCGGCACTTTCTGCATGGTCCGGTGGTTGCCGGCACAATTCCAGGTAATCGTTACCCGATGGTGAGTTTATACCAGTCCACCTTACGGGTGAGGTACATAGTAACAGACAGGATGAGCACAAGACCAATACTGCCAATCAGCAACGCATAATCGTTCAGTTGCAGGGTGACGAACACAAAACCGTAAATGGCCAGTAGTACGGACGACAGCAGGAGGTTGATGGAGAATCTACGGACGATGGTTCGGCTGTACAGGGCGATGATGGTGATGATGGTGCCGGCAGCGATGGCATAGGAGACGTTGAAGGACAGGAATTCCGAGAGACTCACCAGCAGGATGTAGAACAAGGTAAGTGCAATACCGATGAGGGCATACTGCAATGGGTGGATACGCCATTTGTGCAGGATCTCCATCAGGAAGAACGCCAGGAAGGTAAGAGCGATAACCATGACCGCATACTTAGCTGAGCGCATGGACTTCTGATAGTCATCCACCGGCATCAGCAAGTCTACCCCAAATGCTTCCTGATAGATGGCGGGAAACGGTTGGCTGCCCAGGAAATGCGATGGTATGTTGCGGTTTAGCTGTAGCACTTCCCAGTCGGCAACGAATCCTGTGTCGGTAACGGTGCGGTTGTCGGGCAGGAACTCTCCCGTAAAGCTGGGGTCCGGCCATTCGGCTTGCAGATTCACGCGGGTGGTGTTGCCCACCGGCACTACGGAGAGGTAGTCGCTGCCCTGTAGCTGCAGTGACAGTTGGAAGGGGTGTGGCCCGGAGGATGCGAGCGCTTCTGCAGGTAGCTTGAAATGTATGCCGGACGACATACCGTCCACCGCTGTGCCGGGCTCTGCTTGCAGGGTGTGGTTGTTCCACTGCATCGACAGGATATTGTCGATGCCCCGCAAGTCGCTGATACCGATGGACAAAATGGCCTGATCCCACAGCACTTGTTGGACGTTGCCTGCGGTGCTGCTATCGGGGAGTGCGAATTCCGCCGACAGGGAGAGGTCGGAACGGTACACGACCACATCGTAGATGCCCCTGGAAAGTTGAGTGGGCGTCAGGTGGCCGGTTAGGCTGAAATCATCGGGCAGGATGTGCCAGTCTTGCCGGATGGCTTGCCCCTGATCGCCGTTGGTAATGGTGGTGATAACCGGTATGGTAAGTACCGGACCGGTCAGCAGCTGGCTGCCGGACCATTTGGCACCCACCTCGTCGCTAACCTGTTCAAAAAGCGACTCACGTTCCGTAATCACAGAATTGATCATAGACAATGGGATCAATAGCAGCAACATCAGGAAGATGATGGTGGCCATCTTTAGCATCACGGACTCTTTCATCCAGTGGTTGATACGGGTTAGGAGGTTGTCATCAGAACGTGTCATACTTTGAGTTTAGAGTACTTTGTATTACAAAGTGAATGAGGAAAAAAATTATTGGAGTAGCCGTTCAAGGGCTTTGATGTGCTTGTCAAAGGCTAGTCGGCCGGCCTGAGTCGCCGAGTAGCTGGTATTGGGTTTTCGTTGCAGGAATGTCTTCTTGTGGGTAATGTAGTCTTTGTCTTCCAGGTGTTTCAGGTGCCCTGCCAGGTTGCCGTCGGTTACATCCAGCAATTCCTTCAGGGCATTGAAATCCAGGGTGTCGTTCACCATCAAGGCCGACATGATGGCCAGCCGGATCTTGCTTTCGAAGGCTTTGTCGAGGTCCTGTAGTATCTCTTTCACTATCGGTAAACGATGTGCATGTAAATGCCGTACACAATATGCAGCAGACCAAAGCCTACTGCCCAGAAGATAAGGCCATACCCGATGAACCAGGTGGCCACAAGCCCCAGGACAATCTGCAAAATGCCCAGACTTCGGATGGTTTCCATGGTGTACTTGCTGGCATGTACCAGGGCAAGGCCATAGAAGAGCAGGGTTAAAGGTGCTATCAATCCGATGTACCCCTTTACGAGGAGCATCAGGCACAGGATGCCGCCCGTAACCAGTGGAATGGCCATGTTGATGAGTAATCGTTGCACATGCACACTCCAAATCCGCTGCCCCTCCGTTCTTGCTTTTTGGCGGGTAAAGTAGATGACGCTGACAGCTGCCAATATCAAGGTGCCGGCTGCTATGGATAGTAATGTGGAGATGGTAGCGGCATCCAATGATGCCTGCCGGTATCCAAGGTAATCCTGCTGATTGTACACGGTCTTGTAAGCGAGCAATGCGCCAAACAGTGCGATGATGCCCGCCGAAACACCTGATAGTCCACTAAGCGTGATGAACCGGGTGGACTTCTCCATGATGCCACGGATTTCGTTCAGGTCCTTCAGGTAGTTTTCTTTATTCATGGAAAGTACTTTGTGATGCAAAGTTACTATTCCCAAA
Source organism: uncultured Chitinophagales bacterium (assembly GCA_964471795.1). Lineage (GTDB taxonomy): Bacteria > Bacteroidota > Bacteroidia > Chitinophagales > S012-47 > CAJXXO01. The sequence continues at coordinate 4,704 of CAYYHM010000083.1, read as the reverse complement.
TCAGCATGCAAGTAGGGTAGGCATAAAAAAGGTTAACGGTATTGTCCTTAGTCCACGGTGGAAGTCTGGCCGGCAGCGATCGGTTCATTCAACACCGTATGCCTGCCATAGGAGATCAATCGCAGTGTATCATTGGCCTTGCTGACATATAGTTTCACCCAGCCGTAATGGTAGCCATCGGGTTCTATCAGCCGAATCCCCAGGTATCTTTCGCCTGCGCCATTGAAATTACCGGCATTCAGGAAGGTGCCCAACGCACAATTGTACCGGTCATTCCAGTAGTGGCTGCTATCAATCAGCTCGCCTTCGGATAATGCATCGGGATAGCCAAAGGTGGAGTTGTCCAATATTTCCAGCATGTGTTCCGGGTGTACACGTGCCGCCAGTGTGTCGAAACTATCCGGTAGACCTCCCGGGTTGTACAGGTTGAGGTCGATGATGTCGAAGCTGATATCATGGATGCCATCGCCGGACAGGTCGAATGGCCAGAACCCTGTGGAAACAAACTGTGCATTGATGAGTCCTGATAGGATGCTGTCGGCATGCATGGCGCCCGGGTTTTTACTGGCCTTGATGGCAGCTTCGGTGAGCGGCAGTACCAATTCTGTGTCCATCTTTCGTGACACGATCTTGTTGTCTCTCCAGTTGCCCGTTTGATCACTCAGGCAGGATATCCAGAGCAGCTGCCCCAGCACGGCTATCAACAGCAGATGTTTCATGGGTTTGGAAGTGTATCAGCATGAAAATAACCCAAAATGCCGAAAACAGAAGAGCCATCTGCGAACAGCATGGCTCTTCTGCGGTCATTCATTTGCGCTAATCGAATGCGCAATAGTCAGCATTATACGGCTGCCGGTTCTTGTTTGTCGCGCGTCTCAAAGTACTTCTCCACCACATCCGGTACTTTATCCAGCATCGAGGCTATTCCTTTCTTGTTGCTGGCAGGCACAAAGTATACTTCGTCCTTGTTGCTCACCAGAAAACCAAGAGGCTCTATACTGAGTGCTGCACCGGCACCGCCGCCTTCGCCACTGCCTCTTTTGTTGTCTTTTCCTTCGCCGCCACCGCTGCCAAAGCCGATGGCGATCTTTACTACGGGCACGCAGGTGTTATCGCCCAATTTGAATTCCTGTCCAACCACGGTGGATGTATTGGCTTCTGCTTTCAGAAATTCGGTCACTTTGCCCAACATGTCATCAATAGGTAACATAGTCTATCGTTTTTTGGATGAAAAAATCAATGTCTTCAGCATTCGGTAGGGACGGTTGCTTACGTCCAGCACCACATCACGCCGCCCCTGAAAGTTGATGCGCCAGTGCACGTGTTTGCGCCGGATAAAAAATGATGCCGGAAAAAGAATCGTGTTCAGCCACCAGGAGCCTGTGTCAATATCTGCCGTCAACTCCCTTACGCGGAAAGTGCGCAGTAAGGCCCTCATTTGCCGCAAAGACGGTCGCTTCATCGACTTTTTAGTCCGCTCCTGCGTTTTTTGCCGGGCAGGGGGACGTCGGATCATCGACTTCACCAGGTCCGAAACCTGATATCTACGGGTAAATCCCGGAACGTGGAACTCCAGTACATAACCTTCGTCTGTGGGGATAACACGACCAATGACCAGGCGCCACCACGATAGCCGGTATTGCTGGGAGTAGGTGTTGATGTACAGCCGCACAGGTAATACCAGCAGTAGGATTACCACGCTGATAAGTACGAGAATTATGGCAAGCACTACCATCGCTACCTGATTTCAGGAGGGGTATATCAAAGAAACCATTTGTCTGGAGGAATGGTGCTGTAAAACCGGGTGTAAACAGGGTAAAACCGCATCTTTTTGCTTCTTTGTATTTTGGCAGTAAATACGCTTACCATGAGTAGATGTTACTGGTTGATAGCCATGATGTTGGTGGCAGCAGGGCTGTTTGGGCAGCAACTGCCGGAGTCCGAGCAGCGATACCTGGAAGAGGTGTACCTGCATTTGCACCGGCATCCGGAGGTGTCGATGCAGGAGGCACAGACTGCTGCCTACCTGATGCGTGAACTGGATGAACTGGGTATCAGCTATCAATATCCGCTGGGTGCCCACAACATAGCGGGATTGTTGGAAAATGGAGAAGGTCCGGTGGTATTGCTGCGCACCGATATGGATGCCCTGCCTTTGCAGGAGCAAACCGGTGTGGACTATGCCAGTGAAAACCAGGGAGTGATGCACGCCTGTGGCCACGATTTGCACATGACGGTCTGGTTGGGGATCCTTCGCCACTTGCATGCCCATCGCGATCAATGGAAGGGCTCGGTGTTGTTTGTGGCACAGAGCGCCGAAGAGATCGGGCAGGGTGCAGGGCTGATGATCGAGAACGGCCTGTATGAGCGATTCCCACAACCGGATTATATCCTCGCCTATCACGACCATGCTGAACTGCCGGCCAACACCATTGGGCTCCGTCCGGGTTGGGCTATGGCCAACGTGGATATGATCACCATCAAGGTGCAAGGTATCGGTGGGCATGGGGCACAGCCGCATCAAACCATCGATCCTGTGCTGCTGGCCGCCAAGATTGTCGTCAACCTACAGTCAATCATATCCAGGGAGTTGCCTCCTGTAGAATCCGGGGTCATCACCATCGGCGCCATTCACGGAGGCACTGTCGGCAACATCATCCCCAAAGAGGTGATCATGGAGGGTACCGTACGGTCTTTTGGCGACGACAGCCGGCAGCTGCTGTTATCGGCCATCGAGCGCACCTGCCGTGGTACGGCCCTTTCGGCCGGCGTGCCGGATTCCTTGCTGCCGCAGGTAGTGGTCAAAAAGGTCAATACGCCGGCGCTATACAATGATCCTGCGTTCACCGAAACCATACGGTCCATATTGACAACCATACTCGATGCCGGGCAAGTGGTGGAGGTGCCGATGGAAACCATTGGGGAAGACTTCAGTGTGTACAGTCGCGTGCTTGATGGAGTGCCATCCTGTATGCTTCGGCTGGGTACACGATCTACCAACGGGGAAGCATCCACTCCTGCAGGCCTGCACTCTCCGTTCTTTGCTCCCGACTATCAGGAAGCCATCCCCTTTGGGGTCATAGGTATGGTAACGGTGATTCAGCAACTCGCAAAGCCCTGATGTGAGGTCGCTCCGTATCCTGCTACTGGTGATCATTGGTCTGCTGACACATGTCGGCCATGCTTGCGCCCAACCGCAGGGGCTTGATAGTACGTTTCTGGCGTTTAGAAGTCATATAGAATCACTATCCCCATCAGACTCGCTGGATGCCTTGTTGGCAACATACAGGCTGGTGTGGGTGGAGGAGTCCGGAATGATACAATCAGCTACACCGGGTGACGGACGTAAACTGGACGAGGTGGTTCGCGAATTCCGGAAGAAGGACTACCGATTTCGGGATGGCTCAGATTATGGGCTGTGGGATTACCAGGTATCTTACATCGGCAACCAATATGCCTTGCTGATAGCTAACCGGGCAGTGAACATTGTGGTGCAGCAGCGGTATTATTTTGAGCGGGAGCGATAGGTTGTCGGGGTAGCCGGTAGACATCGACGACATCCAAAATGGTCAGGACGATGGATAGATTCTATTGACGGTATGTGACAGGTTGGGATTCAGGTAGTCCAGGTTGACGAACGTACCGGGCTCACTGTCATTTGGTAGCTGAATAAAGTCCCGAAATTGATGAAACAATTCCTGCTGATGTAAAGGGGTTAACGTGTGTGCATGCACGATGGTATCATTCCAGATATGCAGTACGATTTTGCGCTCCTCATAGTCCCATAACGAGATACTGTGTTTGATTTTTTCCATCTGATTCCGAAAGTAGGCATGGGCAGCTACCGCACTCCCATTGTACTCAATGTGCCATAGTCGGTAGGCGCAGTACCGGTTGTATGGCCAGTGAAAGGTTGGGTCACGATCAATCTTTTCCGGTAGGAGCAGGCTTTCATATAGTTCATTGCCGATAGTCTGCATGTCATCCGATTCTGTGCGGTGATAATGTCTGTACAGCAAGACAGTAGCGAAGAGGTATTCTCGTAGGTCATCCAATGACCTGTATGGCTGTACGCCGAGTAAGAACTGGCGGAGTCCGAATTCATAACCCGCAATGGTGAAATCCGGATCGGCATACATCTCAAAGAATAACCGCCGGAAGGCATAGATGGGTGTCAGTTCCTGAAAGATGGTTTTGGTCAAAGATTCGTCCAGCGGTTTCATGCCAGTGTAAAGGGAATAGCCCAGCTGATAGCGCACTTTAGCCGGTGTGGTATGATCAAACTGAGCCAGATAGGCACGTAGGGCATCAGTATGACCCAATGCCAGATTAATCTGAATGAGGTCACGGGTGGTAGAGTCGTCTGTAAGTTGGGTTGGGACGGTATGATGGTAGGCTTCCACAAATACGTCCCAGGATGGATACCCGCAATACGCAGCCAGAATGGTCAGGGTATTTCGGTATGGTTGCGTCTTGTTGCTTTTGTTGATGAGAGTACGGTATATAGTGCTTACCGATAATGACTGTCCGATACTGGTCGCCAATGCCTCAGACAAAATGCGGGCATCACTGATATCGCGCAGGGGACGGCCCAGCTGCGATTCTACTTTGTGCCGCAACATAGCTATCTGATGTTCGGATACCTGCAGTTTCAGTTTTGGCATGGGGTGAAGTTATGATAGATAATTCTGATACAAGTGATGT
>CAYYHM010000082.1:0-9485 GCA_964471795.1 uncultured Chitinophagales bacterium | reverse complement strand
CGCTTTCCACGACCTGAGAGGTCCCCCGGCATGCTGATCAACGTATTGCCCTCAATACTTGCACCGGCAATCTCATGCCGAAACCATACACCATAGCCATAGGCCACCATTGCCTGTGGTAAACATTGATCGCATAATTACAAACCATTATGAAACAGTTGATTCTATTGGCCGTTACCGGCACTACCATACTTATGTCCTCCTGTAAGAAGGATGTAGACATCACCCCGCCCACCATTTCTTCCTTTACCCTGAATGAGGTGAATGAAGACATCACCGTGAACGCCGGGGAAGAGATGCACGTAGATGTCATCTTCAATGATGACACCGAATTGCGTGAGTATAAAATCGATATACACGATTCTTTTGATGGACATGGACATGGCAAAACAAGTGCCGTTTCCCGGTTCAGCTTCCTGCAGACCTATGCCATCAATGGCAAGCAGTCCACAGAGCACAAAGACATCGACATCCCTGCTGACGCAGCTGCAGGTCCTTACCATGTGGTACTTCGGGTTCTAGATGCCGCCGGCAACGAAGGTGAATTTGCAGAACTGGACTTCCTGATCCTGCATCCCGACCAACCGGTGGTTACCGTAACGGCTCCGGACTTTACCGGCACGGAAGTACACGCACCCAAGGGGTCTACCTTCACGCTGTCCGGCACTGTTACAGACAATGTGGACATTCAGGAGATCAAGATTGCCATCAAGCCCGAAGATGATGACCATGGCAGTGGTAAGCTGGCAGGAGGTGAGCTGTACGAGGCTGAATTCGATCTGCCCGGAAGTACTGACACCAGCTGGGACATGACTGAAATTGCAACGCAAGGCAAGGACATCATCATTCCCGCCACCGCAGCAACCGGGCACTATTACCTGTACATCTCCGTGAAAGATGCCGAAGGCCACATGACCGTGTGGAAGGGCAAATTACACGTGATGTAATTGATATGTAAGTCACAATCGGAAAGCCACCAACTAATTCGGTGGCTTTCTTTTTTATCGGCACTGTAGTTTTTCTGACCTATCGACATACAAAGCAGTACCGGTTTTCGCCCTTGATGAATTTTCTTTGCAGGTGATTAGTTACGTACTCGTACGTTACCGCAAAGCAATTGTACGCACATGGAAAACATCCGCTCGCAGATATCACAACTGCAGATTGAGGGTATGACCTGCACCAACTGCGCCTTGGGTGTGCAGAAGTTCCTGGAAAAGAAGGGATTACATGATGTACATGTGAGCTTCACCAACCATGAGGCTACTTTCGCACCGGCTGAAGACCTTCCGTTGGCGGATATCGTAAAGGGTATTGAAGCACTTGGCTACAAAGTAGTGCTGGAAGATACGCCCGCCAAAAGCGGCTCCTTTGACAGATTGACATGGCTCTTCCTGATGACACTACCCTTCTCGGCATTGCTGCTGAGTGCTATGTTTTTACCCTTTGACTGGATACATGATGGCTGGATACAACTAGCTATGTCTGCACCGGTGATGGCAATAGGCTGGTGGCATTTCGGAAGAAGTGCCTGGAGCTCCCTAAAGACCGGTGTGCCGAACATGGATGTGCTCATCGTTATTGGTATTACCTCAGCGTTCGGGTACAGCCTGTATGGCACGCTGCTGGGGTTAGGTCACGATTTCATGTTCTATGAAACCGCCGCCACCATTGTCTCCCTCGTACTGTTAGGCAACATCATAGAGCAACGTTCGGTAAAGCAAACCACCAAGGCCCTGCAACGACTGTCACAACTGCAACCGGCTACGGCACAGCGTTTGATTCCACTCGACAATGGACAATGGAAGTCAGAAACGGTAGCCGTAGCGCAGCTGCACATAGGCGACCACCTGCAAGTGAATGAGGGCGACAAGGTGCCGATCGACGGCCAAATAACCACCGGAGAGGCATCCATTGACGAATCCATGATTACCGGTGAGTCGCTGCCGGTTCATAAGGCGGCTGACCAACCGGTTATTGGGGGCACCCTGGTGCAGGATGGCCATTTCCGCATGGTTGTTACTGCCACTTACAAAGACACCACCCTTCAGCAGATTATCCGGCTGGTGAAGCAAACGCAGGACACCAAACCACCGATACAGCGGCTGGCGGACCGGATCAGTGCTGTTTTCGTGCCGGCTGTGGTCAGTATTGCCCTGCTCACTTTTCTACTGTGTCATTTCGCCTTTGATCTGCCTACCGGACAATCACTCATCCACGCCGTGGCCGTGCTGGTGATTGCCTGCCCTTGTGCCATGGGACTGGCAACACCGACCGCCGTTATGGTGGGTGTAGGCAAGGCTGCCTCCCGAGGTATACTCATCAAAGGCGGCGACACCTTGGAAGCAACTGCCGGTGCTCGCTTTGTAGTGTTTGACAAAACAGGCACACTCACGACAGGTGCATTCGACATACAAATGGATGTACTTACCGGTGATGCAGAGCGGTGGAAAGCTGTAATCATGGGACTCGAGCAACATTCATCACACCCTATTGCGAAGGCCTTGTTGCAAGCCTGGCCGGGTGTGACACCTTTGGCAGTAACGGGTGTACGTGAAATCAAAGGCCAAGGCATGCAAGGCATTCTCCCCGATGGCACATCTGTAGCGATAGGCTCATCGCGCCTCCTGCCTGCAGACAGCGCTGTGGCGGCGGATCTGTACCTGATTGCAGACGGCAAAACGGTAGCTAGTTTGCACCTGAAGGATACGGTGAAACCCGGCGCCGCAGATACCATCCAATGGCTGAAGCATCGGGGTTTTGTACCCGTGCTGTTGAGTGGCGACAAAGAAAATAAATGTCGGGAAGTAGCGGACATGGTGGGGATTGACCAGGTACATGCCGGTCAGTTGCCTGACGAGAAACTGGCTGTAATCGACGGCTATCAGCAACAAGGCAAAACCATCATGGTGGGAGATGGCATCAACGACGCACCGGCCTTAGCCAAGGCAGATGTGGGCATCAGCCTGAGCAACGCCACACAAATCGCCATCGACTCGTCACGCATCGTGCTGCTGCATGGCGACATAGCCAGTATACCCGAAGCACTGCAAATCACCCAACAGACCGTGCAGACCATCCGCCAGAACTTGTTTTGGGCCTTCTTCTACAATGTGCTGGCGATACCGGTTGCCGCAGTAGGCCTGCTGAGCCCCATGATTGCCGCTTTGTCCATGGCTTTCAGCGACGTGATTGTAGTAGGCAACTCCATTCGGTTGAAATACCGTACTTTGCGGTAACCGCCGAGAGGCTAGTTCCATGCAGGTCGTTTTCATCTCCAGTTGGTTTCCTACGCGTTACAACCGCTTTCCCGGCATCTTCGTGCAACGGCTGGCAGAGGCATTGGCACCGGAGGTTTCAGTAACTGTAATTCATGCCGCCCTGCGACCCGCCAGCGATGCCCTGCCCGACAAGGAGGTGTATACAGAGAATGGGGTTCAATACAACTACACTTACCTGACCCCCTCCCCTATCCCTGTGATTGGAAAATACCTGGACAAGTGGCGTTGGTGGAAGACCAATCTGCGGTTGTTTCGGCAATATATCCGGGAATATGGCAAACCTGATCTCATCCATGCCCATGTCAGCTGGCCTGCGGGCTGGATGGCAAGGCAACTATCCAGGAGATACAAAGTACCTTATGGCATCCGGGAACACTGGACTGTCTTTCTACCGGAGGATGACAACCAACTTACCGGTGTGCCTATGAAGTTGGCCGCTAAGGCGTTCCGTGATGCCGACTTCGTATCCCCCGATGCCGCCCGGCTTGGCACTTACCTGGCTCCCTATTGCAGTCAGGCTCCCGTACACATACCCAATGTGGTGGATACAACACTGTTTCATCCCGCACCGGAAAAAAAGAATGCGGGTTTGTTGCATGTATCAACCTTGAATGATGCCCAGAAAAATATAAGCGGGTTGTTGCGGGCATTTGCCGCATTGCTGAAGCAACATCCCGATGCAGTGCTCACAATGGCAGGCCACGATATCCGCCCTGCCTACCTGGCTCTTTGCGATTCCCTGCGAATAAGCGAGTCAGTAATCTGGACAGGCAGTCTGTCTCCGTCGCAAGTAGCTGAGCACCTGCAACGAGCCACCGCATTGGTGCTGTTTAGCCATGCAGAAAATGCTCCCGTGGTCATCTCAGAAGCACTGTGCTGCGGAACGCCGGTAATTGCTACCCGCGTAGGCGGAATCGCCGACATGGTATCCCCTGAGGACGGCATACTGGTTGATGCAGCCGACGAAGAGGCACTTACCTGCGCTATGGCGGACATGCTGCAACATTCCGACCGGTTCAACAGATCTGCTATCAGCAGCAAGGCGCAACAGATTTACAGCCCTGACGCAGTGAGGCGCCGCTGGCTGGCCCTCTATCATTCCATACTTTCAAAATCCGCAGCCTGATTATGTGTGGCATTGCAGGCATCGTCACTACCGATCCACAGGGACCCGTCATCAGGTCATTCCTGCTGCGTGCCCTGCATCGGTTGCGGCACAGAGGCCCTGATGACTCCGGCATGCTGCTGTCAGACGGTGTTTCAACGGTCATAGGTGGAGGGAATCCCATCGCAGAGGGCGCGCTACCATGGATACCAGCCATCCCACTCACCGATTGTCGGCTTCAGGAGGCAACCGTGGGCTTGGCACATGCGCGCTTGAGCATCTTTGACACCTCGCCGGCAGGTCATCAGCCCATGAGTACACCAGAGGGCGACTTGTGGGTAGTCTTCAATGGCGCCATTTATAATTTCAAGACATTGCGGGAAGAGCTGAGGATGCATGGCCATAACTTCCGCACCGGCACCGATACCGAGGTGCTGCTGGCAGGATGGCGTCAGTGGGGCGAAAGACTGCTGGACAAATTGGATGGCATGTTTGCCTTTGTGGTATATGACCGAAGCAGACAGATGCTATTCGGCGCCCGTGACCGCACCGGCGTTAAGCCACTGTATTACGCCCATCTCAACGGGGTATTTGCCTTTGGGTCAGAACAGAAAGCACTCGTAGGCAATCATCCGGTGCCCTTTGCCTGGCGCGATGAGGCCATGGCGGAATGGTATTTCCTGCGGCAACTGGACAACCGACCTGATGGATTTTTCAGGCACATCCAGGCACTACTGCCCGGACATATCTTTACGCTTCACCTGCCAACCATGGCATTGACGGTTGAACGATGGCACCAACCCAAGGTCGCAGGCTGGAAGACCGAAGGCAGCAACATGGTGGAGTGCATTGGCTCGATCAGGCATGCACTTGCGGAGTCCATCCAGTTGCGAGCACAGGCAGATGTTCCGGTTGCCACCTGCCTGAGTGGTGGACTGGATAGCTCGGTGGTGACATCGCTGCTCCAACAGTCGTTTGGAGACCCGATTACAGCATTCACGGCTACCTTTCCCGGATTCCATCAAGATGAGTCGCGGTGGGCAAAGCAGCTCAGTGAACATGTCGGTGCCAGTTGGATGCCACATACGCCAACCGTAGAGGGATTTCTGGCAGATCTTGAAGATTTGGTGTATACACAAGAGACCCCCTTGCAATCGATCAGTACCTATGCACAATATAGTCTGATGCGCCACATCCGCTCGGCAGGCTACAAAGTGGTGTTGGATGGTCAGGGTGGTGACGAATTGTTTGCCGGATACCCTATCCATCAAGTTGCTGCAGCCCGCGAGGCACTGGTGCGGGGTAATGTCCGCTATGCCATCAGGGTGCTAAAGCCCTATGGTCTTGGATTCTTCGCCCGACAGTGGATGAAGACAGAGGGGTTGCAGTGGTTTCCATCACCCTTGCGCTGGCGGATGGCCCGGGCAGCATCGCCACATCTGAACTACCTCAGCAGAGAAGTACAGCAATTTGCCCAACAACGAACAAGCGACTTCGGAATGGATAGCCTGTCGCTCAACACCTTGTTGGCAACACAATACTACGATGGCTACCTGAGCTACCTGCTGAAGTTCGAAGACCGAAACAGTATGCGGTTTGGCATCGAATCGCGCGTACCGATGGCAGATACACCTGCACTGTCGCAATTATTGATGCAGACACCCGGCAGTTGGAAGATGCATCATGGCATACCCAAATACCTGCTTCGCGAGGCTGCCAGACCATGGTTGCCGGCCGACATTACCGACCGTACCGACAAGTTGGGATTTGTTACCCCCAACAACGAGTGGCTACTGCGTACGGTTGATGTCTGGTGGCCTACACTGGGGGCACCAAGCAAATGGTTGAACAACCAAGCCATTCATGCAGATAAGTCAACCCTCATGCACGGATTACAAGGGCCGGAGAACTATAGGATATTCCCGCTGCTGACTGCAGCCGTACTGGAACAGACATTTGCCCGCAGGTTAGCGGCTGAAGATGCCAATGCGCAGTTGTAGCTGGCGACGTAGAAACCACCATAGTGCCACCTTCCAGCAAGCTTCACTTACCACAGTGGCTATAGCCGCACCCACTATTCCATACCGCGGTATCATCCACAGATTGAGCACCAGGTTTACCACAGAAGTAACGGACATGATCTGTGTAGCCTTACGCTCGTGACCGAGCATAGTGGTGAGGTAGCCCACGGGGCCAATGATTACATGCATCAACACGCCAACCAACAGTACAAGTAACACCTGATGCCCGGCCGAGAATGCCGTACCGAACCAGTCCAGGATAGGAAACCTGAAGAAGGCGAAAATAGCTGCCAGCGGCAGCGTTGCCAGTAAGGTGAGCCGGGTGAGCCTGTTGGCCAGCAGTACCAGATTATCCATCTCCCTGCGGGCCTTGCTGCGGGCAATCAATGGTGCCAGCACCATCTCCATGAGGAAAAACGGCAGTTGTACGAAGATGGCCAAACGGGTAGGTACTTGATAAAGACCGGCAGCCTCTGCACCGGCCATACTCCCAATCATCAGGATGTCAGCATGAGAGTTTACCACATGCATGCCACTCAACGCCATGAAGGCAATGCCCTGCCGAAGCCATATTTTTTGCTGAAAAGGGGCTACCCTTATCGGCGATGCAGTGGGCAGATGACGCCACAGCAGCCACCCTCCTGCCACAAAGGCCAATACCATAGCTGCGCCATTGGCAGCCACCATAGCTTCAGCAGAGAGCGATGCCGGCAGCCATAGGTATAGCATACCGATGGCAACAATCAGCAAGCCGGGTCGAATGATATTTTCGGGCCATTGTGCCAGCACTGTCTGGTGTAACCCGGTGAGCACACCCTGCCGGATAGGAACAAGAGCATAGAACGGTAAGCTGAGTAGTGCCAGCACCATGGGCCACTGCAACCCTTCTTCCACGGCGCCCGGCCACCACAGGGATACAGCAATACCGACAACCATGATGACAATAGATACCATCAGTACACGCTGTGTGGCAAACGTAATCAACTGCCGGGCTAATCCCCACTGACCTGCTTCCCGGTAATGGGCAATCTCCCGGGTCAATAAGGGCTCGAATCCTAAGCTTGCCGGCAGTGCCAACAACGCTATCAGACTGAAGGCATACGTGTACCGCCCAAATTCAGCAGCACCCAGCAGATTTGCCAGCAACAGACTGATCAGGAAGCCCAGCAACAGGTAGATAAGCCGCAGCATGCCAACACCTTTCAGTCGTGGCCACACATAGTGCCTAAGCATATCGCTGGTTGATTCTTTCAAAGCGGTTTCTGTTTGTCACTTGCAAAGATGTAGGAAACCATTGTTTTCGTTGCACTGTTATGACAATAGGATGATTGACATATTATAAATCGGCATAACAATTCCGTAACTTTGCAGCGTTTTTAAAAGGTTTTTGAAAAGTAAAACAGGTAAAGAATGATTAAGCACCGTGATCAGCGTGTCGGCATTTTTGTTGACGTGCAGAATTTGTATTATTCAGCTAAGAATCTGTATCAGGCAAGGGTAAATTTCGAGGAACTACTACGCAGGGCTGTCAATGAACGTCAGCTTATTCGGGCAATGGCCTATGTAATCAGTGCCGACAATGCGGATGAGAGTAAGTTTTTTGATGTATTGCGGTACATCGGTTTTGAAGTACGCCAAAAAGAACTGCAGTCATTCTGGGGTGGTAAAGTGAAAGGTGACTGGGATGTAGGGATTACCATCGATGCCGTGAAGATGTCGGAAAAATTGGATGTAGTGGTATTGGTGACAGGCGACGGTGACTTTTTGCCGTTGGTAGAATTCCTTCAATTCAAGGGTATTATGGTAGAGTTGATCGGTTTTGGCCGCACCACATCCAACAGACTCATCGATCAGGCAGACGGCTTCATTGATATGGAACACCTGGCCGAGGAGATTCTATTTGTAAAGCCACAAGCACAGCCCATCCAGCCGGAGCATAGCACCGACAATCTGTAGTAAAACTTCTTTTTATTGGGGAGGGTGAGCCTCCTACAGGGCTTGAACCTGCGACCTGCTCATTACGAATGAGCCGCTCTACCAACTGAGCTAAGGAGGCTTTTGTTGTCACAAAAGTATATATTGGTGTGAATTTTCCGGGTGATATTTGTCGCCGCATGTCTACTGTTCAGGATTATCCTTTGCCTGACCAGTTTGATCTTATATGTAAACTGTAAATGTATTGTTAATGAAGAGAATATTCTTTTTACTTCTTCTTCTCGTACTAAGCATTTGTGGGTTTGCGCAAAGCCGATACGTTTCAGAAACAACGAAAAAAATCGTGTTTGCGAGAGATGGAGGTGCATGCCAATGCTGTGGTAGTTACCAGAACATAGAATATGACCACATTACCCCATTTTCCTGTGGTGGCGGTAATGGCCCCTCGAATATTCAGTTGCTCTGCATGAGTTGTAACCGAAGCAAATCAAACAGTTGTGTCTGCAAAATCCACAATAGAAGAGTAGGCACCAATTGTTGTGAAGGCAATACCACAAGGGGGAGTACAACCACTACGGCTCAACAATGCACAGGTATTACCCAGAAAGGGGCAAGGTGCAGGAACAGAACAACCAATGCTAATAGACGATGTCATCATCATCAATGACAAAACTTAACATCCCGGGAAATGAAAACCAATTTTCTATTTGCTGTAGACGTACACACTGAAGAAGTAATCGTTTCTGAATCACCTAAGGGCAGTAAACAAGTGAATTTCATTGAACGTGTTAGTCGAAACGACAACGAAATTCTTTACAATGCTGTGATAACCTTAACCAGCATTACAAAAGCATCTGATTTTGATATCTCGCTGTTTAAAGCGATGGATAAAGTATGCCAGCTTATTTACGCTAAGCATAAGGAATCCGTGTAGGCAAGTAGATTTTGCCATTAGAGCACTTGAAGTTCTTCAATGTTTATTCGAGGAGGAAGATGTCAATATCCTGCGGGATGATGAAGCGGTTGAAAGCAACCTAATACGCTGCATTGCTTGAAGCATGAATAGAATTGCAATCGGTTAATGGTATGTTAGGAGGCTGCTTGGTCGAGTGATGGTTCAAGTCACAGCTTACGTCGGTTGAG
>CAYYHM010000081.1:0-9500 GCA_964471795.1 uncultured Chitinophagales bacterium | reverse complement strand
CACCGAAGTGGGCTTATGTTTTAGATACCGAAGTCGTCGAATGCAATGTTTTCTTCTGGCACACCCAGATCACTAAGCATCTTCTGCACGGCATCCAACATTTGTGGAGGTCCACACAGATAGTACTCGATTTCTTCCGGCTCAGGGTGATTCTTGAGGTAGTTCTCCAACACAGCGTTGTGGATGAAACCCTTGAGTCCTGTCCAGTTGTCTTCCGGCAGTGGTTCACTCAACGCAATGTGGTAGGAGAAGTTAGGAAAGTCCTTCTCGATGGCACGGAACTCATCGGTGTAGAACAGCTCCCGCAGAGAACGGCCACCATACCAGTAAGACACCTTCCTGTCTGTCTTCATCGTGTGGAACAAATGGAAGATATGACTACGCAATGGTGCCATACCTGCACCACCACCGATGTATAACATCTCTTTCTGAGTAGGCTTGATGAAGAACTCGCCATAGGGACCGGATATGGTTACCTTATCACCGGCTTTTCTGCTGAACACATAGCTGGAACAAATACCGGGGTTCACATCCATAAATTTGTTCTTGGAGCGATCCCATGGCGGCGTAGCGATACGGATGTTCAACTTGATGATGTTACCTTCCGCAGGGTGGTTGGCCATGGAGTAGGCGCGGAAGATAGGCTCTTCGTTCACCATCTCCAGATCCCACATGTTGTACTTGTTCCAGTCATCGCGGAAGCGCTCGTCGATGATCATGTCCTTGAACTTTACGCGGGTGGCAGGCACATCAATCTGAATGTAACCACCGGATTCGAAGTCGAGGTGCTCCCCTTCCGGCAGTCTCACCACAAACTCCTTGATGTAGGTGGCTACGTTGTCGTTGCTTACCACCTCACACTCCCACTTCTTGATGCCGAATACTTCTTCAGGCACCTTGATCTTCATGTCCTGACGAACCTTTACCTGACAGGCGAGACGCCATTTTTCTGCCACTTCAGCACGGGTGAAGTATCCCATCTCTGTAGGCAGGATATCTCCACCACCTTCAAGCACCTGGCACTTACACATGGCACAAGTTCCACCGCCGCCACATGCAGAGGGCAGGAATATGTTCTGCGTAGACAGCGTACTGAGCAGGCTGCTTCCGGGCGATGCCTTTACCGGATTTTCCTCTTCGCCGTTGATGATGATGTTGACATCACCGGATGGCACCAGTTTGGCCTTGGCATACAGCAGGAGGCCACTGAGCAAAAGGATTACCAGGATGAAAGCAATGGTAGCGAAGATTACTACCGACACATTTACCGCAAGGATAATCATGCTTATCGATTTTTAGCGATTAGAGTTTGATGCCCATGAAACTCATGAAGGCGATGCCCATGAGTCCGGTGAGGATGAATGCCATACCCAAACCACGCAAAGGAGCGGGAATCTTGGAATAGCGGATCTTTTCACGGATGGCTGCGATGGCAACGATGGCCAGGAACCAGCCAAAGCCGGCACCCAATCCATATACCACCGATTCACCAAAAGCGTACTCGCGGGTACTCATGAAAAGAGCACCACCAAGGATCGCACAGTTTACCGTGATCAAAGGAAGGAAGATACCCAGCGCTGTATACAACGGCGGGAAGAACTTCTCCACCACCATCTCTACCAGCTGTACCATAGATGCAATAACAGCAATGAAGATGATGAACTTGAGGAAAGTAAGGTCTACACCAAAAACACCCTTCGGGCTAAGCAGCATGTTTTCAATAAGCCAGTTGATGGGCAGTGTGATACCCAACACGAAGATTACAGCTGCGCCCAGACCCACTGCTGTCTTCACAGACTTGGATACAGCCAGATAGGAGCACATCCCGAGGAAGTAAGCCAACACCATGTTTTCGATGAAGGCCGATTTGATGAACAGGTTCAAATATTCCATGTCAAAAGTTGCTTTTGGGATCAGGAAATGTCGATCAATTTGCGGTTCTTACCACGCTGTATCCAGATAAAAATGGCAATCAGGAACATGGCTGCTGCCGGTGTGAGCATCACGCCATTGTTTACATATCCCATGTCATAGAATGCCTGCGGGATGATCTTGTTACCCAAGAGGGTGCCGCTACCGAAGAGTTCACGGAAGACTGCTACCAGAATCAGGATAGCGCCATACCCCAGTCCGTTTCCGATACCATCCAGGAATGACTGCCAGGGCTTGTTGGCCATGGCATATGCCTCCAGTCGACCCATCACGATACAGTTGGTGATGATTAGTCCGATAAATACCGTCAGCTGTTTGTACACAGAATAACTGAAAGCCTGCAGGAACTGGTCTACGATGGTTACCAGCATGGCAATCACCGTCAACTGAACAATCATTCTGATTTTCGACGGTATCGACTTTCTCATCATAGAGATGAAAAGGTTGGAGAACGCAGTCACCAACGTAACCGAGATTGCCATAACAAGAGCCGGCTTCACCTGCGTGGTTACAGCCAGTGCAGAACAAATACCCAACACCTGCACCGTAATCGGGTTGTTGTCGTTCAATGGGTCGGTCAACAACTTCCGGTTCTTGCGGGACAAAAGCCCTTCCTTCGGCTGTATCATTTCTTCGACTTGGCTCATAATCAGGTCGTTTAGTAGTTATTGTTGGGTTGAAAAGTAGGTAAGGTATTTGGAGACATCATTTCTGATCATGGCAGTAACTCCATCTCCGGTTATTGTAGCTCCGGAAATCGACATCACCTGATTGTTAGGGTTTTTGAGTTCTCCTTTTTTAACCGTAATTCCTACGAATTCTCCTTTGTTATCCATGATTGATTTGCCCACAAATGAATCCTGAAACTTAGCTGTTTTAATTTCAGCACCCAGGCCCGGCGTTTCCGATTCGTGATCAAAAGATACACCGGCTACGGTCTGGAAATCATCATTGATGGCTATGTAGCCCCAGATAGCACCCCACAATCCACCACCGCGCATAGGGATGATGAATTTCTTGGCGTTGTCCTCACCTGTGAAAACAAAGAGCGGGAACAACTGATCTGCTTCAGCCAATTTACGCTGTGCTTTCAGGTCGATGTCGATTGGATTAACTCCTTCCTGTACCTCGCCGGCTGCGTTGAGTACTACCCCGGCAATACGTTCTGAGAAATACGCTTCCGGATTATCTACTGTATCGCGGCCTACGCTCTTCAGGATATCTACTTTCTTCGCCAGCAGCTGATTGGCCTGCTGTGGGCCTTTCAGTGATTCAGAGATCAAGGCCAACACCACAGCTACGATTATCGTAAGGGCAGCTGCGTATATCAATATATATGCGTTGCTATTCTTATCCACGAGCCAAACGTTTTGAGATGTTCTGTTGAATGACAAAGTGATCGATGGCAGGTGCCATTACGTTCATGAAGAGGATGGCCAGCATCCAACCTTCTGGATAAGCTGGGTTCAACACACGCACGATCATACCAACAACACCAATCAGGAAACCATAGATGATCTTACCAGTGTTCGTTTGGGCAGCAGTTACCGGGTCAGTGGCCATGAATGCCATGGCAAAGAAGAAGCTACCCATGGCCAGGTGATAATACCATGGCACCTCCATGAAAGGTGACCCACCCAGAATGTTGAAAAGCAACGCTGTGAGCAGAGCACCGGTGAACATGGACAACATGATACGCCAGCTGGCGATCTTGGTGAAGGCCAGAAAACCTATACCCAGCAGGATGGCTACAGCCGATGTTTCGCCGATGGATCCGGGAATGAAACCTACCAATATCTCCCAGAAGGAGTAGTGGTGGGTGATGGCATCGATTCCTTTGAGGGTAGTATCGCCCACCTCATAGCCGGTGGCACCGAGTCCCAGCGGAGTAGCGCCAGTGAAGCCCTGTGCAATGTACGGGCTGGCGCTTCCCAGTTCAGGTGCCGAAGCACCAAGTCCGAAGATGCGGTGAATGAAATTGGTATCCCAGGTAATCCAGGGTGTTTCCCCAGAAATGTAAGTAGGGTAAGCAAAGAAGATGAACACACGGGTGGTGAGTGCAATGTTCAGGATGTTTTGCCCTGTACCCCCAAACGCTTCTTTCGCAATAATTACCGCAAATGCCGTAGCCAGCGCTACCATCCACAATGGAATATCTGGAGGCATGATGAGTGGAATAAGAATCCCCGTTACCAGGAAGCCCTCTTCCACAGAGTGTCCGCGCCAGGCAGCAAACATGAACTCGATACCCAGACCTACCACGTGCGATACGATGATGATAGGCAGCATCTGGATAACACCGAACAATATCTTCGGCAGTATACCTTGCCATAGCTCCACATATTCACCGAAGGCAGCATAGTGCCAATGGCCAATATTGAAAGCACCGATCACCAGACAAAACTGCATAGCCAATACCACGTGTACCATCGTACGCTTGATATCCATGCCATCGCGCAGGTGTGCACCTGAATGGGTTACATGCTTGGGAGCAAATGCAAACGTGTGGAATGCATCATACGTAGTGTGCAGGTACTTGTTCTTCTGCACTTTCGGCTCCAACTTGTCGAATAAATTCCTGAGAAACTGCATACTTTTTGCGGTTTATTGGGCAATTAACCTTCAGCTCTAACTAAATCCAATCCTTTCCGTAACACTTCTTGCATGTGGGTCTTGGATGGACAAGCGAATTCACAGATAGCTATATCTTCTTCCACTACTTCATAAATTCCCAGACCCTCCATTTGTTCGAAGTCTTCCACCATGATGGCCTTCAACAGTTGCATCAGGTAGATATCCATAGGCAACAGCTCCTCGTAAAGGCCTGTAACCACGAACGGACGCTCTTCCCCATGCTGATTGGTGTTCACACGCAACTCTTCACCCTGGAAGAAGTGTGACAAGAATGTAGGCGATACAGACGGCCTCGGGTAGCTTGGCAGCAACCAACCGAATGCCTCGTATTGATCACCTTCTGCAATAACTGTTATCGCTTCATCGTAAAAACCGAGGAATCCGTTCTGTGCAATCTTGGTTCCTGTAAGTACATCACCGGAAATGACGCGCACGTGGTCGGACTCCAGATTATTGGCCAACAGTGGCTCTACGTTTACGCCAATCTGCGTTTTCACATAAGTCGGCTTCTTGACTTCCGAACCCACCACAGCTACCAACTTTTGTGTGTTGAAGTGGCCTTCTGTGAACAAACGACCGATGATGGCTACTTCCTGTGGACGCAGCACCCAAACGGTTTCTCCTTTGTTGATTGGGCTGATGTGGTGAATTTGCACACCTGCATTACCGGCAGGATGTGGACCACTGAACCAGTGATGCGTTACGTTATTGGCATGCGTAAATACGGCCGAATGCCTTGCCTGTGCATTCATACCTAGATGCACACCGCCGTCAGTCATACGGTTCAGCGCATCGATGCCAGCCTGGAACGCATCTCCCTGACCTGCTATGGCAAAGTCATAGTCTATAGCCAACGGAGCAGTATTAAAACAACTGATGTACACCATCTTCGGTGTAGCATCAGCATCAGGTACGACATTGAACGGTCGCTGACGCAGCAACGGCCAGGCGCCACTTTCCAACAGGCGGGCGCGCACTTCTTCGCGGCTCAACGTATTGGGATCGGCCTTGCCGAAATCCTTGTATTTTATCTGTGCATCAGCCAAAAACACCAACTCATCTATTCTACGCTGCGCACCTCTGCGCAACTCGACAAACTGACCGGAAATTGGAGCTGTGTAGATAATTTCAGGACGCTTCTTATCGTAAAATATCGGATCGCCGGCTTTCACTTCCTGTCCTTCTTCGATGAGGAGTTTTGGGATGGGAGACAATCCCATGAAATCACCCGGCTTCAGGGCGTAGGTCTTGCTGGAAAAGGCGCTGTCCACCTGTAAGGGCGCTTTCCCCCTGATGGTGATGTCGAAACCCTGCTTCAGCTTGTGCACCTTGTAGGTACTCTTCTGACCACCCGGAAGTAGTGCCGGTGACAACTTGAACTTACCCTGCAGATCTTCTTCCGCTGCACCTGAATCCAACGCAAGGTCTTTTACAGATACCTTAACCAGTCGGTTCCCGAAAGTAAGGATGCCGAACAGCAAAATCGTAAGAATCAGTACAAGCAATCCAATCAGGATGTACTCCATATTACTGGCAAAAAGTTCACCGCCCTCACTGCTTTGTCCGAACGAGACAGCAGGAGCTACCAGGAGGGTCAGCAGGATGAAGAAAGCTTTTTGCAGGTGTTTGTTTTGCGACATAGTTGAGCTCATGTCAATACTGTTTTCACCTTTTTTGATAAGTGCGACAAAGGTAAAACCTATTTCATTAACTGACGAGTGAGGGTACCTTTTTTTTGAACAACAACTGTTGATTGAGAATCAATGGACTCTGCATGATTTCGACGAAAACAATCTTCAAAAAACGTGGATAATTCAGCAAAGCAGTCGTCCGCTATCATTGGGAGTAAACCCAAGGAGTCTTTCGAGGCGTTGCTTGCCAGATTGTATGTGATTGCAATCATCCACATGCATTTTCATACTTCTCCCATACCTCCTGCAACAGCAATGAAGTTCCTCCGTTACTATTTACCAGGTGCCTGATCGTTTACTACAATTGTATGGCCCTGTCGCCTGTTTTACTGTAAAACAGAGGCCACACCGGAATTATCAATCACCGTGTCTTTACAGCTAGCGGCAAGCCCGTTGCATCACCTGCCAAGCTCATCATCCGTCCTGCTCCAGAAGCGAAACGGGTGCACCTTGATTCCTACTTTACTTCCTAGTCGATATAGGTAAAGGAACCTGTCGAAATCCAACCCTTCGGCAGGATTTTCTACCATGTAGGCCAGCTCCTGCAAGATGGCTGCGGGTGTACCTTCTACGGATCGATCGGGTTGGTTGCAGGTGGCCTGTTGCCAAAATTGTTGCCGGTCAATGTCTACGCCCCTATTGCGCAATTCAGTACATGTAAAACCGAATGCCAGAGAAGAAGAGAGTGAATAGAGCCCTGTTTCGCTTAGCCGGGCAATCCGTTGCAATAATGATGCTGTTGTGTCGGTAATCATACTCATTGTTTTTGACGAATGAAAGTCCGCATCGCTTTACCACCGCGGCCGAGTGAGCTCGGTTGGTACTCAGTTGAGTTCTTGATGCATTGCAAATGTAACAACCAACTCGATGGGATACAAGTAAAAACTATCCCATGTAACATAGGCTCATACCAGTAAGTCGGCATTCAGGTGTAACTACGGATGTTGTAACCGTTTATGCGTACGCTGAATCTTGGCAGACTATAAATAGTGTCACAGACCCACGTGGCAGGCAACTGATTTACCAATCCCGTCGTAATTTTGGTAAACACTTTATTATGAGATCAATTGCTGCCCTTATCATTCTGCTATCTATTGTACACACATCGTGTGATAAAGCCAAGATGCCCGGTTGTGATGGAGACATCCTCACAGCCACCGACCTAACCGGCTTTGATGGGTGTGGCTGGGTATTAACTGACAACAATCAGCGGTACGAGCCGGTAAACCTCAGTGACTTCACTATCTCCCTGGAAGAAGGTGCTGAGTATTGTGTGGAATTCATTGAGCTCAAGAACAACTTATCTGCTTGCATGGTAGGTCCGATCATAGAGATAACCTCTATTTCCAAGGTAGATTGATACTTTACTTCACCCTAAACCCCGATGTATGAATGCACGATTACTACCAACTTTAATAGGACTTTGTTTTATCAATGTAACCGTTTCCCAAAACTGGACTGTTGGGAACCCGGTTCATCAGGTGATAATTGATCTTCCTTTTGAAATTGAAGTTACCGCCTATTGTGATTCATTGAGTGGACAAGAGGCTGAATTTCATATTCCACTCCCAATTGTTTCAGGCGTTGATTATTACGTTCATATAGATAAAGCAACTCCATTAACAGACTCATTTAAGCTGATTCATAACGGAAAAACAGAAATCCTTCGGTTGAGAGACTCTATGCTTATCGTACCAGTTACCACTACCCCTTGCATACAATACGGTGAACCTTGCGAAGTAATCAAGTTGAGTTATGCCGGACCAGTTCCTCAATTGAATGCAAGTTTTTGCAGCATTAAGTTTATGGCTGTCGGAACCCCGGCCGTTGCAGGGGAAAGATATCCATATAGTTATTGTGACGCATGGATTAGCCAGGGAGTAGGTTGCTTCTTTCCTCATTATGTTTTGGAGGTAGACATACTTACTGGCGATACTTGTTTCACTACTTCTAATACAGTTCAATCATCAACATTTACTTACCGGGAAGGCAGATCAGATTTAACTGTATACCCAAACCCTAATAATGGTGTGGTTTGCCTGAATGCTGAAGCAGGACTTTTAGGCGAGCGCTACACATTATTTGACAAAATGGGCAGGCCGGTTTTATCAGGCAATATAGCTTCTACACAAACGGTAATCGAAATAATCGATTTACCGAGAGGCATTTACTTTTTGAGTGTTGGTGATGCTAAGGGGCTGAATGTCAAGATTATTAGAGAATAAATGAGATCAGAATAGTCATCACCATTATTGACTAATCAACCGTTCAGGCTCTTTTACAGCTACATGAAAACCGGCTTCGACAGCATGGCAGGGACATACATATGCCGACCATCGGGTTGAGCATCCAGCAGATACCGCACCTGTGTGTACAGAAACAGGAAATGGAAGGCGATAGAGGCCGCCTCCGGTTTGGTCCTGAGGCGCTTCATCACCCGGTTATACATCTGCTCTTCCCCCGGGCCCATCTTCCTGAGACTCCGGAAAAGCCGAAACAAGTCATAGGTGATCCCTGTAGCTCTGGCAGTGACCGCCGCCTCTGCTGTAACAGCAGACGATCCCAGCCTATCAATCAAATCCATCAGACGTGCCCCGTAGTGCTCCGGCGCATATAGGTGTGTGAGCAACCACCGCATACCGTGGAAAGCCTCCTCCTCACTCAACTGCTGAAAGTGCACATTGGTAACAAATTGTGTCTGATAATGCTGACCCTGCTCCTCCTTGATGCGACTCGATTTCTTGAGTCGGCTGAACAAGGGCGTACTTTCCATGGCCAGCAGAAAATTGAGTGAGAAGAATGGGATGGCTGTATCCATGGCAAAGTCGAATTGCCGCTCGAAGATGTCCCTCCCGTCGTGGTCGAATCCTACGATCATACCGGCAAACACGGAAATGCCCTGTGCATAGATCTTGTTCAGCTCCTCCACCATGTTGATGCGGGTGTTCTGTAACTTCTTGGTTTCCAACAGGGAGTCAGCATTGGGTGTTTCAATACCGATGAATACACTGGTGAAACCGGCTCGATTCAGCATCCGCAGCAGCTCCTCATCTTTCGTCACGTCCATCGATACTTGTGTAGTAAATCGATGGATCCGATAAGGAATCTTGTTGTTCCATCGGTACAAAGCCTCCAGGATCTCTTTGGCGCGGCTGCGATACACCGTGAAGTTATCGTCGGAGATAAAGCTACTGGTGTAGCCCATTTGATGGAGGTAATCCAACTCTGCCAAAATGTTGCCCA
>CAYYHM010000080.1:0-9555 GCA_964471795.1 uncultured Chitinophagales bacterium | reverse complement strand
CACCGAAGTGGGCTTATGTTTTAGATACCGAAGTCGTCGAATGCAATGTTTTCTTGTGGCACACCCAGATCACTAAGCATCTTCTGCACGGCGTCCAGCATTTGTGGAGGTCCACACAGGTAGTATTCGATTTCTTCCGGCTCAGGGTGATTCTTAAGGTAGTTCTCCAACACAGCGTTGTGGATGAAACCTTTGAGTCCTGTCCAGTTGTCTTCCGGCAGTGGTTCACTTAACGCAATGTGGTAGGAGAAGTTAGGGAAGTCCTTTTCAATGGCACGGAACTCATCGGTGTAGAACAACTCCCGCAGAGAACGTCCACCATACCAGTAAGACACCTTCCTGTCTGTTTTCATTGTGTGGAACAAATGGAAGATATGACTACGCAATGGTGCCATACCTGCACCACCACCGATGTATAACATCTCTTTCTGAGTAGGCTTGATGAAGAACTCGCCATAGGGACCGGATATGGTTACCTTATCACCGGCTTTTCTGCTGAACACATAGCTGGAACAAATACCGGGGTTCACATCCATAAATTTGTTCTTGGAGCGATCCCATGGCGGCGTAGCGATACGGATGTTCAACTTGATGATGTTACCTTCCGCAGGGTGGTTGGCCATGGAGTAGGCGCGGAAGATAGGCTCTTCGTTCACCATCTCCAGATCCCACATGTTGTACTTGTTCCAGTCATCGCGGAAGCGCTCGTCGATGATCATGTCCTTGAACTTTACGCGGGTGGCAGGCACATCAATCTGAATGTAACCACCGGATTCGAAGTCGAGGTGCTCCCCTTCCGGCAGTCTCACCACAAACTCCTTGATGTAGGTGGCTACGTTGTCGTTGCTTACCACCTCACACTCCCACTTCTTGATGCCGAATACTTCTTCAGGCACCTTGATCTTCATGTCCTGACGAACCTTTACCTGACAGGCGAGGCGCCATTTTTCAGCTACCTCAGCACGTGTGAAGTATCCCATTTCTGTAGGAAGGATATCTCCACCACCTTCAAGCACTTGGCACTTACACATGGCACAAGTTCCACCGCCACCACAAGCTGATGGCAGGAATATGTTCTGTGTAGACAGCGTATTGAGCAGGCTGCTTCCGGGTGTTGTCTTTACCGGATTTTCCTCTTCGCCATTGATGATGATGTTTACATCACCTGATGGCACCAGTTTGGCCTTGGCATACAGCAGGAGGCCACTGAGCAAAAGAATTACCAGGATGAAAGCAATGGTAGCGAAGATTACTACCGACACATTTACCGCAAGGATAATCATGCTTATCGATTTTTAGCGATTAGAGTTTGATGCCCATGAAACTCATGAAGGCGATGCCCATGAGTCCGGTGAGGATGAATGCCATACCCAAACCACGCAAAGGAGCGGGAATCTTGGAATAGCGGATCTTTTCACGGATGGCTGCGATGGCAACGATGGCCAGGAACCAGCCAAAGCCGGCACCCAATCCATATACCACCGATTCACCAAAAGCGTACTCGCGGGTACTCATGAAAAGAGCACCACCAAGGATCGCACAGTTTACCGTGATCAAAGGAAGGAAGATACCCAGCGCTGTATACAACGGCGGGAAGAACTTCTCCACCACCATCTCTACCAGCTGTACCATAGATGCAATAACAGCAATGAAGATGATGAACTTGAGGAAAGTAAGGTCTACACCAAAAACACCCTTCGGGCTAAGCAGCATGTTTTCAATAAGCCAGTTGATGGGCAGTGTGATACCCAACACGAAGATTACAGCTGCGCCCAGACCCACTGCTGTCTTCACAGACTTGGATACAGCCAGATAGGAGCACATCCCGAGGAAGTAAGCCAACACCATGTTTTCGATGAAGGCCGATTTGATGAACAGGTTCAAATATTCCATGTCAAAAGTTGCTTTTGGGATCAGGAAATGTCGATCAATTTGCGGTTCTTACCACGCTGTATCCAGATAAAAATGGCAATCAGGAACATGGCTGCTGCCGGTGTGAGCATCACGCCATTGTTTACATATCCCATGTCATAGAATGCCTGCGGGATGATCTTGTTACCCAAGAGGGTGCCGCTACCGAAGAGTTCACGGAAGACTGCTACCAGAATCAGGATAGCGCCATACCCCAGTCCGTTTCCGATACCATCCAGGAATGACTGCCAGGGCTTGTTGGCCATGGCATATGCCTCCAGTCGACCCATCACGATACAGTTGGTGATGATCAATCCGATGAACACAGTCAGCTGTTTGTACACAGAATAACTAAAAGCCTGCAGAAACTGGTCTACGATGGTTACCAGCATGGCAATCACCGTCAACTGAACAATCATCCTGATCTTTGAGGGGATGGATTTCCGCATCAAGGAGATAATCAGGTTGGAAAAGGCAGTTACAAAGATTACCGAGATGGACATAACCAGTGCCGGCTTCACCTGTGTAGTTACTGCCAGTGCAGAACAAATACCCAACACCTGCACGGTTATCGGGTTGTTGTCGTTCAGCGGGTCTGTCAGCAACTTCCGGTTCTTCCGAGATAGAAGACCTTCTTTTGGTTGTATCATTTCTTCGACTTGGCTCATGATCAGGTCGTTTTGTCTATTTATTGTTGGGTTGCAAAGTATCCAAGGTACTTGGACACATCATTGGTAATCATTGCCGTTACGCCATCACCTGTGATGGTAGCTCCAGAGATAGACATTACTTGGTTCTCCGGGCTCTTCATTTCACCTTTCTTTACAGTGATTCCTACGAAAGACCCTTTTTTGTCGTAAATAGATTTGCCGACAAAGGAGGTCTGAAACCAATCGGTCTTGATTTCAGCACCCAGGCCGGGCGTTTCCGATTCGTGATCGAAAGATACACCGGCTACAGTCTGGAAATCATCATTGATGGCTATGTAACCCCAGATAGCACCCCACAATCCACCGCCACGCATGGGGATGATGAATTTCTTGGTGTTGTCCTCACCGGTAAACACGAAAAGCGGGAACAACTGATCAGACTCCGACAATTTGCGCTGTGCTTTCAGATCGATATCAATAGGGTTGACGCCTTCCTGCACTTCACCGGATGCATTGAGCACAACGCCGGAGATCCGCTCCTCGAAGTAGGCTTCCGGGTTGGCTACTGTATCGCGGCCTACGCTCTTCAGGATATCCACTTTCTTCGCCAACAGCTGATTTGCCTGCTGTGGGGCTTTCAGTGATTCAGAGATCAAGGCCAACACCACAGCTACGATTATCGTAAGGGCAGCTGCGTATATCAATATATATGCGTTGCTATTCTTATCCACGAGCCAAACGTTTTGAGATGTTCTGTTGAATGACAAAGTGATCGATGGCAGGTGCCATTACGTTCATGAAGAGGATGGCCAGCATCCAACCTTCTGGATAAGCTGGGTTCAACACACGCACGATCATACCAACAACACCAATCAGGAAACCATAGATGATCTTACCAGTGTTCGTTTGGGCAGCAGTTACCGGGTCAGTGGCCATGAATGCCATGGCAAAGAAGAAGCTACCCATGGCCAGGTGATAATACCATGGCACCTCCATGAAAGGTGACCCACCCAGAATGTTGAAAAGCAACGCTGTGAGCAGAGCACCGGTGAACATGGACAACATGATACGCCAGCTGGCGATCTTGGTGAAGGCCAGAAAACCTATACCCAGCAGGATGGCTACAGCCGATGTTTCGCCGATGGATCCGGGAATGAAACCTACCAATATCTCCCAGAAGGAGTAGTGGTGGGTGATGGCATCGATTCCTTTGAGGGTAGTATCGCCCACCTCATAGCCGGTGGCACCGAGTCCCAGCGGAGTAGCGCCAGTGAAGCCCTGTGCAATGTACGGGCTGGCGCTTCCCAGTTCAGGTGCCGAAGCACCAAGTCCGAAGATGCGGTGAATGAAATTGGTATCCCAGGTAATCCAGGGTGTTTCCCCAGAAATGTAAGTAGGGTAAGCAAAGAAGATGAACACACGGGTGGTGAGTGCAATGTTCAGGATGTTTTGCCCTGTACCCCCAAACGCTTCTTTCGCAATAATTACCGCAAATGCCGTAGCCAGCGCTACCATCCACAATGGAATATCTGGAGGCATGATGAGTGGAATAAGAATCCCCGTTACCAGGAAGCCCTCTTCCACAGAGTGTCCGCGCCAGGCAGCAAACATGAACTCGATACCCAGACCTACCACGTGCGATACGATGATGATAGGCAGCATCTGGATAACACCGAACAATATCTTCGGCAGTATACCTTGCCATAGCTCCACATATTCACCGAAGGCAGCATAGTGCCAATGGCCAATATTGAAAGCACCGATCACCAGACAAAACTGCATAGCCAATACCACGTGTACCATCGTACGCTTGATATCCATGCCATCGCGCAGGTGTGCACCTGAATGGGTTACATGCTTGGGAGCAAATGCAAACGTGTGGAATGCATCATACGTAGTGTGCAGGTACTTGTTCTTCTGCACTTTCGGCTCCAACTTGTCGAATAAATTCCTGAGAAACTGCATACTTTTTGCGGTTTATTGGGCAATTAACCTTCAGCTCTAACTAAATCCAATCCTTTCCGTAACACTTCTTGCATGTGGGTCTTGGATGGACAAGCGAATTCACAGATAGCTATATCTTCTTCCACTACTTCATAAATTCCCAGACCCTCCATTTGTTCGAAGTCTTCCACCATGATGGCCTTCAACAGTTGCATCAGGTAGATATCCATAGGCAACAGCTCCTCGTAAAGGCCTGTAACCACGAACGGACGCTCTTCCCCATGCTGATTGGTGTTCACACGCAACTCTTCACCCTGGAAGAAGTGTGACAAGAATGTAGGCGATACAGACGGCCTCGGGTAGCTTGGCAGCAACCAACCGAATGCCTCGTATTGATCACCTTCTGCAATAACTGTTATCGCTTCATCGTAAAAACCGAGGAATCCGTTCTGTGCAATCTTAGTTCCAGTAAGTACATCACCGGAAATAACGCGCACGTGGTCGGACTCCAGATTATTGGCCAACAGTGGCTCTACATTTACGCCAATCTGCGTCTTCACATAAGTCGGCTTCTTGACTTCCGAACCCACCACAGCTATCAACTTTTGTGTATTGAAGTGGCCTTCTGTGAACAAACGACCGATGATGGCCACTTCCTGTGGACGCAGCACCCAAACGGTTTCACCTTTATTGATAGGGCTTACATGATGAATCTGCACACCTGCATTACCGGCAGGATGTGGACCACTGAACCAGTGATGCGTTACGTTATTGGCATGCGTAAATACGGCCGAATGCCTTGCCTGTGCATTCATACCTAGATGCACACCGCCGTCAGTCATACGGTTCAGCGCATCGATGCCAGCCTGGAACGCATCTCCCTGACCTGCTATGGCAAAGTCATAGTCTATAGCCAACGGAGCAGTATTAAAACAACTGATGTACACCATCTTCGGTGTAGCATCAGCATCAGGTACGACATTGAACGGTCGCTGACGCAGCAACGGCCAGGCGCCACTTTCCAACAGGCGGGCGCGCACTTCTTCGCGGCTCAACGTATTGGGATCGGCCTTGCCGAAATCCTTGTATTTTATCTGTGCATCAGCCAGAAAAACCAACTCATCGATCCTGCGCTGAGCACCTCTGCGCAACTCGACAAACTGTCCGGACATTGGAGCCGTGTAGATGATGTCAGGACGCTTCTTATCATAGAATACAGGGTCTCCGGCTTTCACCTCCTGACCCTCTTCAATCATCAGCTTAGGGATGGGTGACAATCCCATGAAATCACCGGGCTTCATGGCATAAGTCTTACCGGAAAACGCACTGTTTACCTGTAGCGGCGCCTTGCCCTTGATGGTAATATCGAAACCCTGTGCCAACTTGTGCACCTTGTACGTACTTCTTTGGCCTGCAGGCAACAAAGAGGGAGATAACTTGAATTTACCCTGTAAGTCTTCTTCTGCTGCGCCGGACTCCAATGCCAGGTCTTTAACGGATACCTTAACCAGTCGGTTCCCGAAAGTAAGGATGCCGAACAGCAAAATCGTAAGAATCAGTACAAGCAATCCAATCAGGATGTACTCCATATTACTGGCAAAAAGTTCACCGCCCTCACTGCTTTGTCCGAACGAGACAGCAGGAGCTACCAGGAGGGTCAGCAGGATGAAGAAAGCTTTTTGCAGGTGTTTGTTTTGCGACATAGTTGAGCTCATGTCAATACTGTTTTCACCTTTTTTGATAAGTGCGACAAAGGTAAAACCTATTTCATTAACTGACGAGTGAGGGTACCTTTTTTTTGAACAACCTCTGTGGATTGAAAATCAATGGAATCCGAATGATTTAGACCAAGAGTCAACCTCGATACAGTGGATAAACAGTCAAAATGGAGTAATCAGATTTTTCATATTCAGCGAACAAGAATCTAACCTCTCAGAACGCGCCTTTCAATAAAACTATCCCGCTAACCAAGAGCAAACTCCTGCGGAACATGCCTCAGAACTTAGATTGCTGTACTACCTTTCGATGTAGTACTGCCTTAGCACGCATGCAGCAATAATGATCCTCATGAATAAAGCACTTTGTGCCTGTAACCAATAGACAATTGTTGCCATCACCCTGAAAGACAATCCTCAGCACAGTCAGTAGTTGCACACACCGTACCAATGATCACTGACATAAGTTTCGTTTGGTTTTGGCAATTAAATCAGAATACATACTTTCATGGAACTTAACATATTTACTATAGGAAGGATTCACTTATTCGAGTTCGAGGATCAAAGGTGGTTCCCGAACTTCCTGCGGAATTATGGTACGGATTTCTTGCAGTTCTTGTCGAACAAGACGGGCATGTTTAAGCCGATTGTTCCCAAATTGAAGCAAACATTGCTGCAATGCAATACCCATACCATCATAGACCTTGGATCCGGTGGAGGTGGCGGCCTTTTAGGTCTCAATACTGCATTGAGCAATGTATTGCCTGATGTAAAAATCATTCTGACGGACTACTTCCCGAACATTCCTGCCTTTAGGTACACCATGCAACAATCCGACAACTTTTCATATGTAGCTGATCCGGTTGATGCCCGACAGGTGCCACCGGAATTGACCGGCCTGCGAACGCAATTTTTATCATTTCATCATTTCCGGCCTTCGGATGCATTGCAGATCTTACAGAATGCTGTTGACACACACGCTCCAATCGCCATTCTCGAAGGCCAGGAACGCAGTTTCCCCAGTTTGCTGGCCATGTTTTTTTCGCCGATTACCGTATTACTGACCACGCCATTTATCCGCCCATTCAAATGGGGCAGATTATTATTCACCTACCTTCTCCCGGTTGTTCCGCTCTTTGTATGGTGGGATGGCATTATATCATCCCTTCGCACCTACTCGCTACGGGAAATGAATAACTTATGCGCCCGGGTTTCCGGTTCTGATCGCTACAACTGGGAAGTAGGTAAAGTGCGATCCGGACCATCAAAGATTCTGTACCTCATCGGTACACCTAAACAATAGATCGTACTATTAGGCCATTACGGTAAACGACCGCTGGCACCGCAAAAAGTAAACCCAGTCTTTTTATAGCAAAGCAGTAATACCTATGCCTTGTTACTAACAAATCCCTGATCTGTGCTCTTCCAGAATAGAAACGGGTGTACCCTGATTCCCAATTTACTTCCTAGTCGATACAGGTCAAGGAACCTGTCGAAGTCAAACCATCCGGCAGGATTTTCTCCCAAAGAGGCCAGCTCCAGCAAGATGCCTCCAGGCGTGTCTTGCCCGGACCGGTTAGGTCGGTTGCAGCTGGCATGTTGCCAGAATAGTTGGCGGTCAATGGCTACGCCCCGATTTCGCAGTTCGGCAATGGCAAAACCGAATGCCAGTGAAGAGGATAAACAAGTCAACCCAGTCTCACTGAGGTTGGCGATGCGCTCCAATAAAGCAGATGTAGTGTAGTTATTCATACTCGATGTTTTTGACGAAAGAATGTCCGCATCGTTTTGCCACCGTGGCCGAGTTAGCTCGGTTGGCACTCTGTCGAGTTCTTGATGCATGGCAAATGTAACAACCAACTCGATGGGATACAAGTAAACACGATCCTATTTTACACATGCTCTTACTAGTAAGTCGGCATTCAGGTGTAACTACGGATGTTGTAACCGTTTATGCGTACGCTGAATCTTGGCAGACTATAAATAGTGTCACAGACCCACGTGGCAGGCAACTGATTTACCAATCCCGTCGTAATTTTGGTAAACACTTTATTATGAGATCAATTGCTGCCCTTATCATTCTGCTATCTATTGTACACACATCGTGTGATAAAGCCAAGATGCCCGGTTGTGATGGAGACATCCTCACAGCCACCGACCTAACCGGCTTTGATGGGTGTGGCTGGGTATTAACTGACAACAATCAGCGGTACGAGCCGGTAAACCTCAGTGACTTCACTATCTCCCTGGAAGAAGGTGCTGAGTATTGTGTGGAATTCATTGAGCTCAAGAACAACTTATCTGCTTGCATGGTAGGGCCGATCATAGAGATAACCTCGATTTCGAAGGTAGATTGATCCCCGCATGCCGGGTTTAGGATGCGAATACCGGCTTGGCAAGCATTTCCAGCACATACATATGCCGACCATCCGGCTGAGCGTCCAGCAGGTACCTCACCTGTGTGTACAGGAACAGGAAATGGAAGGCGATAGAGGCCGCCTCCGGTTTGGTCCTGAGGCGCTTCATCACCCGGTTATACATCTGCTCTTCCCCCGGGCCCATCTTCCTGAGACTCCGGAAAAGCCGAAACAAGTCATAGGTGATCCCTGTAGCTCTGGCAGTGACCGCCGCCTCTGCTGTAACAGCAGACGATCCCAGCCTATCAATCAAATCCATCAGACGTGCCCCGTAGTGCTCCGGCGCATATAGGTGTGTGAGCAACCACCGCATACCGTGGAAAGCCTCCTCCTCACTCAACTGCTGAAAGTGCACATTGGTAACAAATTGTGTCTGATAATGCTGACCCTGCTCCTCCTTGATGCGACTCGATTTCTTGAGTCGGCTGAACAAGGGCGTACTTTCCATGGCCAGCAGAAAATTGAGTGAGAAGAATGGGATGGCTGTATCCATGGCAAAGTCGAATTGCCGCTCGAAGATGTCCCTCCCGTCGTGGTCGAATCCTACGATCATACCGGCAAACACGGAAATGCCCTGTGCATAGATCTTGTTCAGCTCCTCCACCATGTTGATGCGGGTGTTCTGTAACTTCTTCGTTTCCAACAGCGAGTCAGCATTGGGTGTTTCAATACCGATGAATACACTGGTGAATCCGGCTCGATTCAGCATCCGCAGCAGCTCCTCATCTTTCGTCACATCCATCGATACCTGCGTAGTAAATCGATGGATCCGATCAGGAATCTTGTTGTTCCATCGGTACAAAGCCTCCAGGATCTCTTTGGCGCGGCTTCGATACACCGTGAAGTTATCGTCGGAGATAAAACTACTGGTGTAGCCCATTTGATGGAGGTAATCCAACTCTGCCAAAATGTTGCCCA
>CAYYHM010000079.1:5974-9586 GCA_964471795.1 uncultured Chitinophagales bacterium | reverse complement strand
TCTCACAAGCCACCTTTGGTGCCGGATGCTTTTGGTGCGTAGAAGCTGTATTTGAAGAGCTAAAGGGTGTGGTTGATGCCGAGGCCGGCTATTCCGGTGGCACCATCAAGAACCCGGGATACAGAGAGGTATGCACCGGCCGCACTGGACACGCCGAGGTAGCCCGTATCTACTTCGATTCGGCCATTATCAGCTTTGAACAACTGGTAACCGTTTTTTTCCATAGCCACGATCCAACTACCCTCAACCGCCAGGGCGCGGATGTGGGCACACAATACAGGAGCGTTATCTTTTACCACAACGAAGAGCAAAAAGCCATTGCAGAGCGGGTGAAAGCAGAAACAGACGCCTCCGGCTTATGGGACAACCCTATCGTTACCATCATCGAACCGCTGACCAACTACTACAAGGCTGAAGATTACCATCAGCAATACTTCGAAAACAACCCCAATCAAGGGTACTGTAGCTATGTGATAGCCCCAAAGGTGCAGAAGATGCGCAAAGAGTTCAAGGATTGGCTCAAGGAGTAAGCCTTGTTACAAGGAAAAGCTCTCCCCACAGCCACAGGTACGGGCGGCATTCGGATTGTTGAAGAAGAAACCCTTCCCATTCAGCCCATCGGAAAACTCCAGTGTGGTGCCAAACAGGTACAGCACACTGCGGGGATCCGTCACCAGCTTCATGCCGTTGTCTTCAAACACCTCATCCTCGGGGCGCGAAGTATTGTCGAAGGTCATTTCGTAGGTCATGCCGCTGCAGCCACCGGCCACTACGCTTACCCGCACGAAATAAGAGTCGTCCAGCCCGTCTTTAGCCAGCAAATGGACTACCTGTTGTTTGGCTTTGTCTGAGATGTGTAACATAGGGCTCTGTAAGGATTGAGGCAAAAATACATAATGCCACGATTGACCATTTAACAGGATCGCCTATAAAATGGTTCAGGGGTGGCCATTGTCATTGCACGGCCTTCGTGAAGCCTGTACTTTTATACTATAATCCAGGCAAGCATGATTAAAAAGGTAGAACACATCGGTATTGCAGTAAGCGATCTTGCTGCCAGCACAGCTCTCTTTTCCCGTCTGTTCGGCAAAGAGTCCTACAAAACCGAGACCGTGGAAAGCGAAGGTGTGACTACCCGCTTTTATCAGCTCGGTGACACCAAGATAGAGCTGCTGGAGGCTACGCGACCCGACTCGGCCATTGCCAGGTATATCGACAAAAGAGGCGAAGGCATGCACCACATTGCCTATGAGGTAGACGATATCCGCGCAGAGATGGAACGCCTGAAAGCCGATGGTTTCCAGCTGCTGATGGACGAACCGAAGGAGGGTGCTGACAATAAGCTGATCTGCTTCCTGCATCCCAAATCCACCAATGGTGTGTTGGTGGAAATATGCCAGGAAAAAAGGTGAGGCTTTCACTTGACCGACAGGCAAGGTGCTTTATCCTACCTTTACAGCATGATACCCTACCGACACATCTTCTTTGACCTGGACCACACCCTGTGGGATTTCAACCGGAACAGCGAAGAAACACTCCGTGAACTGCATACAGAGCTGAACCTGGATGGAATGGGCGCCGGCCCGGTAGATACCTTCCTCACCCGATACTACAAACACAATCATTATTGCTGGGCAAAATACCGTGCCGGCCTGATGAGTAAGGAACAAGTGCGGGTAGACAGGTTTACGTACACGTTGTTTGATTTTGGGGTGGCTGACAAAAAGATTGCCTTCATCCTGGCTGATGAATATGTTGCACGCAGTCCCCACAAACCACACTTGTTGCCACATGCTACAGACACCCTCCAATACCTGCAGGGAAAATATGCACTACACCTGATTACCAATGGCTTCGAAGAGGTACAGTTTACCAAGATCAAAGTGTCGGGAATCGGACAATACTTTCGGGAAATCATCACCAGCGAAAAGGCCGGAGCACTGAAGCCGGACCCACGTATCTTTCAGTATGCGCTTACAGCCTCCGGCGCCTCCGTAGAAGAGTCCATCTACATAGGCGACAATCTGGAAGCCGACATCATCGGTGCCCGCAAGGCGGGGTGGTCGCAGGTATATTTCAATCCGGAAAAATTACCCCATGAAGAAGAAATGACCTACGAGATACAATCCCTGCATGAGTTGCTGTCTATTTTCTAACTACAGCAACAGATTGCAGGGGCGTTGGGCGCTATTATTTATTGGGGTTGCGGCCCTACAATCAGGCACTCCCGGCACAAAGTTTACCATCACCTGATTCGTCGCTGAACAATATCCTGGCACAGGCATTCGGTCTTAGCTATAAATCAACCATCATGCACACAGCAGTTATTACCGGCACTACTTCAGGAATAGGACTCATCACCGCACAAAAGCTGGCGGCTGAAGGCTACCGGCTACTTATGCTGGTACGCAATGAGGAAAAGGGGAAGGCGGTACAGGACCAACTGATCCGGCAGACCGGCAATGGCGAGGTGCATGTCATACCCTGCGACACCTCGCATATACTATCCGTACAACAGGCGGCAGAACGGGTGGCCTACATGGCCGACAAGGTGGATCTGCTGATCAACAATGCCGGCGGCATCATCCCCGACAGGCGCCTGACGCCTGATGGCTATGAGTACACATTTGCTATGAACCATCTGGGGCATTTCCACCTCACCAATCAGCTGCTGCCCTTGTTGCGTGCTGCAGACAGCGCCCGTATCATCCATGTGAGTTCCGAGGCACACCGGGCTGGTCGCCTACACTTCAACAACCTGCATTTCGAACAGAAATACTCCAGCTGGCAGGCATATGCCAATGCCAAGCTGTGCAACATATACCTCAGCAATGCGCTGGCTGAGCGGCTGGCAGATGCCGGCATTACGTCCAATGCGCTGCATCCCGGTGTGGTACGTACCGGCTTCGGCAAGGAGTGGAAAGGGGTAATGGGCAGCCTTTTCGGTCTGTTCAAACCATTCATGATCACGCCGGAACAGGGCGCAGCTACATCGCTGCATATCGCCTTGTCTGAAGAGGGCGGCACCCTTACCGGCCAATACTTCAAGAACAAAAAACCCGTCAGGCCGGCGTCTGTGGCACTGGACAAGCAGGCGCAGGACATGTTGTGGACGCGCAGCGAAGAGATGGTACACAAAGCACTTCGGAAGTCATAACTGCCGACGGTGGACTGAACCTTACTGTTCGTTGTCGGTTTCTGCCTAACTTTACCGCATAATTCGTTCTGTCACTTGACTACACAACACCGGGGTGTCCTCATAACTGAGGGCTGAGATCATACCCGTACAACCTGATGCAGTTCATACTGCCGTAGGGAGTGTTCCGATCTCCTCCTCGTGTGTCGCGTGGGTCCATTTTTTGAACCACAAAACATACGATTCATGATTCGCTTTTCTCTCTTTCTCCTCTGCCTTACCGGGTTTTTTCGGTTATCTGGCCAATCTGTGCAAGGCACAGTCACCTCTGTTGAGGGAGACACCCTGCCAGGGGTAACACTTACCGTCGTAAACCGATACACTGCCGGAACCACCACCGATGGGTCGGGCTTTTATCGGCTGGACATCTCCTCAGGCACATATCAGCTTCGATACAGTGCTGTCGGTTTCACGCC
>CAYYHM010000079.1:0-5874 GCA_964471795.1 uncultured Chitinophagales bacterium | reverse complement strand
TATGGCGGCATGCGCATGCGGGGTATCGATCAAACACGCATCAACATCACCCTCAATGGCGTACCCTTGAACGACATGCTGGATCAGGGCGTGTTCTTCAGCAACATGCCGGACTTCATGAACTCCGTGCAATCCCTGCAGGTGCAGCGGGGTGTGGGCACGGCCACCAACGGCACGGCCTCCTTTGCGGGATCCATCAACTTTGAAACCATGGGCCTGCAAGAAGAGGGCGGTGTAGAGCTGCAGTTGGGCGGGGGATCCTTCCAGACCTTGCGCAGCAGCGTACAGTTCCACAGCGGCATGCTGGACAACCGGTTTGCCTTTTCCGGACGCATGACCAACTTCTCTACGGAGGGCTACCGCAACCATTCCGGCAGCGACGCCTGGTCCATGTTCCTTACCGGTGGCTACTTTGGCGACAAGGACCTGGTGAAGTTTACCATGCTCAACGGCCGAACCGCCTCGCAGATGGCCTACTTTCCGGTGCCGCTGCCACTGATTGAGGAAGATCCACGTACCAACCTCAACTACGAGCAGGACCGCGACAACTTCGGGCAGTTCCTCACACAGCTGGAATATACCCGTCGCCTTTCTCACGACTGGACACTAACCGTAAGTCCGTATATGGGCGGCGCCGGGGGCGATTTTCCCTATGGTTTCGACAGCGTGTTCGACATCAGCGGGCCTCTGGCCGGACAGATTAACTATCCGCTGAACAACCGACACTATGGACTATTCGCCCACAGCACCTACCAAAAAAGGGCATTCCGTATGCAAGGCGGCGTGCATGGGTATCGGTTCGACCGGAACAATTGGGAAACCTTTTTGCCCGATAACGTAACCCGCATCTACAACGACAGCGCCACTAAGGTAGAGATGAGTGCCTTCGTAAAGGCACAATATGGTACGGGGAGGATTCGCCTCTTTGCCGACATACAGGCACGAAGTACCACGATGATCTTCTTCCCGGATTTCACGGTTATCGGTGCTGACGCCACCATTCCCGAGTATCAGTACAACTTTGTGAATCCTACCATAGGCATAACAGCCGACATTCACCCGCATTGGCAGGCGTACGCTTCCTTTGGCCGCACCGGTAGAGAGCCCACCAAGTTCGACCTGTTTGGCGGCAGCACACGGCTGGACAGCCTGAACCTGCTGGCATTGCAGGACCCCAACACGGTGCTTCCCGAATCGGTAAACGATGTAGAGGCGGGGGTACGGATACGGAAAAGAAAGCTCACCGCACAAGCCAACCTGTTCTGGATGGAGTTCCGCAACGAGATCGCTCCCATCGGTGAACGGTTGCTGTTTGTGCAGCTGAGAACCAATGTGCCATCCAGCTTCCGCAGAGGCGTGGAGTTGGAAGCGGCGTGGCAGATGAGCCAGTCCTTGTCGCTGCAAGGCTTCCTGACACTGATGGATGCCCGGATACGCACCTATGATCCACAAAACGACGACAGCGACGAGGTGTTCAGCAACGTACGACCGGTGCTTACCCCTTCTGTGCTGGCGCAAGCTACAGTCCGGTACGACCACAAGAAGGTGTCGATGCTGCTCACCGGCCGGTACACAGGCGATATGTACATAGAGCCCACGAACCAACCTGATCTGGTAATTCCGGCTTCACTGGTGATGGATGCTCAGATCCGATGGAACTTCCTGCAGCAGCATGAACTGGTATTGATGGTAAACAACCTGCTTGATGAGCGGTATTATACCTACGGAGAGGTTGGATTCCATGGGGGAAATACTGTACCGGCATTATTCGTGCAGCCTCCTCGTCATCTGCAGTTGATGGCCCGCCTACGGTTTTAAGGTTTGGCGAGGGTAGCCGGCATCAACCTACTGTAGGTACTTTTCCATATATGGCTGTAGTTCACTACCTTAGGAGAAATCTTTTGTCATTCCCTAATCAACACGACAACCATGAGTAATCAGGCTTTCGACTTCAAACCCAAGGTGCAGGCTGCCTTCTTATTGTTCCTGGTATTGGTGGTAGTATTGGCCAACAACCTGCAGGAAAGAAACTTCGACCGGGAAATCAACAAGGCCATCACCACCATCTACAAAGATCGGCTGGTGGTGGAAGGATACATCTTTCAGTATGCCCACCACCTGCGCACCATCGATGCCCTTGCAGATACAAGAGCGGATGCGGACCGCTATGTGCCCGTAATCCAAGACATGACAGCCCTGCACGATCTGTACAGGGCCACCGTGCTTACCGAGTCCGAGAAGGAACAACATGGACTGTTGGTGGGTCTGGTAGAACAGATCAACCAAACGGCGCCGGGGGCAGACAAGGAGGCCATGTGGCTGCTCACGCAACAGGCAAACCATGTGCTGAACAACCTGTCGGCCATACAGCTGGAAGAAGCCGGACTGCAGATGGACAACGTACAGCGGTTGTACAGTGCCTCCAACATCAACGACTGGCTGGAGATTGGTATGCTGGTGGTGTTGATGCTGCTGATCCTCAGCCTCTTGGTGAAGTTTACCGGTTTCCGGTGGCGGGCAGCCAAGAATTTGTCGCTGTAGGGTCCACACAGGCCATCAGTGCAGGCACTGATGGCGGTCTGACGCATGACTGTGATCATGACAACAAAAAAGCGGGGTAATTTTCATTACCCCGCTTTTTTATTGTGTAATCGCTATCGCCTCGTTACCTGGGCGTGTTGCCTCCGGCACGCATAGCACCCCGTGAGGAGCAGCATCCGCTGCCGGCAGATGTGGCTGCACTGCCACAACCGGGCTTCTTGGCTTCCGCTGCCGGTGCTGCTGTAGCTGCAACAGGTGCTTCTACGGTCTCAGCAGCTGTGCTGCTCTTGTCGGCACAGCCTGCTGTAGCGGTCTGTGAAGCACAGCAAGCAGGCTTGGCTGGCGTTTGTGTTTGGTCTACAACCACTTCGGGTTGTACTCTTTCTACGGCTACTGCAGTTGATGCAGGCGCCTGATTGCTCTGCGCCATCACTGCTACTGAAGTAAACAGGATGCAGGCAAAAACGGTGATTATCTGTTTCATGCGTTGGATTTTGACAAAGTGGCTATAATTGTTTTGTTTGCTTGTACGGTATCGCCGAGTGCTACTTGCAACGGTGTTCCCACCGGCAGAAGTATATCCACCCGACTTCCAAATTTAATAAATCCGAGTTCATCCCCCTGATGAATAAAATCACCGGGTTGCAAATAATTGACGATGCGCCTGGCTAAAGCCCCGGCAACCTGCCTTACCAGTATGGTTACCTGCGGATGCTCGATGACTACCGACAAGCGCTCGTTCAGCTCGCTGCTCTTGGGATGCCACGCCACCAGGAACTTTCCGGGGTAGTACTTGCGCCACAACACCTTGCCCGTAACCGGTGCCTTGTTGTAATGCACGTTGAAGGGCGACATGAAAACCGACACCTGTAGGCGCCTGTCACCGAAGTATTCTGCATCGTCCACTTCCTCAATCACTACCACCTTGCCGTCTGCCGGGCAGAGGACAATGCCATCATCAGGGGTTACCGTCCTGAGGGGGTTCCGGAAAAACGAAACTACCCACACCCAGATCAGTAGCACAGGCAACCACAGCAACAATGCCAGCCAGGGACTGATGGGCCACAGCAACAGATATGCCGCTACAGATAGTACAGCACCAGCAATTGTAGCTACGGTGATGTGTATGTTTCCTTCCCGGTGCAAACGAATCATGAACGGATTGCCTTATTGTGTGAACAGGATATAGAGTGCAAAGAAAGGCAATGCCAGCAAGATAGCATCAAACCTGTCGAGAAAACCACCATGGCCCGGCAGCATCTTTCCGGAATCCTTGATCTGCAGGTTCCTTTTTATCATGGACTCTACCAGATCGCCCAAGGTGCCGAATACCACAGCAATAGCCGCCAGCACCAACCAGTCCGTAACATCCCTGAGCCCTGTAACCTCATGCACCAGCCAGCCGGTAAGCAGGGTGAACGCGGCACCGCCAATAGCGCCCTCCCAAGTCTTCTTAGGCGATATCCGCTCCAGCAGCTTGGTACGTCCCAGCAAGGATCCCGTGAAATAGGCGAACACATCGTTGGCTACCACCAGCGACATCAGCCCCAACACCCATGCCGGCGCATAATGATCATCGGTGCGGGCAATCACCAGCATACTGACCATCGGCACCGTGATGTACACCAAGCCGGCCATGTTGATACTGAAATTGACAATCTCGTTTCGGGCCTTCAGGAAGAGCTCGGCTATCAGGAAAATCGGAAACACCAGTAAAAACGATAAGAAGAAGATGGGGGGCAGATGGTGTTCCAAAACCAGTGCGGTAACCAATACACCATAACCTCCAATCACCTGGCGTAGGGCCACTATCTTCCACCAATTGCTATCCGAATATCCGGTAGTATTGCGCAGCAACCGATACAATTCCTGCAATAGAAACGCATTCAGCAGCAGGGTGAGTGCATAGAAGGACCAGGCATGCCACCACACGGCGAGTGCGCCTATCACCGCCATGAGCGTTCCGGTGAGTACCCGTTGGAGCAGACTATTCATCTTTCAGGCTATTGATAATGTGCAAGGCTTTGATGACGGATTCTGAGGGCACATGCACCTCTACCTGACCAAACAGGTAGGCGGAGTCCTGCCGGTTGATCACCACACAGGGTATGTCTTCACCGGTGAGTATATCCTTAATCATCTCCGCCCTGTACAATTGATCTGTGCTGAATACTTTCACCCAATTGTGTGTCATGTGGATGCCATTGATGCGCCATGCGTCTGAAAAGTAGTAAAAAAGCCACGAAAGCCACAGTTCCTGCTGCCAGTGCGGGCCACGGCATGTCGGCATCCGGTGCCAGCAATTCTTCAGCACCACCATCGGGCATAAAGAAATAGGCGGCCAACACTACCCAGGCATTGTTGGCAAAATGGGCCAATATCGGATACCACATATTGCCAGACCACAGCAACAGATATCCCATTACTGCTCCAAGCACCACCCGTGGCAAAAACAGGTACACCTGAAAGTGAAACAGGCTAAAAAGCACTGCCGCCAGCCATACTGCCGCATGTCCATTACCGGTCCATTGCCCCATTACCCGCTGCATGGCTCCCCTGAAGATCAGCTCTTCGCCTACGGCAGGCAATACGGCCATAACCAGCAGTGCCAGCAGCATATGTCCAAAAGACTGGAAGTTGAGGAGTTGTGCATACCCTTGCTGTACTTCCTGGTGGCTGCTGCTGAGCCATTCGCCCACAGCACCCCAGCTTTCCGGAATCACCAACTGATTGTTCAATTCGGACAACAAGGAGATGGCAGATTGGCTGAACAGTAAGGTAACCACAGCAATGGCCACCAGCCGAAAGTCAATCCGTCGGTCCATCTGATAGTAGGCCACAGGCTGAGCACGTTGCATTAGCGGAAACAACAAAGCCGGCAACACAAAGGCGCCAAGAGCGCTTATGCCCTGTATGGCCAGAAAGACCAGCGGATTGCGGCGCTGCTCCTCCACAGAAGAGAGGAACTGTTGTAAGTCGGAGATGCCGAAGACCCAGGCAGCCAGCACAGCGGCCACCGTGGTAAAGATGGCCCCCGACAGCAGCACCAGGCCTAACAGGAGCAGTATAAGAACCGGCGGTCTGAAACCCATGGCACAATCGCTTTACAATCAATAATTTTGCTACCCACTCATCTTCCCGCTGATAGCACATGGTAAAGATCGGAAATATTGAACTCGGAGACTTCCCCTTATTGCTGGCGCCTATGGAAGATGTCAGTGATCCTCCCTTTCGTGCCCTATGCAAGCAACAGGGCGCTGATTTGATGTTCACCGAATTCATCTCATCCGAAGGACTGATCCGCGACGCCGCCAAGAGCATACAGAAACTGGA
>CAYYHM010000078.1:0-9811 GCA_964471795.1 uncultured Chitinophagales bacterium | reverse complement strand
TATTTCGAATCCGCTCACGCCACAGCTGCCATACAGGCACGGATAATTGCCGGATCACACGCCAACGCCTATACCAACGATTCCACCACAAATCGAGGGGGATGAGTGCTACAGACAAGAATAACATGGGGCCCACTACCAGAATGGGTAGCAGCGATAACAATACGCTCCATTGCACAATAAAGAGGATAGGACCCAACAGCCACAGCAACCCGAAAAAGATGGACGTCTGGAAGTGCGGATGACCGGTCAGGCGCCACGACAACCATTGTGGCAATCGGTAGGGCAACAGCCATAACAATGAGCCTACCATTGCCGGCACCGACAACACCCACCACCACACCGGTGGCTGCCGATGGGGTATGCCGTCCACCGTGGGCACCTGCCGATGCCGGTATGCGGCGGCTGCCTCCATCATCACCTCACGCACATCGGCGTCATGTGCCCAACCCTTTTCCGCTGCCTCCAGCCGCTGCAGGTATGTGCCCGGTAGTGATGCTACCAACATCTGAAAGGCAGGCGCCTCATCTATTTCCTTGTGGTAACAAAGTGTACGCAGGCTGGCTTGCACAGCGAGGGTCAGCTCACGTACGGCTTCTTCCGTGTTTGCCAAATAAGATTCCAGATAGGGGCGCACAAGAAGTGGCTCCCCATATTGCACCACCACAGAGCTATGCACACGATGCAACGCCTCGAAGGAAATGCCGGTAGGCTGTATCCAAATGTCGGCTGTAGGATCGACCGCCTGTGCCTGTAAGGCTATCCGGGCTGCCCCTTTCTTCAGGGTAAGCAGATGGTAATCCTTCCCCTTATCTCCCTCCGGAAATATCACCATCGACTTGCCTGCCAGCAGCCACTGCACGGTGGCAGCAAAGGTGTCGGCATTGGCAGTGCGGATATCCACCTGATCGCGCTGCCGATAGATAGGTATCATCTGCAGGAAGGTAAACACGCGCTGCAGCCAAGGCTGCCGAAACACGTCGGCACGCGCTAAAAAGCCGGGCCGTAGGCCGGAAAAGAACGACAGAAACAAGGCATCCAGCACAGCATTATTGTGGTTGGAGGTAAGCAACACCCCACCGGAACGAGGCACATGGTGGCGCCCCAACACATGGATGCGGCGATAAAAGAGGCGCAGTCCGAGCAACAGCCATCCCCGCAGAACCTCCAGAAACAGATGGGGATACCTCACGATAGTGCTTTTTGACGTACCCCACGATAGGACCACCACGCCGCCAATGACAGACCGGATAGGATATGCCAGATTCCCCACCAGGCTGCCACAAAGGCCATGCCGCCCATGCCATCAAAGAAGTTGAAGATCAGCACCAACCCCAAACCAGAGTTCTGTATGCCCGTCTCAATGGTGATCGTCCGACGGTCTGCCTCCGGCACCTGCATAGCCACCCCCGCCAGATATCCCGTGAAGTAGGCCAATGCATTGTGCACCAGCACCAGCAGGAAAACCAGATAGATGTATTGCTGAAAATAATCGCTGTTCTGCAGGAATGCCACCACCACGAAGGCTACAAAAAACAGCATGGACAACCACTTGACAGGCTGCGTGATCCGGGCGGTGATGGCAGGAAAAAACCGGCTCATGGCCATGCCCAGCACCAGAGGAACCCCCAACAGCAGCATAACCGTCTGTAGCATATCCAGCGGATTCAGGTGTATGGCCTGCAGGAGAGGTGCCGTATGTGGATTCAGGTATCCGTACAAGGCAAAGTTGAGGGGCGTAAGCAACAAGGCCGCCACCGTAGCAAAAGCAGTAAGACCTACCGATAAAGCCACATTCCCCTTGGCCAGCAGACTCATGAAGTTGGAGATGTTACCACCCGGACAGGCAGCCACCAATATCATACCCAAAGCCAATGATGGCTGAGGCTGCCACAGAAGCGTCAGTAGAAAGGTGATGAACGGCAGCAACAGAAACTGCGCTGCGATGCCTGTCAGCAAGGACTTGGGGCGCAGCACCACCTCCCGAAAATGGGCAGGCCGCAATTGCAGGGCTACACCAAACATGATGAACCCCAAACAAATATTGAGCAATAGAAGACCCTCTTCCGAAAAATTCAGCCGTACACTGTCAATCTGCAATATCACCTGCC
This sequence comes from uncultured Chitinophagales bacterium, assembly GCA_964471795.1. GTDB lineage: Bacteria > Bacteroidota > Bacteroidia > Chitinophagales > S012-47 > CAJXXO01. Next base: position 7,700 of record CAYYHM010000078.1, on the reverse strand, counting down.
TAAAATAGCAGAATTCAGGCAGTGCATCACATACCTACCACAGGTGATGCAGACGGAAAAAGGACTACAACGATTTTGTTGTTATCAGGCCTCAGCCGGGTTACCCAGCAATACCTCGTTGATCACCTTTTCGAAGGTAGCCTTGGGCAATGCCCCGGTAGCCATTTGCGGCGTGCCATCCATAGGAATGAACAGTAGCGATGGAATGCTGCGGATACCAAACATACCGGCCAGCTGTTGCTCAGCCTCTGTGTCTACCTTGTAGATGTGGATCTTGCCTTCGTAAGCAGCAGACAACTCTTCCAGTATGGGGTGTATCATCTTGCATGGACCGCACCAGTCTGCGTAAAAATCAATGATGGCAGGTAGTTGGCCTTCGTACTTCCAGTCCTTGTTGTCTTCGTAGTTGAAAACCTTCTCCTTAAATGTGGCCAGTGTCAAATGTTCCATTGTAGTGGATTTTGGTTGAATGATGCAAAGGTAAGCAGTTTTTATGAACATACGTTCATATATTCATGCAAATCGACTGAAAAAACCCGGAGTCAAGCTCCGGGCATACCTGTTATTGCTTGTCTGCCTGATTCATAAAGGCTTCTACCTGCTTCAGTTCCTGCATGGCCTTATCGATGAGCTCACGGGTTTTGTCCATCTTACCTTGCATCTCGGCCACTATCGGCGAGTTCTTGGTAGTAATCCGGAACATGCCCATGTTGCGCTCATACTGCTGCAGTTCTGCCTCCAGCCGCTGCAACCGCTGACGGATCTGCCGTCTTTCATGCTGCAACGAGTTTTTGGCATCGGGCATCTCCGCCATCAGGCTGAGTCGAGCCTTGTATTGTGCATTGCCACGCTGGCCTTTGTCCATCTTCAGCTTGGCATATTGGGCGTCCAATGCTGCCTTGAACCCATCATTCAATGTTTGCATCACCTTGCGTGGCACATGTCCAATCTCTTTCCATTGCCGGGCAAAGTCCTTCAATGTCTCAAAGTCGGCCTCCCGGTCGGCTGTGGGGCTCCAGCTTTGTACTGTTTCCAATAATGCCTTCTTTGCCTTCTCATTGTCTGCCTGCTCGTCCCGCTGCCCCGCGAAGTGTGCTTTGCGGGCTTCAAAGAAATGGTCACAAACGGCGCGGAACTTCTCCCACAACTCCTGCTCGCTGTTTCTGTCTGCCGAGGGCGCTTCTTTCCATAGTTTCTGCAGATCCATCAGCGCATCCGCTGCCCCCTTCCAGTCCGTGCTGTCCTTGAACGCTTCGGCCCTCAGCAACAATTCCTTCTTGCGTTTCTTGCCTTCTTCAAATGCGGCATGCATATCGTGAAAGAACGACCGCTTGCGTGCAAAGAACTCATCGCAGGCACCTCTGAACTCCTCCCACACGGCATCCTGCTGGTCCTTGCCTACGCGGCCTGTCTTCTTCCACGCCTCCTGTAGTGCCTTCAGTTCAGTGGTCTTGTCGTTCCACTTCCTGGCCGACTTGAGGTCCAGATGGCTGATTTGCCTTACTTTGGCAATCAGGTCACGCTTGGCCACCAGGTTGGCCTCGAATTGACTTCGCAGGTCGTCGTAGTGCTTGTTGATGCGCTCGTACACCTTATCCGTAGCCTTGAAGAAGGTGTCGCGGATGGCTTCCCACTGTTCGTGCGGCACCGGTCCGGTTTCGTCCCACTCCTCCTGCAATACCTTTACCAGCATCTCCATACGCTTGATGCTGGGCTCTTGCGACAACACATGCATCTTCTCAATCAGCTCTTGCTTGAGCTGCAGGTTCTTCTGCAGATCCAGGTCGCGCAGATCCTTGTATATGTTGATGGTGTAGTAAAAGCGGTCTATTTCATAGCTCCAGGCATTCCGCAGTTGCTGATAGATATGTGACGGCACGGGACCGGTAGCCCGCCACTGCGCCAGTATCTCGTTGAATTGCTTGAACGCCTGAGCGATACGCTGCTCGTTGTCCGTAATATCCCGCAGCTGCTGAATCAGTGCCCACTTCTTATCCAGGTTAGCCTGCTCCTCCGCCGCCTTGGCGGCTGCAGCCTGCTGCACCATTTGTTCATACAGCCCCACCAGCTCCTTCAGCCGTCCGCGATATTGTGCAATGGCTGATGCATAGGGCGAGTCTCCAGCATCCTGATCGGCCTCTTCCAACTTCTGGATATGCTCGTGGATACGGCCTTGCAGCTGATCGATCTCTTCCTCCTGCACTTCCCTGGCCGCCCCTTTGGCCAATGCGCTCAACTGCAGCAGTAGGTCCTCCACCTCCGCACAGATGGCTTGCACGGCTTCTGGTGAAAGGGTGGCCACCGGTGCTACCGGTTCAACGGATTCTTCCTCGGCTGCAGCAGCTTCTTCCGCTGTCTCAGCTACCGGCACCGGCACAGGAATATCCTCATGCTGTGGCTCCGCAGACTCCTCTGCAGGTGTATCCTGCTCAGGTGCTGATGCGTGCATTTCGGGCTGGTTGTTGGCATCAGTGTTTTCTTCCTGATGACTCATCTGTACATCGTCCACTAACATGACGGCTCTTGTTTGATGCAAAAATACGAAAGGCAAGCTACCTGCAGGGTTTCCGGATTCACGCACAGGCAGTACAATGTCTTTACTATATTTATGTAGGTGTTGCCCGAAATGGCTGGCTTGCTTTTCCCGTATGTTGCGTACCAATCCGGTTGCCGAGTCCGTAATTCCTGAAGCTACACAATGGCATATTTGAAAAGAGCAGAAACAAACAATCCGGTGAAGTCATCCATCCATGGCACCCTCCGGTGGTTTTTGCTGTTACACAATCCACGGAACACCCTCACATAAACTCCCCCACCATGAAACGCTCCTTGCTCCTGCTTTTTCTATTCCTCACAGGAGGGTTGTTTTCCGGATTCTCCCAGTCGACACTTACAGGGTACAATATTGTATCCTCGGCGCGGAGCATCGTTTTGCCCTGCCGGATCATCAACAACCTGCTGCTTGTGCAGGCCTCATTGAATGGAAGCTCACCCAAGTGGTTCATACTGGATACCGGCGTGCAACATACGCTGCTTACAGATTGGCCTGAAGGAGAAGACCTGCCACTCACCCTGTCGCAACAGGTTACCATTACCGGCCTTGGTGAAGGGCAATCGGTTACTGCCTTCCGCTCCTGGGGAAACACCATGGAAATGGCCGGCATCCGGGCAGCAAATCAGGACATCCTGGTACTTACAGACCATCACCTGAACCTGTCAGAAACCATAGGCCTGCCTGTCTATGGAATTATCGGCTATCCATTCTTCGCCAGCTTTGACGTGGCGATAGACTATCGGCATCAGCAACTCCGGCTGTATCGCCCCGGTGCATGGAAGCCCCGGAAAAGGTATCAGTCCATCGATCTGCACTTCCACCGAAACAAGCCTTACACCAGCCTGACCATTGTACAACAGGACAGCAGCACAGTAACAGCTTCCTTCCTGATAGATCTGGGTGCCAGCCATGCCTTATCGCTGTACACGTTTGCCAATCCGGACATCTATCTTCCCTCGCCTGCCTTACCGGCCTTGCTGGGAAAGGGGCTTGGTGGAAGCCTGCAAGGCCATATTGCTCGCATAAGTAAGGTTACAATAGGAAATGTAGCATTACAAACCCCTATTGTTAGCTTTCCGGATAGCAGTAGCGTCCAAACCCAATCTACCGATACGGATTTTTGCAGTGGCAGTATCGGTGGTGAATCGCTCCGACGATTTCGGGTTATACTCAGCTACCACCGGAAAACGATGTACCTGAAACCTACTATAGCAATAAGGGATGCATTCCGCCACAACACCTCAGGGATGGAAATCATCGCGCCTCTGCCGGGCTATCCTGTGTACCTGATAGAAGCTGTGCATCCCGGCAGTCCCGCCGAAATCAGTGGAATTCAGCCCGGTGATCAACTTATATACATCAACGGTATGCACACGATTACTCTTTCTTTGCAGGAAACGATCCATGCGGTGAATGGCAAGGCGGGCAAACGACTACGAGTAACCGTAATTCGGCAGGGCACCCTCTCCAGGCATGTGCTGCACTTGCAGGATGACATCTGACCACAGCAAACAGGCATTGCTGCATTTTTTGAAAATATTTTTCACTTTTTTGAAACCTACGGCATCATGCCCCGTAGAAGATGAGTGTAATAAACACACAAAAAAACCAAATCATGAGACGCTTGCTGCTTTCCACCATCACTCTTCTTACCACAATCGCTACCTTTTCTCAACATGTACATATCGGTCCGATGATGGGTCTGAACTACTCCAACATCCAGGTGAACGAGCAGTTCATGATCGGAGATAACAGCTACTCCTTCGCTACCGCTAATGCAGGCTCTGGTGTAATGGCCGGTGCATTCGTAGAGTTCGGATACAACAAGTTCTTTGTACAGCCTCAGTTCATGTTTTCTCAGAACAGTTCTGACATCAACTTTACTGCCGATAACCATACCATGGTACAGCGCATGACCGTTCACAACCTTCAGCTGCCGGTAATGATGGGCTATCAGGCTACTGACAACTTCAAGCTGTATGCCGGTCCAATGGTGAGCCGATTCATGGATGCTTCTCTTGTTCCTACCAATCAGGACATGTTCGCCAGCTATTCCGACAACCTGAACAAAACCACCCTTGGCTACCAGGTAGGTTTCGGCATCACTTCCAAGAAAAGCACCTTCGGTCTGCAATTCCGCGACAACATTCAGGATGGCGGCCTCAGCGCTACCTTCCGTCAGAACCTGATGAACTTCAAGCAGAGCGACCGGGTGATCCAGTTTGCCTTCAGCTACCGCCTGTTCGACAAGAAATTGGAAAAGAAACAACAAACGCCTGATATCTTCTTCAACCCTGAAGAAATCAGTGCACAACGATAAGCAAGCAAATACGAAGTTTTGGGTTATTAAAAAAGGGCGGTTGCTGATGCAGCCGCTCTTTTTTTTGTGTAGCCATATAAAGCAGGGGCTTCCTGAGATGCTACTACCGAAATGAACTACTGCATAAACGAAAAACCCTAATCAATTCACTCGCTCTTCGTGTACCTCTGCAACCCGTACCTTTACCGCCACTATGCCTGCAGCAATCATCATCGGTGCTTCCTCCGGAATAGGAGCAGCACTGGCACAACAACTGGCACATGAAGGGTGGCAACTGGGACTCATGGCTCGACGGACGGATGCTATGGAGTCCATGGCCAAAGACTTTCCCGCTCCGGCAACAATCCGGTATCTGGACCTGACCGACTACGACAAGTCCATGGAAGCATTCCGCAACCTACTGACCGAAATGGGCACTGTAGACCTGGTTATCGCCAATTCGGGCATCAACTTCTTGTTTCCCGATGCCACACAAACCGAAGCCGTGATTCGGGTGAACGTGCTGGGTCTGGTGGGCTGTATGGAACTGGCCAAGAGCCACCTGCTGCAGCAGGGATATGGGCATCTGGTGTGTATCACCTCCATTGCAGGTATACGCGGCTCGGGTCCATCACCCGTGTATGGTGCCTCCAAAGCCTTCCTCATCAATTACCTGGAAGGCGTACGCAAGCAAGTCCACCGCAAAGGCTATAACCTGCATATCACCGACGTCCGCCCCGGCTATGTAGCCACCGATATGACCGCCGGTCAAAAAGGTCTTTTCTGGCTGACACCGCAACAGGAGGCTGCCCGCCAGATCAGGCAGGCCATTGCTGCCAAGAAACCGGTGATCTATGTGTCGCCACGATGGAGACTGGTGGCCTTGGCCTTGCGGGTAATTCCCTATTCTCTGTACAAGCACGTAGGGGGTTGATTTTCCGCAGGAAGCGTGTAACTTGTAGCCATGGCTACACGACGACACTTTCTGCGTGACATCGCACAGGCCTCGCTGGCGACTGCCGGTCTGTGGCAATGGTCCGACGCCCTGGCAGCAGATCTCTCTCAGATCGATCAAGCTAACCCCTTGCTGACCCCCGAAGAATGGGCACAGCAGGAGGACTACTGGGCTACGGTGCGGCAAGCATATACTACCTCGCCCAATCTCATCAACCTAAACAATGGCGGTGTAAGCCCACAGCCGCGGCTGGTGCAGGACAAGCAGCAGTACTATACCGGACTCAGCAATGAAGCGCCGGCTTACTATATGTGGCGTACCCTGGATCAGGGCCGCAAGGCTGTGAAGCGTGAACTGGCAGCCTTAGCAGGGTGCTCCGCTGACGAAATAGCCATCGTCCGCAACGCAACCGAAGCACTGGAAAACCTGTTGTTTGGATTTGACCTCCAGCGGGGAGATGAGGTGCTGTTCACTGAACACGACTATCCCAATATGCGGCTGGCACTGCAGCAACGACAACGGCGTGAAGGGATTGTGCTGACCGAGATTCCGGTGGAGGTGCCGCTGACCAACCCGGATGAGCTGGTTGCAGCCTACAGGAAAGCCATCAGCAACCGTACTAAACTGATTTTGGTCAGCCACATGGTTTTCCTCACCGGACAGGTATTTCCGGTACGGGACATATGCCGGCTGGGCAAGGAAAAGGGCATCCCCGTTGTGGTGGATGGCGCCCACAGTTTTGCCCATGTGCCCTATACGATGGATGAGCTGGAGTGCGACTATTTTGGCACCAGCCTCCACAAGTGGCTATGCGCACCATTTGGTACTGGCATGCTGTATATCCGGAAACAACAGATACCGGGGGTGTGGTCGCTCTTTGGCAGCAGTGCGGAAAATGTGGGTAGCATGGACAAATTCGAGCATCAGGGAACGCGCTCCTTCCCGGCGGAGATGGCTGTCGGCGAGGCCATCCTCTTTCACCGCGCTATCGGTGCTGATCGTAAGTTCGCCCGACTGCAATACCTCACCCGCTACTGGACGGATCGGGTGATTGACCACCCGGCCATCCGCCTCAATACCTCCCTGCAAGGCGCAGCATTCGGCGCACTTTGCAATGTGGCCATCGAGGGCATTTCGCCCGAAGAAATAGCCAGCAGGCTACTGAAGGAATACAATGTGTTTACTGTAGCCATCGATACCGCCAACGTGCAGGGCGTGCGTATTACCCCACACATATATACCACCCTGCGAGAATTGGATGTGCTGGTGGAAGGAATGCGAAAAATAGCCGGTTAGTCTGTCAGCAAAGGTGTAAGCGTGTACCCTGCCTGTTCCAGCAGCCTGATGATTCCGTTGTCACCGGGTAAGTGAGCAGCACCAACAGCCACGAATACCCGCTTGCCGGCAGCCAGCGCATCGATCTTGCTGATCCAGTCCCTATTGCGGTTGTCGAGCAAGGTGGCACTAAACTCAGGATACTCACCATAGTCTTCGTTCATCAGCATATACAGAGAGTCCAGCTGTTGGGCGTTGTAGTAGGCGATCATTTGGGAGAACGACTGCTTTGTGTCGCTGTAATTGCGCACGGTTTCCATGGTCATGGACACCTGTTCCTCCATGGATACCTGATCGATGAAGCCCATCTGCTCAGCTATCGTCTCCAGCCCAACAATCGGAATACCGGCACTGTCGGCCAGTTTCTTGAACTCCAACTCAAAGGACATGGGCGTATCGTCCAGCAGGTCGGTGAGGTAGATCTGCGACAGGAAGAAGGGCTTCATCTTCTGATAGGCCTGCCACTCGAACGGATTGGTGCCCAGCGTATCCAGAAAAAAGGCCGTGAGGGTATCCATCTGTTCTGGGGAAAAGAAGTCGCGCAGCGTGGTTGTGCC
>CAYYHM010000077.1:2970-9826 GCA_964471795.1 uncultured Chitinophagales bacterium | reverse complement strand
TGAACTTGTTAGTTTTGATACACACCAACAAGGCAGGACATGGCGGAGCAATGGGAACTAACGGTATCGCAGTTGACAGGGTGGGGCGCTACACCTGAAGAGGCTGCTCAACTCCTCGCTGCTATCGAGAAATACCTTCCCGAAGGTCCGGAAATTACCTGGTATGAATTGACGACCGGTGGACTACTACATCCCGACTTGCCGGCTGCTGTGCATCAACAGTTGTTTCAGCGCATCTATGGGCTGGACGAAAGCTATGGTGAAGGTCCGATGGCGTGGTGGCCCGAAGCGCACCATGTAGAGCATGCCAACGTAACACGTTTGCAACGATTGCTCGGACTCAAGAACTACGACGACTTCTTCACCTGGAGCGTTACCAATCGCAGCGGCTTTTGGGATCTGATGATTCGGGAACTCGGCATTCCCCTGCGGCAGTCATACACACAACCGGTGGCAGTCGGCGACACGCTGGAAACGCCGTCCTGGTTGCCGGGTGCTACAGTCAACATTGCAGAGGCGTGCTTTACCCATGACAAATCATCCACCGCCATTATCTATGGCCGTGAGGATGGCAGTATGGGCAGCCTGACACTGGACGAACTGAATCGACTGAGCAACCGGGTGGCTAATGGACTGATAAATCGTGGGTTTTCGCATGGCGATACTGCCGCCATCGATATGCCTATGACCGCCGAGGCGGTAGCCATCTATCTCGGCATAGTAAAGGCCGGCGGAGCGGTGGTCTCCATAGCGGATAGCTTGGCGCCTGCTGAAGTTCATAAACGGCTTCGCATCGCCGCATCTAACTGGTTGTTTACACAAGACATACTCCTGCGCGGTGACAAAGAGTTGCCTCTCTATGAGAAGCTATCCGAAGTATTACCGGCTATAACGGTGGTCCTTCCTGCCAGAGAGCACCTGTCAGTTGCAATTCGCAGCGATGATATGGCGTGGCATGATTTCCTGTCCGATGTAGACGATTTTACCCCTGTAGCCATGCATCCTGACGAGGTATGCAACATTTTGTTTTCCTCAGGTACAACCGGCGATCCGAAGGCGATTCCGTGGACGCACACCACACCCATCAAGTGCGCTGCCGATGGCTACATTCATCACGATATCCATGCCGGTGACGTTGTGGCCTGGCCTACCAACATTGGGTGGATGATGGGGCCGTGGCTCATCTTCGCCTCACTAATCAACAAGGCCACCATCGCCTTGTATTATGGCGCTCCGGCAGGCAGCAGTTTCGGCACATTCGTATCCAAGGCCAAAGTGAATATGCTGGGCGTTGTGCCCAGTATGGTAAAGCGTTGGATCGAGACGGATTGTATGCGTGGCCTCGACTGGAGCCACATCCGCTGCTATAGCTCCACCGGCGAAAGCAGCAATCCACAAGACTACCTATGGCTGATGGCCCGTGCCGGCTACAAGCCGATAATCGAGTATTGCGGAGGAACGGAAATCGGCGGTGGCTACTTTACCGGCACCATGGTGCAGCCCGCATCACCCTCCACATTCTCCACCTGTGCCTGTGGGCTCGATGTGGTAATCCTCAATGAAGCAGGACAGCCGGACAACAAGGGGGAACTGTACCTTGTACCGCCTTCCATCGGTCTAAGCACCAAGTTGCTGAACAAGGATCACCATGATAGCTACTATGCCGGTACGCCTGTTCCCGACATGGGCTGGGACAGTGCCAGCGGTATCTCCCTGGAAGCACAGTACAGGCAGTGGCGTCAGCCGCCGGTGCTGCGCCGGCATGGCGATGAGGTGGAAATACTGCCCACCGGCTATTTCCGGGCACATGGCAGAGCCGATGACACCATGAATCTGGGAGGCATCAAGACCAGTTCGGTAGAAATAGAGCGCCTACTGGATGTGCTGCCCGGTGTTAAGGAAACGGCAGCCATAGCGGTTCCGTCGCCCGGTGGCGGACCCAGTCTGCTGGTGATCTATGTAGTGGCTAAGGAAGGCGTAATCCCCGATGTGCCTGTGTGGCAGCAAGCATTTCAACAAGCCATCAGGCAACAGTTGAATCCACTCTTCCATATACATGCCATCGTTCCTACGGATCAACTGCCGCGTACGGCCTCCAACAAGGTGATGCGGCGTGTATTGCGCGACGACTATATCAAATCCATTTCTGCATGAGGTGGCTACTCCTGTTCTTATTGCTCAGTTCCCGCCTTGTGGCGCAGGACTGGAATCCTATGGGCAAATCTATCGGCTTGTACATCGGCTATTCCTTTGTTGACGAATCACTACGTGATCAACAGCGCTATCATCCGCTGCTCATCATGGTACAATACCATCTGCCGATCAACAGGAACAAGAAACTGGCCATGTACATCGAACCACAGTTCAACCTGGCCACGCTGTCGCGCACCAATGTCCGATACGATGAGTGGGAAGCAGGCGTGAATCTTGGCCTTCGCTACCATGTACCAGTTGGGGAACGGGGAGCGACATGGGCTGGGATCGCAGCCGGTCCGCACTGGTTGACGGCCGAAACCGGTCAGCAGGCCAGTGGGTTCATCTTCTCGGATAACTTCTCCGTTGGATATACGCACCAGGTAGCGCAACAGTGGAACTGGTCAGGGCAGCTGCGGTTTCGGCACCTGAGCAACGCCGGTTTTAAGGAGCCGAACATAGGCCTCGACAATTGGTTTGTCATCACAGGACTATCTCACTTGCTACCATGAGTGCTTTCATCAACCTGAACGGTACAATAACACCTGCCCATGAGCCCGTATTTACGGCATCAAACCGGTCGTTCCGCTATGGTGATGGCTTATTTGAAACCATCCGGTACTATAACGGAAGAGTGTTGTGGTTGGAGGAACACCATAGTCGGTTGTCACTGAGCATGCATTTGCTGGACATGGAATTGCCGGCCCATCTCACCCCCCTGTTTATGCTTCGGGAAATCAGAAAGGTATGCGAAGCCAATGGTTGTACCAATGCTCGGGTACGCTTTTCCGTGTATCGGGAGGGAGAGGGCAATTATGCCCCCGCCGGTGTGGAAGCCGGTTTTGTGGTTACATGCAATGCCATGCAGGAACCGCCCTATTCCGCCCACGAAGGGCTGCGGTTGGGCACCTATACTGATCATGTAAAGCCGTTCAACCGGTTGGCCGGACTGAAAACTGCCTCAGCCTTGTTGTACGTATTAGCCGGTCACTGGGCAGCACAGCAAGGCTATGATGAAGCGCTGATACTCAATGATCAGGGTAGGGTAGCCGAGGCCATCAGCAGCAACGTGTTATTGGTGAAGGATAACGAAATACTGACACCGGCATACACGGAAGCCTGTTTATCCGGCATCATGAAAGAGGTGGTGATGGTAGAAGCCAACAAGATGGACATAGACAGCCGTACTGCACACATTACCCTCGACGATTTGCGCACGGCAGATGAGATATGGCTCACCAATACCATCAGGGGTATTCAGTGGGTCAGTGGTTGGGAGGGTATAACCTATACCGGCAAGTTGGGGATGTCCATTCAGCAGAAACTACAGGATTACTCGGTTTCCGAAGATCATTGATTCATTTCAAACCCACATATTCCATTCCGAGGGGATAATCCTGATCCATGAGTTTCAACAGTTGCTTGTAGTATGCAGGCTCCTGCAGGAAGTCCACACCGGCCACATCAACCACCAACACCCTGTGTTGCTGTGATTGTTTGAAATAATCCATGTAGGTTTCCTGCAATCTGGCCAGGTATTCCGGCTTGATGTCCTGCTCATAGTCGCGGCCTCTTTTACGAATCTGACGCATCAGCTGATCTACCGGGGCATACAGGTACACAATCAGGTCAGGAATCGGGAGGGTAGGATTGATGATGTCGAACAATCGCTTGTACAGCTTGAACTCTTCCACACCCAGCGTCACACGCGCAAAGATGAGCGACTTGGTAAACAGATAATCTGTAACCGTAAAGGGACTGAACAGATCGGGTTCGTTGAGGTCGGTCTTAAGCTGCTGATACCGCTCTGCCATAAAGTACAATTCCAGTGGGAAAGCATACCGCTCAGGCGATTGATAGAAGCGCGGCAGGAATGGATTGTCGGCAAACTGCTCCAGGATCAGCTTGGCGCCATATTGCCGGCTGAGCATCGTGCTTACCGTTGTCTTACCGGAGCCGATGTTCCCTTCTATGGTGATCAACTTATGCCGCATGATCCTGCCATTTTTCAACCGGTAACGTATCAATACATTGATGCAATAGCTGTGATTGAGTCAGCAAACAATCTGCATGCAACCATTCGGGCGCAATTTGAGCCAGTGGAACCAGGGTAAATCTCCTGTCTGCGATTCGTGGATGCGGGACAGTCAGTGAAGGATGTCTCAACACCCTATGGCCGTAGTACAGGATATCGATATCCAGGTATCGCTCACCCCAGTGACGTTGTTTCCGCGGTCCTGCAGATGCCTCGATGCTTTGGCAGTGTTTCCAAAGATCAAGTGGGGACAATGAGGTGTAAAAGGCAGCAACGCAATTGAGGAAAACAGGCTGGTCTACTACACCCCATGGGGCTGTTTGATACATGTCGGAGGTCTCCAGCACGCGTACATGAGGTGTCTGCAATAGGGTCAACGCACGTGTAATTTGTCCGGCCCTGTCGCCCAAATTGCTGCCCAGCAGCAGATATCCCTTCACCCATCCAATCATGGCGGTCAAAACTACAGGTAAATGCGCATTTTGCCGTAATTTTCGGCTGTTCCTTAACGCCTAAAAAGTGTATATGAAATTCTGGAAAGTAGTACTGGCTAGTATTGTTGGTGGGTTGATCACCGTGTTCCTCATCTTCTTCATCAGCGGTGCATTCATCGCTGGATTGGCCAGTAGTGTGGGCAAATCATCCGGCGAGGTGGAAGAGCATACCGTTCTTCGGCTCAACCTGAACTACAGCATACCGGACAGATCAACCGATGGACCTACACCGGTGGTTGGGTTGCTTGGTTTCGACATCGTGGATGCGGTGGGTCTGGACGATATTCTGGCATGTCTTGAGTATGCTGCCACGGATGAACGGATTGCCGGAATTTGGTTGGAATCCGGCATAAGCGCTGCAGGTAGTGCCACCAACGAAGAATTACGTGAAGCCTTGGTGCAGTTCCAGGAATCCGGCAAGTTCATTTTGTCGTATGGGGAGTTCTTCAACGAATCATCGTTGTACCTGACGGCCATAGCTGATCGATCATACCTCAATCCGTCTGCCTACGGTGAATTCAACGGCTTTGCAGCCACACCAGTGTACTTCAAGCGGATGCTCGACAAGTTGGGGGTGCAGGTGGAAGTGTTCTACTATGGACAGTTCAAGAGTGCTACTGAGCCCTTCCGCCTCGACAAGATGAGCGATGCCAACCGGTTGCAATTGCGGGAATATCTGGAAAGCATTCACAACCATTACCTGAACAGGTTAGCTGCAGATCGCAACACTTCCCCGGAAGTGCTGGATAGTATTGCTGACAACTTATTGGTAATGAACGGACTGTCTGCAGTGGCCCATGGCCTGGTGGACGCCACCCTACATCAGGATGAGTTTATCGATTCCATTCGGGCCAGGGTGTACAATGATTCATCCGACAAGAAATTTCCGGTGATGACGATTGGTCAATACCGCAATGCCGTAAAAGATGACCTGAAGAAGGATCTGGAAGATGACTGGATCGCGCTGGTATACATGGAAGGTGATGTGTTGGATGGTGAGAGCGATTACGGCAGTATCGGTGGTGCTACCTACCGCAAATTGCTGGCAGATATCCGGGAGAATAGCAGTGTAAAAGCTGTGGTACTTCGGCTGAATACCCCCGGTGGCAGTGCACTTACATCCGACATCCTCAACCGCGCGGTTGCGCAATTTCCGGATTCTGTTCCCGTAGTTGTCAGCATGGGTAACGTATGCGCCTCTGCAGGATACAGCATCGCTTCTGCTTCGGACTACATTATTGCACAACCCAATACTGTCACCGGTAGTATCGGGATTTTTGGCTTGTATCCTGTGTTGGGAGGGTTTTTGGAAGACAAGATCGGGTTGACTACGGATACCGTGTTGACCAACAGGTATGCGGACATGGGTAACACGTTCCGCAACATCTCCGATTTTGAGCGGCAGCGTATCCAGGCGGAGATTGATCAGGGGTATGAGGATTTCGTAGCTTCAGTGGCTGCCGGCAGGGGTATGACGATTGAGCAGGTGAAAGAGTTGGCGCAGGGGCGCATCTACAGTGGTTTGCAGGCGATAGATCTTGGGCTGGTTGATGAGTTGGGTGGCTTACAAGATGCTATCGACAAGGCGGCAGAGCTTGCCGAATTGGAAAAGTATTATGTGCGGTCGTATCCGCCAAAGAAGGACTTTTTCAAACAGCTCATGGAACAGGCCGATGATGCCATTATGGCCAAGGCCAGCCTGACCATGGATCCTGCCTTGCAGCAAGCGTGGGCACAGTGGCAATATCTGCAGAAAGTGCAGGGTTTACAGCAGCGTCTGCCATTCATTTGGCAGTTGCGATGACCTTACCGGCACCACTTACGGAGGTGCTGCAGCTTGCCCTGTGGAATCATACAGGTGAGCAGGTGACCATTACCGCTGCGGAGCCTGTTTCCGGTGGGTGTATCAATCGCTGTGCACGGCTACGGACTACAATCGGTGATTGGTTTGTAAAGTGGAACGAGGCAAGTCGGTATCCGGGGATGATGCGGGCAGAAGAGTATGGGTTGTCGCTGTTGCGGCAGTCGACCACCTTACCCGTGCCGGAAACCATCTTATCAGGTGAAGTGGCGGGAATCAGCTTTCTGCTGATGGAGTTCATAGCGTCGGGTGTGGCAGTAGAGGATACATTTT
>CAYYHM010000077.1:0-2870 GCA_964471795.1 uncultured Chitinophagales bacterium | reverse complement strand
CAGCGTTGCACCGGTCAACCACAGCGTCTTATGGTCTGGAGGTTGACAACTACATAGGTTCCCTGCCGCAATCCAATCGCCAGTGTGATACATGGAGTGATTTCTTTGCATCGCAGCGTATAGAGCCCATGCTGCGGAAGGCCAGTGATGCCGGTTTTGTAGATCGAGGCCTGGTACAGCAGGTAGAGCGGATGTTGATGCGGTGGGATGAGTTGGTGCCATTTGCGCCCCCATCCTTGTTGCATGGAGATTTATGGAGTGGCAACTACCGGATAGGGCAGGCGGGGCGTGTGTGGCTCATCGATCCGGCTGTGTATTTTGGCCATAGGGAGATGGACATCGCAATGACACAACTGTTTGGGGGATTTCCTCCGGCGTTTTATGAGGGCTACTTGTCCGCCTGGCCATTGGAGCCCGGCTGGCAGCAGCGGGTGGCCTATCACAACTTGTATCCGCTACTCGTGCATGTCAACCTGTTTGGTGAGTCGTATGTGGGTGAGGTGATGGAGGTGGTGCGGGGGTTTTGAGTATCTGGGAGTTTCAATACGCCTCTCAGGTGTTCAGATCATGTTTTATTTCTAAGAGGCTTAAAGAAGGCTATGGTTGATGGGGAGTGTGACTTTCTCCAGTGAGTCAAATAAACAAGTTATCAGCAAGAAAAGAAAAGGGCATACAACGATTACATTTGCTTTATGACGATTCAAGTTTTGCCCGTTGCAAATAATCCATTGAATAACCACCCATCTTGAAAAAACTGACCCTGCAATTGGTGCTCCCTCTCACCGTACTTTCCTTTGCTACGGTTACCAAATGGTGGTATGCCTTGCCGGTAGATGCACCCGATACATTATTAGCCGGATTTCCGTTTCCATTTGTTGCAGAGGGTTGGCATACTTCCATGTCCTTGCAATTTTTCATCTTGGAGTTATGCGCAGACTTCCTGACCTACTTTATCTTTTGGTTCGGGGTATTATATGCCATCAACCGTTTTTGGAGGTCCATTCACCCCAACAAAATGGTAACTGTCGTGGTCTGGATAATGGCCATCCTGATCATTGGCGGTGCAGGATTCATAGCAAGTAATCCAAACCACCTTTTCTATGTGAAGCGCCCATTTGACATGGAAGTATTGGAAACAGGCTATAAGTTTGTTTGGCAGCCAACGGAGCGACCGGACTATTCCCAATACCATCGAGAGGACGGAGATGAATGAAAATTGCTTTCACAGGTTTTTATCTGGCAAGCTAATCCTGAAGCCGGGCTCTTGGTGCTGGCTTGACATGGCATTGCTCAAATCTACTGATCAGCCTACCTGTTACCTCTTCGCCAGCCCGATTTTCACTAATGCTCCTTATCGCTTTCCAGCTGCTCCAACATCCAACGCAATAGTTCCGCATTCTTCGTTTTCCGGGCTATTTTAAAGATGGAATGGACAGTCTTGTCGTTGTAATATTCCTTGAGCAAAGCTGTCTTCCGGGAATTGTCCAGTCTGGAGTAGGTAATTCCCCAAACCATAGTCTGTTGGTGGAAGGTTGTCAGATTGCGATGAAATGACAGCCAGAGTTGCTTGAAATTGGGCACAAAAACCGGCAAGTTTCGGCTCAGGTCAATGGCCACCGGATAGGGTCTTTTTGAAAGCTTCAATTCCGGAGCGGATAGTTCAACGGTTTTCTCTTCAAAGACATCTTCGTAGGCATTGTATTCCGGTGATTTGGGTAGGTAGTTGCTCAGTTCCCTTTCAATGAAAGTGTTGGCTGCCAGTTCATCCTCATATGCCTGTATGGCTTGCTGGTCTAACTTGTTCAGGTAGTCAAAATCGTCAATCAGTATTTGCTTGTCTACCACGAATGTAGGATCCGTATCAATCAGCCAGCTGATCAACTCTGCTCTTCTTGTGCTGAAAGCACGATTGCTTAAGTTATTGGCAGCCCATGAACTGATGATCATCGATTGATTGGGGTACCTCAGCAGACGGTTCAGGATGTAGTCAGATGAAGTGGCATGTTCACAAAGCCACTTTTCTTCCATCTCCGTAAGCGCCAGATTGATCATTAGGTTGTTACCGATCTGCCGGGCCTCTTCCAGTTGTCTGCTACTGATGTGCTGGCTTTCCTCAAACAATTTCCTGAACAAGTCGAAAACCTGCTGCCTCACCGATAGTGGCAACTCATTGGCTGTCTTTACACTGTAGTTGGGTCGAGGAAGCCCCTTGTGCTCAGATTTGCCCCGGTAGTATTGCTTGATTCTTTGCAAGAGCGATAGCCTGCTTATCCTGTCGCTGGCATTCCATTTTTCGGTGGCCAACCTGAGCAGATTGCTGAACACAGCGCAGTTGAACTGATAGTAGGGCAGGTCTTCTCTGATGCGCAGGAAATCTGCATAGGTGACCACGAGATCATCCGGTGGATAGGGCGGATCAATGGTCAGCAGGGCTTTCTTTACTTTGCGGTACTGGTGATCGGTCATGAATGATTGGTGTTGATAGGGATAAGCAGTAGTAGCAGTATGTGCGCTGGGTTATGATTAGTTCTAAGGCCGGTAATTCGAAGATGCCTTACATCCACAATTTGTACACATCCAGTTCATTGCGCCCTATGCCTCTCAGGATGAATGCCCCCGGTTCCGGAATCTCCTCCACCAGATCAAACTGACTGCAGGCATCAGGAAGCCCTTCAAAAACAAGGGTGAATGATTCATTGGGCTTGATTAGGCTCCAATCTGGAAACCGTGCTATGTTCTCCGAATGGACCAACTTGCTTCTGATGCCTGTCTGAAGACAGATCAGGAAGGTAGTAGGCCAGATACGGACTCTGATGAATGTATCGGAAAAGATGTGGATGATTACCTGCCGCTCTTCTTGTAATTGCTTG
>CAYYHM010000076.1:4861-9852 GCA_964471795.1 uncultured Chitinophagales bacterium | reverse complement strand
CTCACACAATCCCCTTCTCGGTGAGGTAGCGTTCGGCGTCGAGGGCGGCCATGCAGCCGGTGCCGGCGGCGGTAACTGCTTGTCGGTACACTTTATCCTGTGCATCGCCGGCGGCGAATACGCCTTCGATGTTGGTCTTGGTTGAACCGGGGATGGTCTTGAGATATCCTACCTCATCCATGTCCAGCCATCCTTTGAAGATGTCGGTGTTGGGCTTGTGGCCAATGGCTACAAAGAAACCGGTGATCGGGATTACCTGCTTCTCGCCGGTCTGGTTGTTGACAATCCGTACGCCTTCCACTTCCTTATCGCCCAGGATCTCGTCGGTTTCGGTGTTCCAGTACACCTTGATATTCGGGGTGTTCAACACGCGCTCCTGCATGATCTTGCTGGCACGCATCTGATTCTTGCGAACGAACATGTGCACGGTAGAGCACAGCTTGCTGAGGTAGGTGGCTTCTTCGCAGGCGGTGTCGCCGGCACCTACGATGGCTACTTCCTGTCCGCGGAAGAAGAATCCGTCGCACACGGCACAAGCCGACACGCCATGCCCGTTGAGGCGCTTCTCCGACTCGATGCCCAACCACTTGGCGGAGGCTCCTGTGGAGATGATGACGGAATGTGCCAGCACTTCTTCCTGCTCATCCACGATGATCTTATGCACCGGACCGGAGAAGTCTACACTCGTCACCAGCCCGAACTTGATCTCCGTACCCATGCGCTCTGCCTGCTTCTTGAAGTCTTCCATCATCTGCGGGCCCATCACCCCATCGGGATAGCCGGGGTAGTTCTCTACGTCGGTGGTTATCATCAACTGCCCGCCGGGCTCCATGCCTGTGTACATGAGGGGCGACAGGTTGGCGCGTGACGCATAGATCGCTGCGGTGTAGCCCGCAGGACCTGATCCGATAATGACGGTATTCCGAATACCGCTGTGTGCTTGATCAGCCATGGTACTTGACTTTTTAAGAGGAATGCAATCTGGTACAAAGTTATCACATCGGCACCACCAATGTGTCGTACACACTGCCATAACCACCCCAAACGCCCAGTCCACCTTCCACATTCGATATCACATAGGTGGGTGAGGCGAAGGGTCCACCGCTGCGCAGCTGATCCTCCAGCGTGTTCCAGAAGCGGTAGTGGGGGCGGTCTATCATGTTGAAGTTGACCACGATGGTGTCGCCCTTGCGGAACAGCCCGTATGTGGAAAAATCGATCTCGGCAGTGCGGGCATATCCCCTGTCCAGGTTGAAGCGGAACATCTCCCCGTTGGTAAACTGATCGTCCCACACCGACCCGAACAGTCCCGGATAGAAGGGCTCGTTGTTGGCCTTGGTGAAGTAGCGGTAGAAGTTGCCGAGGGTATCGGGCTCCTGGAACTGCACCCACAGGATGACCATGCTGTCGCCCAACGTGGGATGCGGCATCGTCCACATGCTGTCGATGGGTGGCATAGACGGGATAGCGGTAGAGCCGGTAATTATCTGATCGCCGGCCACGATGCGCAGGTCATACCGCTTCCCTACTTCGCCGATTACATCAAGCGACAGGTAGGCGCATAGATCGAACCCTGCGGGCAGACTGTCGGGTGTAACACCGAGGAACTGCGCTACCAGCGGCACCAGCGCCGGCGGCAGGGTGCTGAGGCAGTACTCTTCCATCACATAGTCGTTGCCATCCACCTGTACGGTGACGTCAGCATCATGGACATACAGGTCGGTGAGGTTGGAAAAGTTGTCGGTGCCGAAGAAAGACGTGTTGCGGGTAAGGAACAGGTAGGGAAAACTACCCGCTTCTATCCTACCCTCCACCACCAGCGTGCTGCCGGCCTGTGGCAGGTCGAGGTCTATCACTTTTTCACAAGCTGCCAACAGGGTTGCCATCGACAGTGCCATTGCTATTTGTAGGGGGCGCATCATTTGATCTTGAAATTCCAGGTTACGGTAGGTATGATGGGGAATATGGACACCTGCTTGGCTACGAGGCTCAGGTCGTTGGTGGCGGCCGCCCCTTCGGTTTCGAAGAAGATGAAGAATGGATTCAGTCGGCTGTAAGCATTGTAGATGGAGAACACCCAGTCGCTGCCGAACTTGCTGGTCTCCCGCCCCTTGAGGGTGGCGCTGAGGTCCATGCGGTGGTAAGCAGGCAGGCGGAATCCATTGCGTTGGCCATAGTCGGCCACCAGCGCACCTTCCACGAAGTACCAGCTTTGCGGCATGGTGAAGGCGTTGCCGGTGCCATACACGAAGGTGCCGGAGAACGACCATCTGTCGTTGAGGTTGTAGATGGCTACGATGGACAGGTCGTGCCGTCGGTCGAAGCGCGCCGGAAACGGGTTGCCGTTGTTGATGTCTGCAAAGATCCTGTCTGTCCACGACAGGGTGTATCCGATCCACCCGTTGAAGTCGCCACGGCGCTTCTTCAGGAAGAACTCTGCCCCATAGGCCCTACCCCTCCCGAAGACGAAGCTGCGCTCGGTTTCCTGGTTCAGGCCGGGGGTATATCCATCTTCGAACTCGATTTGGTTGCGGAGGTCTTTGTAGTACACCTCGATCGATGTTTCGTACAAGTTGTCCTTGAAGTTGCGGAACACCCCCAGCGAGTACTGATAGGCAATCTGTGGCCGCACCAGCTTGCTGCTAGGCACCCACACGTCGGTGGGCAGGGTGGTGTTGGAGTTGCTGACCAAGTGGAGGTATTGCCGGTTGATGGTGAAGGCACCCTTGATGCTGGTGGCTTCTGTAACAAGGTATCGGAACGACAGGCGCGGCTCCAGACCACCATACGTAGTAACCGGTGTGCCACGCGCATAGTCGATGGTATCGATGATATCGCCGACGGTGTTCTCTTCAAAGTAACGATACGGCCCTACCTGCTGGAAGCCGGATCCTCTGAGCCCGGCGGTGAATCTTAGCCGCTGCGTCACATCGGTTTCCAGGCTCACATAGGCTGCGGCCTCATGGCCATACTTCGTGTCTACCCTGTCGGAAGAGATGGAGAGACTGTCTGCGGTATTGTCGAGGGAGGCGGTGAGCGGACTCAGGCTGTGCCAGATGTAGTCGAGGCCAAACTTCAGCTTGGACTTGGGACTCAGGAAGTAGTCGAAATCGACCTTGCCGT
The DNA here is from genome assembly GCA_964471795.1 of uncultured Chitinophagales bacterium. GTDB lineage: Bacteria > Bacteroidota > Bacteroidia > Chitinophagales > S012-47 > CAJXXO01. The sequence goes on along the minus strand of CAYYHM010000076.1, from coordinate 6,729 downwards.
TCACGTCCCTGATTTCTGAGGAAAAGCGGAAGTCGAAGTCGAACTGATTGGCTTCGGTGGCGAAGTCGTAGTTGTTGTAGATGAGGCTGACGTTCATGAACAACCTGTCGCTGAACAGGTGGTTCCATCGCGTGGTGAAGGTGGCATTGCCCCAGGGTATATCCACCCCGAAATCACCCGAGCTGCTCTTGAAGCTGAACACATCTCGCCCGAAGTAGCCGCTCACATACAGCCTATCCTTGTCGCTGAATCGATAGTTGGCCTTGGCGTTGAGGTCGTAGAAGTAGTATCTGTTGCCGGCAAAGTCGGTGTTCCTGATGAAGGGCTGCAGCAGCACATCTACGTAGGTGCGCCTACCCGATACCATGAAGGAGCTGCGGTCTTCCACGATAGGCCCTTCCAGGGTGAGCCTGCTGGAGATGAGCCCAAGACCACCGGTGGCGGCAAATCCCTTGTTGTTGCCATCCTTCATGGCTACATCTACCACGCTGGACAACCTGCCGCCGTAATTGGCAGGCATACCGCCTTTGATGAGGGTGGTGTTGCGCAGCGCATCGCTGTTGAACACGGAAAAGAATCCAAAAAGGTGTCCGGGGTTGTACACCACCGCCTCATCGAGGAGCACGAGGTTCTGGTCGGGACCGCCACCCCGCACATACAAGCCGGTGTTGCCTTCGCCTGCCGACATCACGCCGGGCAGCAGCTGTATGGCACGCATCACATCCACCTCACCCATGAGCGCCGGAATGGCCCTGATCTCCTCGATCTTGAGGTCAACGGTGCTCATTTGTGTGGTGGTTACGTTTTCATCCTTCCGCTCCGCCTGCACCTGCACCTCCTGCAGCACATTCACGTCGGGCTGCAGGTCTATGTTCCAGCGTACATCTGCTGACAACGCAATGGCCTTCACCTGCGACTGAAAGCCCAGGTAGTTTACCACCACCTGATAGTTGCCTGCCGGCAGGGTGATGGAATAGAAGCCATAGAGGTTGGTGACTGTTCCTTTGCCGGGGTCATCTTGCAACTGTATGGTAGCGCCGATGAGGTCTTCTCCGTTGGAGGCATCCTTCACATACCCGCTGATGGTGTAGTTCTGTGCCTGCAGTTGAGCAGCCATCAATAGACAAAGGAAGGCGATATAGGGTGTGATGAATCTTTTCACAGATAAAACGGATTGTTCAGCAGTTGGCAAAAATCAGGCCATGCACAGTGTACTGCCACTATGGCATTGCCCTAGTAGATAATCGGTAAACCGGTAAAAAGTTTACTCAGCGACCTTTAATTATTGTTATTGTTTGCGGCTCATTGTTGCGCAGCAAGGTCAGCTGATAGGCTCCCGGGGGCAGTGCAAACAGGTTGTCGGAGGTGACGGTATAGCGGGTGTCGGCAGGTATGTCCACCAGTCGCTCCCACACCGTCTGCCCGGCAGTGTTGGTGAGGGATAGTGACGCCATGGCTGCCGATCCGGCGGGAATGGTGAGTTGAAAGCGGTCTGCGAACGGGTTGGGGAAGACGATGAGCTCACCGGTAGTTGACGGGAGTGCCGACAGCAGGGCGGTGTGTGCGTTCATGAAGTTAGGGATGCCATATCCCATGAAACCATCCGGACTGTCGTATTGGTGGGCAGATTGCCGCACTGCCTCGATGATATCCCATGCGCTCTTGTCGGGGTGTGCCTGCCACAGACAGGCCATGAGCCCTGCCACCAGTGGTCCGGAAAAGGAGGTGCCACTGGCGGTACGCACTTCACCATCCACGAAGGAGAGGATGATGGTTTGCTGCCCCTGTGCTACTATGTCCGGCTTCACACGTCCGTCGGCGGTAGGTCCGCGGGAGCTGAAAGACGCATAGGCAGCTTCGGGCGTAAC
>CAYYHM010000076.1:0-4761 GCA_964471795.1 uncultured Chitinophagales bacterium | reverse complement strand
TCTTCAATAGTGAGCTCCGTGTCGGCATCTTCGGTGCGCAGCAGCACATAGGATGCTGCCGGTGCTGTGCCCACGAATGTTCCGGGCAGGTAGGCGGCCATCACGGAGAGCACGGCTGTTCCGTGGGGGTGATCTTCATACAAGCTGGTGCCGGGTGCTACGAAATCATGCCCATCCAGCAGGCGACCCTCGTCCCGCATCTGCCGGAATCCCGACAGCAAGTCCACCTGAGGAAATCCGGCATCCATCACGGCGATGAGCATACCTTGTCCGGTGTATCCTTCATCATGCAGCAGGTCGCCCTTTACCATGCCTATCTGGTTGTATCCCTCCCCATAGTCGTACCGAAGCTTGTAGCTCCGCTTCTCCACCTCTTTCCAGTCCATCTCCTGATCCGGTTGCAGCCGCAGGTAAGCGACAGCCCGCTGTCCGGCGACGAATGGCAGCTGTGTGATCCTGTCGATGAGCGTGGTGTCGTTGGTGCTTATCGTGGCGGCATTGAACCAGCGGGAGGTATGCAAGATGCGGCAGCCCATGGCCCGCAGACTATCCACATAGCGCTGGGTGACGGGCAGATCCTGCTCAGTCACAGCTATCTGTTGCCGCTGCCGGCGCTGCACACTTCTGGGCGACAAGAACTGCTCAGGCTGTTCTATACTGAAACCGTTGTCCTGCTTGTCGGTGAACTGCACCCAATATTTGAGGGAATCCTGTGACCTTCCGGTGAAAGCGACCAATAGGAGAACGGTGAAAATGGCAAGTTGACACTTCATAGGCGCTCGGGGGATTTATTCGATGTCTACCACCCGCCAACGGGTGATGTAGCCGTTGGTGGCACGCTGCTCCCAGGGCAGGTTGGGTATGTTGGAGCCGACGAACCACAGGTGGGTACGCTCCATCTGCACCATACCAACACCTGTGGCATAGGTAGCCTGTGAAAAGCGGTACTCCAGCAGTCCTTCATCTTCTATCTCCAACACGGTAAGGGTGGAGTCGAAGGCCAGTCCGTTGACTACTGCCGGCGTATCCACCGACAGGATTTCATATTGCCAGTCTTCGTAGAACTCAGTGAGGTCATTGATCTGTATGAATGCATTGCCGCTCCATGTTACACCCGTGCGGGGTGGAAAAATCAGCGGTATGAAGCGCAGGTTGTCCATGGAGAACTCTGCACGCGCATCGTCTATCAGCCGGATGCCTCTTCTGGGCTTGATCCATTGTGTTGCACCTGCCAAGCGCTCGCGACGCTCTATGATGTACATCTCCCTGCCGGAAGCATCGGTATCCATGGCGAGAATTTCCTCCTGCATCTCGAACAGGAAGGTGTCTCTGCCCTCGGAGAGCAGTTTATTGTAGATGATGCTATCTACCTCATAGGTGACCTTGAGGCCGGGCGTTAGCGGAAAGTAGTTGTATTTATAAACCGTTTCTATGGGTTTCGTCTTGCTGCAACCTGCTGCCAGGAGCACCACTATCAGCATGTATGTCACTAGTCTCACGTGGTGAAATTAGCGCTAAACGTGGAAACTTTCCAGAATCACCCCGCCACCCATCACATCATCACCTTCGTAGAATACGGCCGATTGCCCCGGGGCTATGGCCTTCACACGGGCGTCGAATTCTACCCGCACCTGATCGCCTTGCGGGAACAGCTTGCTGTAGGCACCATTGTCGCGGTATCTAATCCTTGTGATGGCCTCCGTGGCGGCAGGCACACCGTCGTACTTCTGCCAGTTGACCTTGTACACCTGCATGCCGTTGCGGTCCAGCTCACCGATGTCGCCCAGCACTACCGTGTTGGTGTCGGGGATGATCTCGGTGACATACATGGGTCTGCCGAACGCCCTGCCGAGCCCTTTGCGTTGCCCCACTGTGTAGAAGGGGTACCCTTCATGCTGACCGAGTACTGTGCCTTGTGCGTCGACGAACACGCCCCCCTGCACCTCTTGCTCCAGCCCCGGCTGTCGCCGCTTCAGGAAGCCGCGGTAGTCGTTGTCGGGCACGAAACAGATCTCATAGCTGTCGCCCTTCTTGGAGAGCTCGGTATAGCCGAAATCCTGCGCCAGCTGACGTACCTCCGACTTCAGTAGCTCACCCAGCGGAAAGCGGGTGCGTGCCATGCACTCCTGGCTCAACCCCCACAGCACGTAGGACTGATCCTTGGAGAGGTCTTTCGCTTTGGAGATGAAATACCTGTCGTTTTCCTGCTTCAGGCGGGCATAGTGGCCGGTGGCAATGAAAGCGCAATCCATGGCGTCGGCACGGCGGAGCAGCGCATCCCACTTGATGTGGGTGTTGCACAGGATACACGGGTTGGGAGTGCGACCTGCGATGTATTCTTCCACGAAATTGTCGATCACATAGTCGCCGAACTCATCGCGGATGTCGATGATGAAGTGGCTGAAGCCGGTATCTACCGCAACCTGACGGGCGTCGTTGATGGAGTCGAGGCTGCAGCAGCCTGTCTCTTTTTTGGAGCCACCCGACGACGCATAATCCCATGTCTTCATGGTGATGCCGATGACCTCATATCCTTCATCATGCAGCAGCCGGGCGGTGATGGTGCTATCCACCCCACCACTCATGGCTACCAGGACTTTTCCGTGCTTGCTCATAGTGATTGTACAAATGTCGCCTGTGCAAAAGTACAAAAGACGCAGCCGGAAAGTTCGTTTCCTGCCATCCGGGAACGGCACCACTAATTTGCCGGCCGATGCCTGCCTTACGGCACTTATCCCGTGGATGCCTGCTTTTTCGGGTACAGATTCCGGATATTTGCAGCATGAAGGCGGTAGCTATACTCATCCTGTTGCTCACGCAGCTGTCTGCATTCCCGCAGCGGGTGTTCTGGGGAAAAGAGGTGCTATCTGTCAGCTCGGAATATAGCCGGCAAGAATACAGTGCAGTGCAGGTTTTGGGACCTCCTTCGGCATTTCCTGCTACGGGCCGCAACACTACCTGTTGGTCGTCGCGGTTTCCCGACGCCGGCACAGAATCCATCAAGGTGCTGCTGGAACAGCCCACACCGGCACTACACCTGTACATCGGCGAAAACCTCAATCCAGGAGGCATAACACGCATCACCCTGTGGGACACAGATGGCGGTAGCCATACAGTGTACAGCAATGCCTCACCGGTGACCTTGCCCATTCCCGGCAGGTGGTGGGTGGTACGTTTGGACGCAGTGACCCGGTACAGGGTAGTAGCTGTACAGGTCGACCTCAACACGGCTGTCATCAGCGGTTACCAGCAGATTGACTGTATTGGTGTGTCGCCCGACGAAGCGGTGTACACACCGACTGTAGCTGTAGCTGATGCCACCTTCTATTCTGAAAAGGAAAACGCCGGCGCTGCCATCAACTCCCGCTATGGTGAGGTGCACCCGCTTATCAGCCCGGATGGCCACACCATGTACTTTACCCGCAAAGAGCATCCTGCCAACTACGGTGTGGAGCGCAAGGATGATGTATGGCTTTCCACCCTGGAGAATGATTCTGTATGGACGCCCGCTACCAACATAGGGCCACCGCTGAATACCACGGGGCACAACTATGTGAATGCCATCGCCACGGATGGCAGTTGGCTGCTGCTGGGCGGCACCTATGGCGATTACCGGGGAAAGGACAAGCTATACCTGTCGTACCGGGAGGGTAGTTCCTGGTCGAGACCGGAGGAAGTGGTGATTGAGGATTACTACAACCATTCCGCCTACAACTCTTACCACATGAGTGGCGACGGCAAGGTACTGCTGATGGCCTTACAGCGCGATGATGCGCTGGGAATGAAGGATCTTTACGTGAGCTTCAGAACCGGAGATAGAAGCTATTCGGCACCCCGGCACATGGGTAGTGTTGTGAACAGTGCCGGCGACGAGGTGACCCCTTTTCTGGCTGCTGACGGGAAAACCTTGTATTTCTCCACGGATGGGAAACCCGGCTATGGCCGGAACGACATCTTCATCACGCGGAGGTTGGACGACTCCTGGACACGGTGGAGCACCCCACTGAACCTGGGACCTGCCATCAACTCCACGGACTGGGATGCCTACTACACGGTGGCTGCCGATGGCGAATATGCCTGGTTTTCCTCGTATGATGATGGATATGGGGAGGCAGACATATTCCGGATACGGCTTTCTCCGAAGCTGCAACCTGAGCCGGTGGTGCTGTTGCGGGGCACCGTGTACGATGTTACCAATAGTGGCAAGGTAGCCGCCGGCATTGTGGTGATGGACACGCTACTTCAGCAGACCGAGGCAACACGCAGCCAGCCTTCCGACGGCTCCTACACCATTACGCTTCCTGTGGGCGACAGGTACAGGCTGAGTGCAGCAGCCGCAGGCTACTATGCCGTGGCTGCGACTGTAGATCTGACAACGGTGTCCGCCTATGAAGAACGCACCCTCGATATATATATGTATCCCATCCGCAAGGGTGAGGTAATCCCGTTGCAGAACATCTTCTTCGAGGCCAATAGTGCGGCCATGCTGGAGAGCTCATTCCCGGAGCTGCAGTCTGTGGCGGGGTTCCTGTTGTCGAACCCGCAGATCCGGATCGAGATCGGTGGCCACACCAACAACCGGTGTTCCAGCACTTTCTGCCGGCAGCTGAGCAGCGACAGGGCCAAAGCGGTAGCTGACTACCTGATGCGGCAAGGCGTTGCCAAAGGGCAGGTAAGCTACATGGGCTATGGCAAGGACAGGCCCATAGACTCCAACGACACGGAAGAGGGGCGGCAACGCAATCAGCGGGTAGAATTCAC
>CAYYHM010000075.1:0-9972 GCA_964471795.1 uncultured Chitinophagales bacterium | reverse complement strand
GCCTCCTCGCCCAACTCAATCAGCGTGTCCACAGAACGTGATCCCATGGTTCGGTGAACCTCCTGCCCATCACCGTTGATGAACAATAGCGTAGGATAGGCACGGATAGCATACTTGCGGGCAAAAGCCGGCCCGTCTCCTTTCTCCATGTCGAACTTGTAGCTGATGAAATGCTCGTTAAAAAAGCTACCGGCCTTCTGATCAGAAAATACGTTGGCATCCATCCACTTGCAGGGGCCACACCACACAGCATAGGCATCTACGAAAAGTAACTTGTTCTCTGCCTTCGCCTTGGCTTTGGCCTCCTCCCAGGTACCCTGAAAGAACTGTATGCCATCACCGGTATTTCCGGCCATGCCGGCCAGCGATAGTGTCATCATGGCTGCAACAATCAGGAATGTCTTCATACCGTTTGGATTTTAATCGTGGCTATCACAAATTACGCGCCAAATATACCACCACAACGTTCAATCTGCTGCCAATTGTATCCGGGCACCTTCCGTAATCCGTATTTTTACACAAAACACAGCATCATGAGAATTTCCGTCATCGCAATGCTCGTTACCCTATTATCCGTGAGCTGCACCAACAATAGCGAAAGCACCCAAACCACCGACACAATCGCCGACAACCCACTCATCCCCGTAAACATGTACGTGCCCTTCACCCTTACTACGGACCTGTCTGTACTGTCCGAACAGGAAAAGCAGATGTTGCCGATGCTGATAGAAGCAGCTCATATCATGGACACCCTGTTCATGTGGCAAGCCTATGGTGACCCTGCGGAACTGGCACAACTGGGCAGTACCGACGCTGAAAAGACGTTTGTCCGCATCAACTACGGCCCCTGGGATCGACTGAACGGAAACCGGCCCTTCCTGGAAAACATAGGCGAAAAACCCCTGGGTGCCACTTTCTATCCTGCAGACATGACAAAAGAGGAATTCGAAGCCGCTGCCCCGGAGCACGGTAAAAGCCTCTACAACTTCGTTATCCGCCAGGAAGACGGCTCGCTGGCCACTGAATGGTATCATCAGCGCTTCGAGAAACAGCTGCAACGTGCTGCTTCCTTGCTGACAGATGCTGCAGCGTTGGCAGAGGATGAAGGCCTGCGCAACTACCTTACCCTGCGTGCAGAAGCCTTACTGACCGACGACTTTTTAGCCAGTGACCTCGCCTGGATGGACATGAAGACCAACACGCTGGACATAGTAATCGGGCCCATAGAGACCTATGAAGACCAGCTGTTCGGGTACAAAGCCTCCTATGAAGCCTACGTGCTGGTAAAAGATCAGCAATGGAGCAGCCAACTGGCGCGCTTTGCCACAATGCTGCCTTGGCTGCAGCAGGAACTGCCCGTTCAGGCACGCTACAAGGCCGAGACCCCCGGCAGCGACGCCGACCTCAATGCCTATGATGTAGTGTACTATGCGGGCGACTGTAACGCCGGCAGCAAAACCATCGCCATCAACCTACCCAACGATGAGCAGGTACAACTGGAAAAGGGCACACGCAGACTGCAGCTGAAAAACGCCATGCAGGCCAAGTTCGATAAGATATTGGTGCCCATCGCACAAACCCTCATCGCTAAAGACCAGCAGTCGCACATCACCTTCGACGCATTCTTCGCCAACACCATGTTCCATGAGGTAGCCCATGGACTGGGTATCAAGAATACCATATCCGGCAAAGGCACTGTGCGGGAAGCCCTGCAGAACCATGCCTCTGCCATCGAAGAGGGCAAGGCCGACATCCTGGGCATCTACATGGTACGGCAGTTGCACCAGCGTGGCGAGCTGGGAGAAGTTGACCTGATGGATTATTACGTCACCTTCATGGCAGGTATTTTCCGTAGCATACGGTTTGGAAGCTCCAGCGCACATGGCATCGCCAACCTGCTCCGGTTCAACTTCTTCCTGGAGCAGGAAGCCTTTACGAAGGAGGGTGCAACCTATAGGGTGAACGAGGAGAACTTCGGCTATGCCATCGATCTGCTGAGCAAGCGTATCCTTACCCTGCAGGGCGACGGTGATTATGATAAGGTGGATCGATTCATCCGCGACTACGGCAGTATTGGCACCTCATTGCAGGAAGACCTCAACCGTATCAACGAGGCCGGCATACCTGTAGACATCATCTTTGAACAGGGGTCGGCAGCATTGGGGTTATAAGCGTATTGTCTATAGATAGAAATCGGCTGTCAGCCTCCGATAATCCGCTGTATACTGCCCGTCAGGCTGATGAATACACAGGTGAGAAGTGGTAAGTGCCGGCGCCAAGGCTGAAAAACTAACCAACTGCCGTAGCAACGGTTTGCCGGCACCGGCATATACCTCAAGTTGCTGCCAACGCCATATCATACGACTGGCCATCTCGCCGGCCATCAGCCGCACATAAGCTTCCGGGGCTATCAGCGAGAATGTACCCCCTGGAGAAAGGAGACGGGCTACGTGACCTGCCAGCACCTCCGGTGGCAGCAACCCCGCCTGCCGTGCCTGCTGTCTCTGCCATTCGGGAGCAGCCTTATCTTCCAGATGAAACGGTGGATTGGTTACTATCCAGTCGAACCTGACCGCCGGATGCCACAACCTGATATCTTCCTGCACCACGGTAATCCTGTCGGCAAAGGGGCTATCAGCTACGTTTTCCTGTGCCTGCGCCGCTGCCGCCTCATCAATTTCCACTGCTGTAACAGCTGCATGAGGAAATCGCTGCGCCAACATCAGGGCTACAACACCGCTACCTGTCCCTATGTCCAGGATTTTTGCAGGTGATTGCCATGGTGTAGCACCGGCACCCAGCAACACGCTGTCCGTACCAATCTTCATGGCACAGCGATCCTGTCGGATGGCAAATTGTCGAAACCGGAAATCGGGTGGGTGCATGCGCAAAAATAACCAGCAGACACCAAAGCACCGGTAAAGCTACCGGAGGGGTATCTGCCCGACAGTCGCTCCTGTTTATTTGGGCAAGCTAGCAATGAACGCCTTATACCGGCTGGCATAATCCTGCGTGCCGGCGCATCCGGCTGCCTCCTCCTGTGCCTTTATGTTGGCAATCCTGTTCACAGGACTCGGATGTGTACTCAGGAACTCCGGCATACGCGGCGCCCCGCCTGCCTCCAATTGCTCAAAGAAAATGGCTGCACCTGCTGCATTATAAGAAGTAGGGCACAGGTAAGTGACGCTGTATCGATCAGCCTCACTTTCGTGATCCCTGCTGAACTTGAGCGATGCCAATCCGGCAGCAATGTCAGACAAGGTTCCCTGATTCTTACCCAAGGCAATATCGATGAGTACACTTAGACCAAAAGCACGTGTGAGTTGCTGCGTGCTGTGCCGCTGATCGGCGTGGGCTATCTCATGGGCCAACACCCCCGCCAGCGCATCCTCTGTGCTGAGGTACTTCATCAGGCCCGTGTACACATAGATATATCCACCCGGTGTGGCGAACGCATTCAGCACCTCGTCGTCATGGATGATGCGGAATGTCCAGCTAAACGCATCGGCATGTTGCACTTGTCCGCTCTTGAGAATGGTCTGAGCAATCCTGTCCAGGTGACTGTAGGCTGTGGCATATTGCACCCTCGACAGTACGGGAAAGGAGTCGGGTTGGCTGAGAATCTCCTCGTCCAGCTGTTTGCCCAGTGCTATGTCATCCTCTATGGAAAACAAGTTCACCTTGCCAATGCTGCTACTGCTGGTAGTGCCACAGCCGCTGAGTACGGCTACAACCAACAAACCAATGCTGATAATTGCTCGCATGATCTATCATTTTTCAACACCAACGACGAAAACTATGCCAATCGTCTATAGCGCTGTCAATCCTTCTATCGATTCTGCCTTTTTGTATATTTCTATCACCTTCTCGGGGTTCATCATGAACGGCGTAGCTGTCACACTGGCATAGTTGCCATGCCGAGACATACGTGTGGTGGTATCCTGCTTTTTGAACAGGAGATACACTTCGTCCAGTTTTTCGAGCGGTACAATGAATTTGAAGGGGAAGATGGCCGGCCATTCCATCTTTTCCAGTTGCGCTCTGAGGCCTGCATAGGGGTCCTGTGGTGCATCCATACCACAAAGTTAATGCCTTTAGGAATCCTTCAATCTGTCAGGAAATACACATATATGTGTCGGCTCAACCATTTATCTGCCGAATTCGTTACGTATTTTAGGCCTCAATTAAAAACCACCACCGGCGTGATCAGAAATTTCCTGCTTGTATGGATACTGCTGATGATGGTGCAACCGCTTGCCACGGAGAAAAAAACTTTTCGGCAGGATGATGTACCGGTAGATGCACGACTGAATGTTGCCTGGACACCGGTAGACCCGTACACGGCGAACTATTTCAATGACTATTTCTCCCAACGCCAACAGAGTGCCGGGTTCAATGGTGCTGTCCTGATAGCCAGGGAGGGTAAGGTGTTTTCCAATTCCTATGGGTACCGCGAAGTACGGTCAAACAACAAAGAGCCACTTACTACTACCACTCCCTTTCAGCTGGCCTCCGTATCGAAGCCCATTACCGCAGTGGCTGCTTTGCAACTGGTAGAGCAGGGGTACTGCCGGCTGGATGATGAGGTGGCCTGCCTGCTGCCCGACTTCCCCTACAAGGGAGTTACAGTACACATGCTGCTGTCTCACACCAGTGGGCTCCCCAATTACCTATACATGACCGATGAACGATGGCCCGACGGTGAGCAGCCCATGACACAACAAGATGCATACTGCATTATGCTGGAAGCAGAGGTACCTGTCTATTTCAGACCGGGTCGACGGTTCGATTATTCAAACACCAACTACTTCCTGCTGGCCTTGCTGGTAGAAGAACTCACGGGGCAATCCTTCCCCGACTACCTGGAGGCTAACATCTTCCGCCCTGCCGGCATGAGCCATTCCTTTGTACTCGATTGCTATGGCTATCAGACCATACCCGGCGTTGCCATCGGTAGCGATGCCTATCGTCGTAACCTCGGTGAGTATTACCTGAGCTCGGTATATGGCGATAAGAGCCTTTTCTCCACCGTAGAAGACCTGTACCGCTTCGATCAGGCGTTGCGCAAGGGATATCTGTTGAACACCGATATGCAATCCCTTGCCTACCAGCCACACAGTCGGTGGAACAACCTGGGCCGAAGTTATGGGTATGGCTGGCGCATCATCCGGGAAGATGAAAGTAGCCAGATCGTGTTCCATACCGGGTGGTGGCAAGGTTTCAAGACGTACTTTATCCGCGACCTCAAGCAGGATTTTACGATTATCGTGTTGTCCAATTCACTTCGCGGAGGAACGTTGGGTATCCTGGAACTGATAGCCCTTACTAATATGGTTGCTACTGCGGTGTAGAACGGGATACTGTTTTTTCGAGTAGCTGTATCTACCCCGGGCTGCAATCAAGGATATGGTGTCACTGCCTTCATGTCATTGCAGTTCCTCACTCCCTTGCTTGTTGTCCTGCGCTTGTTCCAGCAACCAGTCCATATGTGCACTTACCCAATTGATCTCTGTGAAGCTATGCTGCCCTTCCAGGTCTGCGGCCACCTCGCCCACTCTCTTGTCAGACATACTGCGGATCTTTTCCAGCAAGGGCTCCCACTCCTGAGCCGGCAATACCTCGTTGATGGATACCTCACCGGCACGGATCAGCTTGGCAATGTGCCCTTGAATGGTAGACAGTGCCAACCCTCGTTCTTTGGCTATAGCAGGCAGATCGTTCCCCTCATGAAACAGGCGCAGCGTTTCCTTGTAGGTAGCGCCCTTTTCGCGCTTTGGCTTCTCCGGCTCTTTCTTTTTGCCCTTGCTGCGGAAGCGTCCTGACTTACGACTCGATACGGGGCCCAGGCTCTCCACCTCTGCCACTACCCGCTCCAGCATGTGTGAACGCCTGCGCTGCAGCGACTCCTGGCGGGATGCCTGCTTCACGATGTCGTTGCCACCCAATATACACTGCACCAGATAACTCACCTTATCGATTTCTACTACCTGCTTCATCATGGCCTGATCCAGCACATCTACCCCATCAATGAACGTTTTGGTGCGGCTATACCGGCTTACACGGCCCATCAGCTGCCACAGTTGCTCCATCCAACCGAACAGTAGGTTGGTATAATACTCCGTACCGGCAGCGATTCGTGTAAGCAGCGTGTCCGTATCCTGCTGTTGCAACAAGCCAAGCAACTGATTGCGGAATTTTTGGGTATGAACGATCTGAGGCTCTATCTCCGCTATAATTGCCGGGATGTAGCCTGTCAATTCCTGGTCCTCGAAGTCTGCCTGTGCTTCATCCGAACTGGCAAACGCTCTGCATGCATCCAGCAGGGGCTGCATCAGGAAAGATTCGCTGAGCAGCCGTTGCAGGTATCGCTCCTGTTGCTGCGCCAGCAATTCATGCAAAGGCTTTTGCCCCACCGTGCTTTGTGAGAAGGATTCGATTACCTTGTCGGTAAACAGGGTATTGGAAGTAATGGGTGTCCGCAACACCAACCCATCGAGGGAGCGAAGCCGCGATAGTGCCACATACACCTGGCCGGGCGCAAAGGCACTGCCTACATCGATGATGGCTTTGTCAAACGTGAGGCCCTGACTTTTATGGACTGTGATTGCCCATGCCAGCCGCACCGGATACTGGGTGAAGCTGCCGACAATCTCCTCCTCCAACTCCTTACTTTCAGGTGTCACCGTATATTTCTTGTTGTCCCAGCGCTCCTGCTTCAGGGTGTAGGAGCGGCCATTTTCCAGCAACTCCACCTCTATGGAATCATCTTCCAAGGCAGTCACCCGGGCCAGCATGCCGTTGTAATAGTCACCGCGACCGCTACTATCGTTGCGCACAAACATCACCTGAGCACCTTCTTTCAGCTCCAGTTCTTCCAGCACCGGAAACATAGAGGGTGGAAACTCTCCTTCCACCTTGGCCGAATAGCGATACACCTTGCCCGGCAATGCGGCGAGCTCTCTCAGGTTCAGCTTTTCGGCCTGCTGATTGTGTGTCACCAGCGTAATTGCCGCTTCATCCTGTTGATAATCATGCTGATAACGGCGGTTCAGCTCCCTGATGTCATCATTGGTGGCAATGTTGTTTCGCAGGTTGTTGAGGATACGGATAAAAGTATCATCCTGTTGCCTGAAAATCTTGTCCAACTCGATGTACACCATGCCGGCCTCCTTCAGCGCTAGCGACTCGAAGAAGTAAAGCGAAGGATAATAGTCACTCAGCACTTGTCTTTCATAGTCCTTTACAACCGGTGGCAGCTGAAACAGGTCGCCAATCAGCAACACCTGAACCCCGCCAAATGGCATATCGAACCGGCCCTTCACCTGCCGCATGCGGTAATCAACGGCATCCAGCAAATCGGCACGCAACATGCTCACTTCATCGATGATGAGCAGATCGATATCACGCAACACTGCCTTCCTGACTCTACTGAGCGTATGCCTGTGGCTAAGCGCCTGCGGTGTAAAGAACGACCCGGCATCTTCCGGCAGGGTGGCCCTCCTGTCGGGAATGTAGGAGCCCAGTGGCAGCTGAAACTGTGAGTGGATGGTAACGCCACCAGCGTTCAGTGCAGCGATACCGGTAGGGGCAACAATCACGTAGGGCTTGTGCGTAGATTGCGCCAATTCGCGCAGAAAGGTGGTCTTCCCTGTACCGGCCTTACCGGTAAGGAAGATGTGGCTGGCTGTGCTGTTCACAAAGCGAGCCGCCAGCTGTAGTTTGTCGGTAGGTGATTGCATGGGGTGTGCAAGATGAATACATGTACAAGATACTTATTCGCAACAAACAGCAGAAATCAGCAATATGGACCTGATGGATGATGACAATACCTGTAGCACCGCTACGTCAACAAGGAATTCGAGGATGCAATAGCCGACTGACCAGGCATGTCGCTCCCCGGCAAACAGCCGCCTTCCTCAGGCTATCTCCTGATTCTTCTTGGCGCACCTATTGGGTAATCCATCATTGGCACAATGATCATCTTAGGCTCAAGCTGTGTGGCGGAGGTTGATTGATTTACGGGAGTCTTCTCTACTTGTAGTGTATTATGCAAAGAAGTAAATAGCCATCGGCCGCTTTGTGTCCCTTTCTGTAGCATAAGCAGCCCGAAACCCGACATCAAGACAACTGTTGCCACAAAGATCACACTGGCAAACAACTGTCGGGTTCTGGCTTTATTCCTAAGGCGTTTGTTGGAAATCAACACCACTTCTTTCTGTGGGGTAATGTGCATCAGGGTGAGTAATGTAATCATGGGCTATTTATCGTATGGTGAGCAATACATGGGGGCACTTTCTAGCCATTGTCGGATACCACGGATAAGCTACAGGCGCCTACAAGAAAACCGCCAATGGGAAAGAAAGTCTATTCAAGTATCAGTAAAATGGACAGACACACCTTAGTGTGCCTGTCCGATCCCCCTGAGATTAGTCTTTGATGCAACGAACGGAGTGTCCGTTGGCTTTGAAGTAGGTGGCTATGTCAGCATGTGCTTCATCGAAGAACAAGTATCGAGCAGATGTGCCATCTAAGGTGCTGGACCAGTAGCTGCCCAAGGCTCCGGCATCATATACCTCACCGTCCTTGCTGTACCGGAAACCGGCCAACGGCCATTTCAAAGGTGAGTTGATGGCACCGGTGGCATCAGCAGATGACCAGGATTCCATTTCTGCACGCAGCTCTGCCTCGGTGGGTAACCTGTAGCCATACGGGCATGGGTTGTTGTTTTCCAACGACGTTCCTTGCCATAATGACTGGTTATCTTCCGGCGACCAATTAAACGTGTTGGATTGTGGTATAATGAATTTGGCTAAGCCGTTTTCTGCATTGGCATGCCGCTGTGATGCAGAAGACCTGCGAGACGACTCAGTCTTTTTACTGGTACTGATTCGACACTGGTGTCCATCGGCAAAGCGACCCCATTGGTACAAATCACCGAACGAATAAGGATCATAGCTGTCTGCCGCATCTCTTACAGCACCCAGATTGCGATCCATCCATACCTGGCCGGTAACGGGATTCACTACATCATTGATGGGTGTAGGAACAGCCGCACAATGCATCATACCGGCCGGATAAAATGGCTTCATGGCCGGTAAATCCCTATCCTCCGGTAATGAGGAATTGTCTGCAGATGTTGAGATGTCTGTAGCTGTCTGGTTTTGTACATCGCCGGTCTGCATTTGAACAGTTTTTGGTGTTGAGAAAGTACTGCCAGGCAGGAAGCTAACTCCCTCAATGGTATCAGAGGGGACGAACGCCTGAATAGCACTCTCTGGTTGGCCTAAAGCTGCTGTAAACGCAAACAGCAATAAAACAAGTGGGGCAATTTTGTACTTCATTGTAGTAAGCCTTTAGTGGTTGAGAAATGGATTGGTTGGTTGATGTTGATTTGTCTCTCTCAGCCGGACTACTTGGTGGATTGGCTTACAGATTGTAGCTATAACAAATGGGTGCTTACTGTTGGACAAGGCTTTTCCCGAGGCATCCCGAATGGTTGCCACATGGGTTGTGATTGAGCATACATGGAAGAATACATACCCCATTAGCCGTCTTGCTTAGTGCAACAGAACAATCTGTGCCTTTGTCAAAAGTGCCTTTTGTCGATAGATAGGAAGCACTTTTTCCGCTGGCAATAAGCCGGTTTTGTCATAAATGCCGACTGACACGTTGGGGTATTTTTGCAATCGACAGGTCGAAAGTATTAATACAATACAAATAGAAGTTCACCGAGGGGGGTGAATCAAAAGGCACTAAGGTTTATCACCCTCTAAGGTACATCAGACGCCACAGGGGGAAATTTACCTCATAACCCGTCGGCTTTTGATGCATTTGGTGGGTACAACCTGTCCAGATGAGGTGGATCTGATAAAATGCCGTTCGACCACACAACCACTCTATCCATATAAGCAGCAGTTGGAAATGCCGAAATGCCACCGGATGGCCATGAAACAGTATGCTCTACTGGCTGAT
>CAYYHM010000074.1:0-10109 GCA_964471795.1 uncultured Chitinophagales bacterium | reverse complement strand
ACAATGATAACGAGCACTTTATAAAATAATCAAAAAAAAGGTGGACAAGTCAGGAGGACGGTGCCAGCATGGCCAGACACAGCATAGCATAGGGCAGCACCTTCTCATAGAACAGGTAGTCCTCTATCATGCCCAGGCAAAACAGGTTCAACACCAGCAATACAGTAAAGAACCGCCAGCCGGAATCGGTCAGCCGACGCCATTGCAACACCATGGTGATAACGAGAACCAGCCCGCCGGCCAGCCCCATCAGTCCCATCTCGCTGAGCCAGCCCAGGAACAGGTTGTGGGCGTTCTCGCCTATGCCGATGCGTTCATCGGAGTAAAACGTGACCTGTGTGGGATATTCCGGGAACACGCGGTGGTAGTTGTTTAAGCCCACTCCTGTTATAGGGTGATCCCAAAACATCATGCCGCCTATCTGCCACCGATTCAGGCGATCCAGGTTGGAGTCGTTGGCATTCCAGGTAACGATGCTGAGCACCTGTGCGGTGAGGGTAGTGTGGTCGTTGGGATCCTCCCATGCCCTTCTTTCTGCGCGTTCGGCCTTTACGTATTCCAGTACCCCATACCCGCCGCCAAGGGCTACAATGCCCGCTATCAGCAACACCGTTCTCCAGCGCTTGATGGCATACATCAGATACACCCAGCCAAACAACGGCAGCGCCAGCCAGTACAGACGCGAATACGACAGAAAGGCAAAGGCCAGAAACACCGCCATGAAGGCCAGCCCCCACGACACTTTGCGGTCCTGATGCCATCGGTACCACTGATAGAGGAATGCCGGCATACCGGCAGCTACCAGCAACGTATGTCCCTGCGAAAACGGCAACGCCATATCATAGCTGTGGTGATAGCTGATGCCCAGCCACAGCAAACGCCCCAGGCTGTACACCATCAATAAAGCATAACCGATGGTATAGCCCTGCCAACAGCGATGCAGGTCGGTTGCTGTCCAGGGCAGCCAGCGGAAAGCGGCAAAGTACACCGTGCCATAGGCCGCCAACACCAGCAACGCCTTGCCCGCTACTGTGGGGAACGTAGCGAAAGGGATGGTCACCAATGCTGCCATCAAAAATGCGGCTACCCCCATGTCTATCGGCTGCAGGCGGGTAGACCGCCGGAACTGCCATGCCAGCCAGAGGACTACCGGAGCCAGCACTGCCAGCAACGGTTCGGCCGGCATCATCACCTTGGTGCTACCCACAAATACAGGCACGGAAAACAATGGCGCTATCAACAACACCGGAAACAACCGTCGGATGGCTGCCCACCCTTGTTCTGCCCTACTCATGACAACGAAGACGGTTTTTTCGGCTGCAGGGTTTTCATGTCATAGTGCCGGGAGAAGAATTCATCACACCACAAACATACATTCTGCAACGTGTCGGTACGGTTCAACGCCTCCTCCCGGCTGATGCCGATGGATTCGCCCATCGCCCACGGGTCGCCATTATTGATGGCGCGGAAGATGGGACTGTCGGCTACCCGTGCCAATACCTCGGCTACCTTTTCGGTGCGGGCATCACCCATGGGTTCTTTGGTGCCCGGGCAACAGGGGTTGATCTGCCACAGCTGTATGGACACCTCCTGCGGGATACCGTCGCCGCCGGATAGGAAACCGATTCCTCCCGACAGGATGCTGCAGAAGTTATGCCGCGGCTTCTTGGCCCAGATGCCTTTTTGCATGGCCCGGCCGCGGGCCCAGTTGCCGCCCAGCCACATATCCTCGGTAGCACCCCAAAAGCCGAAGGTGAGGGCATGCTTTTTTACGTAGTTGTCCTTGCGGATGAGTGGACCCGGATCCTCGTCGCTCATACCGCGGCTCAGGAACAGCTCCCGCAGCTGCTCCATCCGCTCTCCCCGGTGCTTGTGGAACCTGTCGATGCTGGCGATGTCGATGCGGGTAACGCCCTTTTCCAGCAGCGTGTCGAGCCGCTCCGGTGTCAGCAGGTCACCATTGGTCTGCAGCATGATCTGTGTAGCCTCGCCATACCGCTCCCGCAGTGTGTCGAGTATCAGGTATAGCTTGCTGCGCTCAGCCAGGGGCTCGCCCCCCGACAAGATAATCCTGTCGATGGTATCGGGCAGGTTGCCGATGATGGTCAGCAGCTCTTCTTCGGTAAGTCGGTTACCCTGCGGCCCCGACAAGTTGTAGCAGTGATCGCACTGATCATTGCAGAGATGGGTAAATACCCAGTACAGTGATTCGCAATGGTTGAAGTCGCTTGTCATAAGGGTGATAGGGTTGTCCAGAAATCGATTTCTGCCTGTGCGCCGGTGGCAATGTCGGCTACGAATGCGTCCCGGCTAGCATAGCTGTGCCACCTGCCGCTGCGCAGTGTGGCCAGCTCATCGCCCATCTGCAGTGCTTCCTTCAGGTCGTGGGT
The DNA here is from genome assembly GCA_964471795.1 of uncultured Chitinophagales bacterium. Taxonomy (GTDB): domain Bacteria; phylum Bacteroidota; class Bacteroidia; order Chitinophagales; family S012-47; genus CAJXXO01. The sequence continues at coordinate 7,719 of CAYYHM010000074.1, read as the reverse complement.
AACAAAGAGTGTGGTGAGGCCTCGCTCCTGCGCCAGCTGTCGGTACAGCTGCTGCATGCGTTGGCGGGTGAGTGTATCCAGACTGCTGAAAGGCTCGTCCAGCAGCATCACCTGCGGTGCCACCAGCAGTGCCCGCCCGAAGTTGACCCGCTGCTGCTGCCCACCCGACAGCTGATGCGGCAACTTATGCCGATGCTCCGACAGCTCCAGCGCCTCCAGCATACTATCCACCTGCCGGTCTTGCTCCCTGCTGTCCTTGCTGCGCAACCGTAGTCCGAAAGCCAGATTGTCTGCCACATCCAGGTGCGGAAACAACAGCGGCTCCTGATATAGGTACACCATCTGCCGCTGTGCCGGCGGTACGGCCGACAAATCATGGCTCTCCCACAGTATCTGCCCCTTGTCGGCGGTCTCCAGCCCTGCCAATATCTTCAGCAGTGTGGTTTTACCACTGCCCGACTCACCCAATAGGCTGAGTGTGGTGCCCACAGCTACACGAAACGACACATCCCGGAGGATATCCGTGCCGCCAAATTGTTTGTGGATGTGATTTGCCTGCAACATCTAGGGCAATTTAGTGAACAAAAATAGCTTGTTGAACCCCAGCAGCACGGCAGGCGGTACCATCAGCAACAGGCAGGCCACTGCCGCCAGGTAGGGATTGGCTTCCTGCGTAAATTGATAGACGAGTACCGGCAATGTGGCCACCTTGCCTGTCCCCAGCAGCCGGGTCAGCCCGAACTCGAACCACGATATCAGAAAGGTCTGAAAAAGGCCGGTGAAGATGAGCCGTTTCCCCAGCGGCCACCACACATGCCGGATGAGGTGCCAGCGGTTAGCGCCCATCGTCTGTGCCATGCCCTCGAACGACGCTATCCGTGGTGTCCAGAAGGCGGTAAACAGCAGGGTAGCATAGGGTATGGTCAGCAGCAAATGGCCCAACACCACGCCGGCAGCCGTTCCTGCCAGCCCAAAGGTGAGGTAGTGCAGGTAGATGAGCCCCGCCAGGATGACGGGAGCCACCACATACGGCAGATAGGTGATGAACAGGAGGGTGTGCCGTTGTTTGTGGTGGGCGATCACATGGCTGAGCAGGAACCCTGTTGCTGTGCTGAGAATCGCCACCGGCACGGCGATTGTTAACGACCGGAGGAGGCTGACGGTGAGGGGCTGCCCCGACAACAGGAGCGTTTGCCAGTGGCGGCCGGTGAGTGCCGGCCACACCTCCGGGAAGCGCCACTGATCAGCTATCGACCACAATGCCAGCAGTCCGAATGGTAGCAGGTAGACTGCCCACAGGAGCCAAATCCAGCGCCGCGCTGTCATGGGCGCAGCGATTTGCGGTGAAAGATGAACAACACCGCCAGTGCTGTCACCACCAGAACCACATAGGCTGTGGCTATTGCCATGCCTTGCGGGATGTCCGTCAGGCTGAACCGCTGCAGCTTGCGGATCACCAACACCGACACCATCTCCGGGTGGCTGCGGCCCAGCAACAGCGGCACCTCATAGGAGCCCATCACGAACAAGCCATACAGCACCACCTGTGGCCATGTCTGACGCCACAGCAGGGGGAGTGTCACCCGGCGGAAGCCTTGCAATGTAGTAGCGCCCAGTGCCCGCGCTACCTGCAACAGGTCGGCGAGCCGTTGTTGGCGGCTTACCTGCAGCAGCAGCAACGAAAAGAAGGGCAACGCCAGCAACACGTGTGCTGCAATGATGCCCAACCCTCCGGCATCATGAATCAGCGCTGGAAAGGCGGCAGGGGAGTCTATCATGCCGGCATGATAAGTCCATCGTGCCAGCCATCCGCCGCCGCCCCACCACTGCAGGAAAAAGAAAGCAGCACCGATGGCCGGTATGCCCAGCGGCAAAAACAGGAAGTAGCTCTCTGTGGCAGTAGGGCCGCGCCGCAGCATCAGCAGGGTCAGCAAGGTTGCAGCACCGTAAGCCACCACTACCACCACCACTGCCAGGTACAGGCTGTAGCCGATGGATGACCACAGCAGTTCTTCCCTAAGCACTGCCTCCCAGTGCATGGTGGTGAAGCCCTTGCCCAGCCATCCTGCCAGCCCCACACTATACAGCAGGGCATACACGAAGCCTGCAGCCAGCGGTACAGCGGCTATCAGCACCAGCAGCAGGGGCGCCAGCCTATTGCTCCACCAGTTGTTTGCGGAAGTCTTCATACAGTCTGATCATGTATTCCGGAGCGAACTCCTGCAGGGCCTTATCATCCAGTGTGGATCGGTCGGGGGCATATCGGCGATGGGGTATGTTGCGGAACTTGTCCTGCCAGTCGGCCGGCAGTTGATCCATATCCAGCACGGTACCATCGCCCCATACCAGCGGATCCATCTTCCGCCACTGCGCTCCGGGCGACAGTAGGGTGTTGATGACCACCATGGCGCCGGCTTTGTTACCCGCATGGCGCACAATGCCGAGGTAGTGGCTGTTGCGGATGGTGCCGGCATCCATCACGTAGGCGCGGCAGCTTTCGGGGAACAACCCTTGCTGCACCTTGTTGTCTACCTCGCCGTCATTCATGCTGGTGGTAAGGTGCACCTCTCCGTTCACAAACAGCTGATGCAACTGTGCCACATTGTCGGGGAAGGTGGTGCCCTGCTTCCATAGGTAGGGTTTCAGCGTACGCCAGTACTGCCACAGGCTGTCGCTATATCTAACGTAGGTGGTTGCATCGAACGGCCCCTGGAACGGCTCTGCGCTGCCGGCAATCTCTACCAGCATGGCCTTCAGCCAGCTCATGCCGGTGAAGTCGCCCGGTAGGGTGATGGTGCCGGGATGGGCACGGGCATAGTCGGCCAGCTCCTGCATGTTGCGGGGAGGGAGCGGCATTACTACCGTGTCGTAGATGAATAGCTGCTGTACATTGCCCCATGGCGCTTCCATGCCATCCACCGGCTGCTGGAAGTCGGTAGTGATAAACGGGTTGTCGTGATCCAGATAGGTGCTGTTGGGCAGCAGGTCCACAAACGGTCCGAACAGACCGCCTACCTGCCGTAGCTGAAAGAAGGTTTCCCCGTTGATCCAGCACATATCCATCTGGCTGACAGGCACGCCTGCCTCCAGCTCTGCCATCACCGTGGCGACCACCTGAGTACCCTGGCCGCTGAGCAGTTGCAGGTCGATGTCATACAGACTATCTACCAGGGGTACGATGGTCGCTCTCAGATACCGGTTGATGTAGGGATCCCCTTGCCAGTGCATGAAATACACGGTTGTGCCACGAGCCTGCGCTTCTATGTCGCGCCACGACTGCTGCAACAACCCGCTGTCATCTGCAGTCGGTTGCCGGCAGGCCCACAGGGTGAGGAGGAATAGAAATACTGACTGTCTCATCAGAATGCATATTGCAGGGTGAACTGGAACTGGCGTGGTGGACCGGCATTGCGCTGCACCAGCAGCCCGGAGGCGGCAGGTCCCACCTGCACCTGATTGCTCTGGGTGGCGTTGTTGCTGTAGCCGCTCAGGTTTTGCGCATTGAACAGGTTGAACACGTCGGCACGCAAGACCATACGGTTGCCGACCACCGGCAGCTCATATTGCAGGCTGATGTCGAACACCACCGACCACGGCAGCCTGTCGCTGTTGCGGGATTCTCCGGGCCAGCGGTCGCTGTTGCCCACGTAGGCATCACCAAAGGAGCGGCCGTCACCGTTCAGGTCGGTGGTGCCGAACAAGGTCGCATCGGGAATGCGGTTGATGGGCTGGCCGCTTTGCAGCAGCGAGGCGGTGGTTACCTGCCAGCGGTCGCCGGGGCGCCAAAACAGCAGGGCGTTGATGACGTGGGTACGGTCGTTGAGGGATGGTCCCCACTCGGCCTCGAAGTCGTTGGCATCCTGCGCCCGGAAGTTGATGTCATCGGTATTGTTCTCCAACCGCGACAGCGTGTATGTGAATCGATAGCCCCAGCTGTCATCCGCCGAATCCCGGTTCAGGGTGATGCTCAGCGCATAATAGCGGGAGGCACCGCCCATGTCCGTAACGGTGATGTTGCGGGCAATGCCACGCAGGGTGTCGCCGTCCACTACGGCAAAGGGCCCCTGTGTGTCGTACAATACGGGCACCGGACGGGACGCATCGGCGGCAGCCTGACTGCGTACCACCACATTGGCAGGGTCGATGGGGTAGGGTGTTGGTGCGTTCAGGTCAACCAGCCGAGGCAGGTGTTCCCCACGCAGATGCACGGCATCAACCGATAGCAGGGTATTGTTAGCGAGTTGTCGCTGTATGCCCAGGGTGACATGGTGTGTCATGGGGTTCTGATAGCCGGCGGGATGGAGAATGCGCCGTTCATTGCTGAAGATGCGGTTGCGGTTGCCGGCCAAGTCTGAAGACAATGCCCCTTCTCCCAGCGCTATGCCTTGCTGTGAAGCCGTTAGGTTGCCATCGAATGTCACCCGGTCGAGGTCCATGTCATCCTGCAGGATGCCCAAGGATTGCAGTGCCGCCAGCTGCCTCCTGTAATCTGCGCCGGTGGTGTTCTGCTGCAGCGCATCGCTGTAGATGGCGTACAGGATCTTGTCGAAATACAGGCCATAGCCCCCGCGGATGGTGGTGCGGTTGTCGAGGCGATAGTTGAGTGCCAGGTTGGGTGCCAGGTTGTCGAGGTCGAGGTTGGTGCCACCACCGCGACTCAGGTTGTCGACGCTCCACCTTAGTCCTGCCGACATGTGCAGGCGGGTGGTTACCTGCCAGTCGTCGCTGACAAAGGCGGACAGCAGGTTTTGCCGTACGCCGAAAGTGGCAGGCTGCAGCTCTACCGAGTAGTCGACCACGGTGGCGTCGGCGGGTAGTATGCCCAGCGGGAAGTCGGTGCCGGTGATGTTGGCAGCCAGTTGGGCCAACTGGTTCTCGTCAAGTTGTATCAGGTAGTTGCCATTGGGATTGCCACCACCGGCCAGCTGGTGGGATGTGGTGAGGAAGGATCCTCCCCATTTCACCGTGTGCGCCCCGGCATACCAGGCCCAGCGTTGCTGTACCTGCCAGCTGTGGGCCAGCTCGTCGAAGGTGAAGCCGGGATGACCGAGTACCGCCACGGGCAGCTGGTTGTCATCCCAGATCGTGACTTGTGCGGCTGCTCCTTGCAGCGGGCGGCCATAATTCCAGCGGAAGCGGCTGTATTGTACGTTGAGGGTGGCCGCTACCTTTCCCTTCACATACTGATTGTGCCAGGCGGCCGTGAAGGCGTTGCGGTCTTGCGCTGAGCCTGCAGAGGGGAACAGCACACCGCCATCCAGCCCGCCACCTTGCCGTTCGATGGCCGTCTGCCCCACATGCAGCCGCCAGAAGGAGCGGACATGTTGGCTCCAATGGTGGTCGATGCGCGCCGACAGGTAGTTGAAGCGGTTGTGGCCACGGACGATGGCATTTACGCCCAGCGGTTCACTGATCAGTCGGTTGTCTTTCCTGTCGGTGGTGTGCTCGGCATTCACGTAGAAAAACGTCTTGTCGCGCAGCAACGGCCCGCCGACAGCGAAGCCTCCCTGCCCTCGCTGAAAGCCGTCTTTCACGAAGTTGCCACTCAGGTCGCGCTGAGCGAAGCGACTGGCGCCATCCAGCAGGGGACCGGGCCGCCACACCGTAAAGGCCTCGCCGGTGATGTCGTTGGTGCCGGAGGGTGTGGTCACGTTCACCACCCCATTGCCGGCCCACCCATAGGTAGCAGGGTAGTTGGCGGTGAGTACCTGTATGTGGCGCGTGAAGCCCACCGGGATGTTGAACCGAGGGCCTCCCAGGAACTGCTCATTGTTGTCCATGCCGTCGATGAGGTACGACGTGTACAAGGCGTTGGCACCGTTGATGGCTACAGGTGGTGCCTCCGGAAAGAAACCCGTGGCTTGTGTCACGTTGGGCAAGCGGTATAGGGAACGGGACACATCGCGGCCCTCTATCGGCAGGGCACGCAGCTCCCGCTGGGTGAGGCGTCCTGCCACCTCGGCATTGGCAGAGTTGAAATCGACAGCACTGTAATGGCTTTGCACCACCGCCGGGTCAAGGTCTACCTGCGACACGGGGACGAAGGCCACATACAGCGTAAGTGGGCTGGCATGTATAGAGAAGGTCTGTGTAACGGCGTCAAGTGAGGGCCTTACACCGCTGACCTGCCTGATAGCCGTCAGCTGATAGTCGTTCCCGTCCGGCATCGATGGGAAGATTGCCACGCCATTGTCGGAGGTCTCTGCCATCATCCGCCATCCGGTTGTAGGATGTTCTACCGTGATCTTGATGCCGGATAGGGGTTTGCCATTGCGCAGGTTGGTGACAATAACGGTCAGATCGGCCTGTGACCAGGCAAATTGGGGAACGGACAGTGTCAGCAGTGCTGCCAGCCAGAATCGCATCATATAGAAAGGTTGAAACGGTGAACCCCGATACGTCGATCGGGAAATTCAGCAAGGTGCTTGGGAGTTGATTCAGGCTGGCAAAGGCGGACCTCTGTGGTCGGGGAGGTATGGGGAGTAATGTGCCGACGGCAGGTAGATCAGGGTACTGCCGGAGATGAGGGTGACCCATTGCCGCCACAACCGCTGTAATGCTGTTGGTAGCAACCCTGTCAACAAGAGCCGCACCGCCTGCTGATAGGTATCCACGTCGGCATGCGGGCGCAGGATGACGGCGGATGTTGCCACGCTCATCCAATTTTCCAGTGCAACCAGCAGGGCATCTGTCTGCCACGGCAGGCCGGCAAATGTGGCTGCATTGAAGTGGTGGGCCGACAGGCCGATGAGGTAGGCGCCACCATCCTGATCGGGACCGATGACCTGGCTGCCATGGTGGAGTGCCGCCGCTGCCGTGTGGAGGTCATGGAGGGTCAGCTGTGGACAGTCGTCGCCCACCACGATGAGGTGCTGCCAGCCGTCGGCAAACAGCGACGCCAGCGCATGGCACAGCCGCTCTGCAAACCGGGGACCTTGCTGCCGCAATTCATCCCAGCGTATGACGGGCAGACCGCTTTGTGCCAGCAGCTGTGCCGTATGCCGCTGCATACTGCGATGCACCATCTGGCTGCTGCGTGCCGTAACCCCCAGCTGCTTGGTGTTGCTGCGCGTAAAGAACAAGATGGCGGTTTGTCCGGGCATAGGGTTAAAAATACGGGATTTGGGATACGGGATGCTGGATTTTGGATGTGGGATTTTCGTACAGCATTTTTCGTACAGCGTACAGCGTATAGCGTACCGCGACTCGTAAGTAGCGAGATTTCTGTTTTGTAGCAGGATTTCGGTGTCGTCGCCTTGTCGCCTCCTCGCCTCCTCGCCCCATCGTCTTATCGCATTATCCGTATCGCGTATCGCGACTCGTAAGGAGAATGAATTCGGAATAAGCCCAATCATGTCGCTGGTATGCACCAACATCCTCCCCCTCATGGAGGGGGCTGGGGGGAGGCCACTTTGATTACTACCCACTTGCCTTTTCCGTATTGCGTATCACGTATTTCGTAGTCCGACTAGTCGGTAGTAAGATTTCTGATCTGTAGCAGGATTTCGGTCGCTTTTGGGCGTATGCAATACGCCCTTACGGTAGGTAGCTTTCCAAACTATGCTTCAGCGGGTTCGCCCCCTCGCCTTATCGCCTTTTTCGTACAGCGTATTAGCGACTCGTAAGTAGCGAGATTTCGATTTTGAAGCATGATTTTCGCCCCCTCGCCTCGTCGCCTTTCTCGTATTGCGTAGCTCGTATTTCGTAGTTCGACTAGTC